>DBBL01000061.1 GCA_002292185.1 Akkermansiaceae bacterium UBA985 | reverse complement strand
CGCCTAACAGACTCGATTTGAGAATATGGCGAACAATCATGCAGCCCCATCATGCACCACACCTCGACGAACTCATTTATTTCACACGCACCAGCCGCCGGCTCAGTCTTCGCCCTTCGTTCGACCCATGCGAACGCTTCCCACCAGACCGGCGATGAGAATAGCCGTGAACATGACCCCCGTGACTGCCTCAAGGTAAGCGCTGGTTCGGGCGATTTTACTCAAGGGCAAGATATCCCCGTAGCCGAGGGTCGTCAGGGTGACAAAGCTGAAATAAAACAGGGAGGAAAGCTCCTCACCACCCTCACCTGAAAACGAGAACGAGCCAGGCTGAGTCAGCTCAATAAACGAGTAGAGCCCACCCCAGCAAATGCCGAGTAACAAGTAGGCGACGACAGCTCCGGAAATGAGATCGGGTGTGACTCGCTCCGCCTGAAAGATGGAATAGAGCAGTAGCCCGGTGACCCAGGAGAGAAAGATCAGGCCATACGGGAAAGCGATCATCTGAAACGCGGTCGAGCTCCAGCCCGCTGATTGGATCACCAGATTAGCCAACAGCAGGGCAGAAAAAATCCCCCCCGCTAGCAGCAGGATACGATGTTGGCGCCCTTTGCCGGAGAAGGAGGCAAGCAACACGCCGGAAGTCAGCAGAAACCAAACACTGAGTAAAATACGGCCAATGGGCAAGTGCTCGAGCAACGGCAGGCAAACCATAGTGACAAGCAGGCAAACCAGCAGTAGGGTGTGACGCCCTGCTTTGTTGGAAAATTGCTTTGAAGCGAACATGGTAAGTAAGTTACTTCACCCGGTAAACGATCGCGTAAAAGACCGGCACCACAATCATCGTCAGCACGGTGGCGCACACCAGACCAAAGACGATGGTCACTGCCATAGAGACAAAGAACGCGTCAAAAAACAGTGGCAGCATACCGAGTGCTGTGGTGGAAGCCGCCATAGCAACGGGACGCAATCTGCTCGCGCCCGAGGCAAGGATAGCCTCCATCGGGCCGGCTCCTGTGGCAAGTTGGGCATTGATCTCATCAATAAGCACAATGGCATTCTTGATCAGCATTCCGGAAAGACTCAGGAAACCAAGTAGCGCCATGAAGCCGAATGGCTGGCCGGTGGATAGCAGACCCGCGGAAACACCAATAAGTGCCAGCGGCACGCAGAGCCAGATTACCAGAGGTTGGCGCAGGTTATTAAACAGGCAAATCGTAGCGAGAATCATGAGGCCTATGAACACCGGAATACTTGCCATCAGAGATCCCTGGGCCTCGCCCGAGTCCTCATACTCACCAGCCCAGTGTAATTTATATCCATCAGGCAGCTCGATCTCCTCAATCTTGGGCATGAGCTCCGCGAGCAACTCATTCGCCGTTCCCGATGCCGGGTCACAGAAGGTGGTAATCGTACGTTTCCGGTCCTTGCGAATGATGATCTCATCCTCGTAGCTGGTCTCAAAGCCGGATACGACCTCCATGATCGGAATGTGGCGGCGGGCAGACCAGCTCCAGATCTGGATACTGCGCAGTGAGTCAATGCTATCCCGCTCAAATTCAGGAGCGCGCATGATCATGGGTAATAACAAGTCACCCTCACGATAAACCCCGATCGACTGACCCTGGAATGCACGCCTGACCGCATCGGCAATTTCCTTGCGATCAATACCCATGAGATTGGCCTGTTCCTCAATGACCACGGGCCGGATCACCTTGGCGCGCTGGCGCCAGTCCGTCCGCACCGCCTTGGCCTTGGAGTTAGCCTCCATGATGTCACGGGCCTGGTTGGCAAGATTGCGCAGCACGTCACTATCCGAGCCAATGAATTGCGCCTGGACTTTGCCCTTAGAGCCGGGGCCGAGCTCGAACTTATAGCCATAGCCAAGGGTGGCTGGGAAGTTCTTCTTAATGTAGGCATCAATCTCCGGGATGAGTTTATCCACTTGGGTGGCGTCCTCAACATCCACCAAGAGCTGCGCGTAGGCGGAGTTCGTGCGCTCCGGCGAATAAGTCAGCAGGAAGCGTAATCCACCTTTGCCAATCAAACTGGAAACGTGGGTAACGCCCTCCATCTTCCTGACACCTGCCTCGAGCTCCTTGGCCTTAGCCTCGGTCTCATTGATGTGAGTGCCCTGGGGAAGCCAGAGATCGACCATGAACTGCGGCCGTGTCGATGGCGGGAAGAAACTCTGCTTCACAAATCCAAAGCCAAACACAGCGGCAATGAAGATCCCAGCCACCGCAGCAACTGTAATCCAGCGGAAGCGGATACAGGTGGAAAGCAGCCCACGGTAACGGCGATAGAACGCGGTATCGTATGGATCCTTCTCGCTCTCATCCTTGGCATCCTCTCCTGCATCATCATTCGCATCATTTTTCGCCTTGGGTCCTTTGAGAAACATCGTCCCGAGCAGTGGCGTAAGTGTCACCGCCGTCACCCAGCTGAGTAGAAGCGAAACCATGATCACCTGAAAGAGCGAGCGGCAGAATTCACCGGTGGAGTCCTGTGAAGTACCAATCGCAGCAAAGGCCATGATGGCGATAATTGTGGCACCTAATAGAGGGATACCGGACTGCTTGACCACATCAATTGCCGCATCCACCCCCTTCTTACCTTTTTGGAGCCCTACTAGGATACCGTCAACCACCACGATGGCATTATCCACCAGCATGCCGAGCGCGATGATGAGTGCTCCCAGCGAGATGCGTTCAAGGGCCACGCCCATGCGCTCAAGAAAGAACAAGGACCCGATGATGGTGATCGTGAGCACCGCACCAATGAGCAGGCCACTGCGCGCGCCCATGAAAAAGAGCAACACCACAACGACAATCGCCACTGCCTCTAACAAACTAACCACAAAACCCTTGATCGCGATGTTAACCGCCTCGGACTGCAGGGAAACAACGCCTACCTTGACCCCTAGCGGGATCTCGGTCTGAAGTTCCGCGAGCCTCGCCTTCAGGGCCTCACCCATGGTCACCACATTACCCCCTGACACCGTGGAAATACCGAGCCCAATGGCATTCTTGCCATCATAAAGAATCCCACTGTCATAAGGGTCGACATAGCCCCGCACCACTCTACCCACATCCCGCAGGTAGAACTGCTTATCCTCCGCGTTGAGCAGCAAGCCGTTAAAGTCCTCCACCGTGGTGTATTCCCCGGTCGGGTTCAGGGTAATAAACTCAGAACCCACCTTGGCCCTGCCCGCGTCACTGACCAGGTTCTTGGACTGCAGTTCCCTAATGATCATCGCAGGAGGCACCCCGAGCTGGGCGATGCGGTCACGATCCAGCTCAATGTAAACCGCCTCCCTGCGCTCCCCGAAGCTATCGATCTTGGCAACATCCTCAACGAGCAAGAGCTCACGCCGGAGCATGTCGGTGACTTTTTTGAGCTCCGCGTAGCTATAGTCCTTACCATAGAAAACAATGAACACCCCGTAGACGTCACCGTAGTCATCAACCACGATCGACGGGCCCGCACCGGGTGGCAGATTCTTCTGGGCATCATTGACCTTACGGCGCAGCTCGTCCCAGATCTGGGGTAGCGAGGACTTGTCATACTTGTCCTGCATGGTGACCGTCAGGGTTGACAGACCACGCTCAGAGCGGGATTGGATTTCATCCAGCTGGGACATCTTCTGCACGGCCACCTCCATCTCATCAGTGACCTCCTCCTCCACCTCACGGGCAGTCGCCCCGGCATAGGGGGTGATGACCAGAGCATCCTTGATGGTGAACTCAGGGTCCTCAAGGCGGCTCATGTTCTGGTAGCCAATGGCACCTCCAAGCACGAGCGCCGCTGTCAGCACCAGGGTGATTGTCTTTCGCTCGATACTAAACTTTGCAATATTCATTGGGACGGAAATAATGGATGAGTAGGTGGCTTCAATGGGCACTTAGGGCTGCCAGCGCTTCAGCACCATGCCCTCACGTATTTGGGCAATGCCGGACGCCGCCAGCATATCCCCCACTGTGAGTTCACCGGAAATACCGATGCTGCCATCAGTCACCTCACCCGCCTGGACTTCCACGCGGCCGGCAGTCATTTTCTCCTCGTCGATTTTCCAGATGTAGGCCTTGCCCGCATCATCAAAGCCAACTGCGCCCACCGGAACGGTGAACATGGCTGTCCCTCCCGGTGCCTCGCCTGCCCAGTGAATAACCGCAGCAGCCGTCATCCCCGGGCTGATGTTGAGATCCGCGGGTGGAGAGAAAGTGAGCGTCACCTGAAAAGTGCGCGTCTTCGGGTCCGCGAGCATGGAGGTCTCGGAAATCTTTGCCGGGAAGCTCGCCCCGCGAAGTGCGGTGAGGCGGATCTCCGGACGGGAGCGCTTGGTGCGCTTCTCGTTACTCAAGCCTGGCTTGGCGAGCACCCAGAGAGTCTCCGGAATATCGATCACCGCTTCAAAAGTCGTCGTATCCTGCATCACCACGATGTCTTGGTTAGCACTTACGTTCTGGAAATCATCGACAAAGACCTTCGCCACCACCCCTGAGAAGGGAGCTTTCAGACTGGTGTCTTCAAAGGCCTTCTTTGTCTTGTCGAAGCTCGCCTGCGCGGTTTGTACTGTGCGGATGGACTTCTCCACCGCCTCCTTGGATCCTGCCTGCTGGTCAAAGAGCCTCTGGTTACGGTCCCGCTCCAGCTTGGCCTCCTCCAGAGTCGCCTTGGCGGAGTTGAGCGTGGACTGGTAGTCACGTGTATCAAGAGTCGCCACAAGCTCGCCCTTCTTGAGGAAGTCACCCTCCTTCACATTAATGGTGGTGAGCTTACCGGGCACTTCAAAAGCGAGGTCTAGCTGCTGGCCCGCCTGGATCTGGCCGGGGAACTCATAGATTCTCTCCATCGTGGAGGAATCAATCTCCACCACCTTTACAGGCCGCACGTAATTTTTTTCCGGAGCAGTTTCCTTGTCACCGCAGGCGGTGAACAGTGCCGGGGCAAGAATGGCGCTCAATGTGGCGAGTGCTTTCAGTGAGGTGGTTAGCACCTGGGTGGCTGCTGGCGGGATCTTGAATGTTCTTTTCATAGTGAATGGTTTCTTTGTTAGAGCAAGTGACAGATAATGGATGATGGATGAACTATAATGGGATGACTGGGCAAGGACGGAAGATGAGTGACTATTCAAAGCTACCCCCAAGGGCGAGGTGAAGCTCGATCCTCTGGGCGAGGCGTATGCTGCGGATATTAATCCAGGCGATCTTGGAGGAGATAACACGCTCCTGCATCTGGAGCACACTGAGCAAGTCGAGCTTGCCGGCATCAAACTGCTTCTGGGCAATATCGAGCGCCTTCTGGTTATCATCCAAAGCCCCCTTGAGGAAACGCTCCCGATTCCTGAAAATGGCCTCGCCGTCGAGTGCTGTCTCCACCTCATTGAAGGCGTTGAGTGACTTCTGGCCGAAGAGGGATAGTGCCGCCTTCTGCTCAGCAGTTCTGATGACCACCTGCTCCTTGAGCGCACCACCCTGATAAATAGGCGCGATGAAATTCCCGCCCGCGCTCCAGAAACCCGGGCCCTGGTCAATCAAGTCAAGAAGGTCATTACTGGAACGTCCCGCAGCAGCCGTCAGGCTGATACGCGGCAGGCGCGCGGCCTTGGCCTCCGTCACCAGATTAAAGGCGACCGCAACCTGCTCACCGGCGGCCCTCAGATCCGGGCGGCGTTCAATGAGTGCTGAAGGAACCCCGGCAGGTACTGAAGGAGGAACGGGCACATAGCGCCGCGCTATCTGTTGCTTGGCCGCGGGATATCTACCGGCGAGAACTTCCAGCGTGCGCAGCGCGTTACGGTGCGCGAGGGACACCTGCTGAAGCCGGTCCTTGGCTGCGTTGAGATCCGCACCAGCGAGGTGTTTCTCCTTCGGGCTGAGCTCACCTTCCTCAAACTTAATGGTCACCAGATCGAGGCGCTTTTGCTGAATGTTGACAATCTCTCTGGCGAATTCCAGCTGTTGGTATGTCTCAGTGGCCAGATACCATGCCTTGGCTGCCACCGCTGCCAGTGACAAGCGGGCATCCTGGTACTCGGCTTCCGTAGCTCGGTAATTAGCCCCTGCTGCGGCACGCGCTGCGCGCACCCTGCCCCAGAGATCTAGCTCCCATGAAAGCTGGGCACTCAGATCAGAGCTGTCACTGCTGTCACCTCCGGAGCGGTCAAGATGATTTACCATACCGGCCGCATTGAGCTGAGGCCGTAGCAAGGCACCCGCCTGGCGAGCGCTGCCAGCCGCAGCTTCTACTGCATGAAGGGCTGCGCCTAGCTCTATGTTGCCAGCGACTACCTCGCCAATATAAGACTCAAGAGCGGGGTCTCTGAAGGACTTGATCCAAGCGGAATCAACACCACCTTTCTTGGATCGAGATGCCCACTGCTCTCTAACCTGGTCCGAATTCGGCAGGCTGGTGTTGAGAAGCTCCTGGCCACTAGGCGCCTTGGGAAGGGTGACACACCCAGTAGTTGAAATAAGTATTACCGCAGATGAAAAAGCGATGACCGAACAAAGAGAGCGAAGACGAGATTTAAAAATATTCACAAAGATAGGTTGGGTGATGTCAGAGCCACATAAAAGAGCTTTTTCACTCTATAAATTGTAGGTTGTTCAAACCTAGGATATTGTGCCCAACTGAGTCAACGCTCGTTTTGTTTCATTTGTTTCATTTGTTTTAGTTGGTCTGTTACCTTGCTTGCTAGTAAGCCATGGCGAACCTTACCAAGGGGACTGCGCGGGAGTTCCGGTACGACACATACTCCATCGAGTCTCTCAACAGGGTGACACTGCAGGTTGTAGTCCTCACGCAAAGGCTCTAAATCGGACGATTCCTCACTACAAAGAATGAGCTGATAGCCTTTCCTCGAGTCTGGTAATGCAACGACGGCCATACTGCCCGATGGCAATCTTCCCATTGCTGCCGCCTCTACTTTTGCCTCCAGCTCAGAGAGGTTGACTAATTCACCAAGTACTTTCACACAGCGATCCATCCGCCCCTTGATAGAAATCTTACCCGCTTCCAGCTCAGCAACATCCTCACTGACAAACCAACCGTCTTGCTTGGGATCAGCAAGTTGACATGTATCGCCATCACAGATCACGTAGCCAGTCAGCAAGGCATCACCTTTAATGCTCAAGCGGTCATGGTCGATCGTCTTGACCTGCCAGTCTGGTAGAATTTTCAAATCGCGACTTCCTAAAGATGTGGTAGCCACCTGAGAGCACGTCTCCGTCATGCCATAGGTCTCCATGACCGGCCAGCCAAGCTCCACTGCCCGCTCATAGACAGCATCACCTAAGCGCCCACCGCCGATCAATACAGCGCGCAAGCTTTGAGGTGCGCGTAATTCACGCTGCACAAGATCATACAACTGTGCCGGCACCAGAGATGATAGGCTGATATCCTCAGAGGCCATTGTGCTATAGTATAATTCGGGATCCCATTTACCGCTCAGCTTCACAAGTTCGCTGCCAGCGTCATAACAACGGGCCCCTATACCCATGCCGCCAACGTGAAAATCAGGCAATGCCATCAACCAGCGATCATCTACCCCAGCGGATAAATGTCGGTTCACCATTGCCGCTGATGTCAATAAGGCCTCCCGGGAAAGCGCCACCCATTTCCGACCACCACTTGATCCCGAGGTAGCAAACAGAAGATGCCGCGATAATTCCGGCTGCTGCTTAAGCCACGACTCCATCAAGCC
Organism: Akkermansiaceae bacterium UBA985; assembly: GCA_002292185.1. Lineage (GTDB taxonomy): Bacteria > Verrucomicrobiota > Verrucomicrobiia > Verrucomicrobiales > Akkermansiaceae > Oceaniferula. The sequence continues at coordinate 4,361 of DBBL01000061.1, read as the reverse complement.
AGCTTCCTTCACCGCAGCCGCGTCACCCGGATTGGCCATGATGTGGCATTGTCCCGATTGCCAGAACTCGGCAGATATCAGCTCAGAGGTTTCCATGGTAATGATTCTAATAACTCGTCAAAGCCAAGACCCGTGCCGCACGAAGGGTTGAAATCTGGTCCAGGCTCGCCCAAGGCTGCGCTAAATTCATCCGGCTCAAACAAACCGTGGGTGATCAGCCCGCATGTATCAACGACATCTGGAAAAGACTGATATGCCTTAGCTGCCTCCCACGCCGCAAAGCTCTGCCCGACAGGGTGATCCATATAGCTGGTAATCACCACTCGTTTACCCTCATCCGAGGCACGTTCCAAGATAGGCTCCAGCTCATTGACCGCTGGTTTAATCACCGCCACCCCATAACCACCACAGGCATCCTCCACCTCACGGTCTACAGCCATCGGAATGTCATAAGGCCCCAAGGCATTAATCCACGGCGTGATATTCGGCAAAAAGGCATCCTCTAAAAAATCAATCTTATCGCGCACCTGCTCACCCAGATCAGCGAGCAATGACTCAACGGCTGCCGCATCAAGTGAGCCATTAAAATCAAGCCTCCACATGAGCTCAGGAAACCGCCTCGCTTGCCCACGAATAAATTCAGCCTCTAACGCAGGGTTTCTGCCAACCTTGACCTTCACTGTAGTAAAACCAGCCTCGACAGCAGCCTGAAAACCAGCCTCATCCATCATCAGCGTAGCATGACTACGTGGCACCGTAAGGCCATCAAACAAGCTCACACCACGCCTCCGTGCCGCAGCATCCGCTTGTGCACATTGCAAAGCTCTGGTGCTGAGGGCTGTATGTTCACCCACTGCCAGCATTGCCAGTATTTGGTCCAAATCCTCATCTCCCAGCTCGGGCCACGGATGGATACAGCCATATCCGAAACCGCCCTCATCATCGACCCGAACCAAAGCACCCCGATGAACGCAACGCACCGACTTCGCATTCAGCGAACCCCTGCTGCGCATTACATACTGGTGAATGGAAAGTTTGTTTTTCATTGAATCTAAGCGCTGCAATTCACTGTAAACGCAAGCGCATAGAGAATCAACTGAAGCGCAGACATAGCGAGAAACTTATTATAGATTTTTCCAGGAGGGTGTTTGTAGATGCTGCCCATAATCAGAGCGCCAAGCAACAATGCCGGCAGAAAATAGAGCAGGTGTAAGCCTGCACCAAACAAGCATACAGCACATGCGTAGGCGACGATACTTATCACCAAGACAATATTGAGCGCAGCATCCCTGCCCCACTTCACTGCCAGTGTGTTTTTGGCATTTGATCTGTCCTCATCCACATCACGCAGGTTGTTAATTGAGATCAGCACCGCCGACAAACAACCGATACCCAAACCTGCCACCAGAGCCTCTAGATACCAAACCCCCGTCTGGACAAAGACCGTGCCCATCACTGCCACCAGACCAAAAAACAAAATCACAAACAACTCACCCAGCCCCTTGTATGCTAACGGCAAAGGACCGCCAGTGTATCCATACGTGAGATAAAAGGAGGGCACCGCAATCGCAATCATCGGCCAGCCGCGAGCCAAACACAGAGGCAAGCCAAATGCCGCGGCAAATAGCAGGCACACCAGCGCCGCAATATAAACCGTTTTCACTGGGAGTTGGCCTGAAGCCGTCGCCCTGACCGGCCCCAAACGCGCATCCGTATCCGCTCCTTTTTGGGAATCAATCGCATCATTAAAAAAGTTCGTCGCTACCTGAATCCAGATAGCCGCCATCAGCGTGCAAAACGCCAGCCAGCCATGCCACTCCCCAGTCAGACGATACGCCAGAGCACAGCCCACCCCTACCGGCACGATCGCGGCGGGCAAGGTTTTAGGGCGAGATGCAAGCAGGTAAGAGTTCATGTGCGCAGCCACATAAAACCCAGAATGCCCTCTTACTCCGAGGAAAAAATAAGTAATTACACATTCACCTAGAGTCAGACTGGCATAATGCAACAAGCTACACTATTATTCCGACGTGATTGCTAAACGTGCTACATTTGAGGGTAGAGTCCAGGGCGTCGGATTTCGCTATACCGTCAAACAACTTGCCACAGGCTTTGATGTAATCGGCAACGTCAAAAACCTCCCCGAAGGCACCGTCGAACTCAATCTTATGGGAGAAGAGGATGAAGTGGCGGAGTTTCTCAACGAGATCGTCGAGGAAAGCACCCTATCTCACTACATCAAAACGATGCAGCTCGTAGAAATCCCGCTGCTCGAAAACGTCAAAGGCTTCACCATTTCAGCCTAACACTGGCACAGCATTGGAGCCGGCTTACCATCCCCAAGCAGTGGATGGTCAAATAGCCCAGTGGCCGACATTATAATCAACTTGCCACCTACCACCCTCAATGGTAGATTTAAGGTACTAATGTAGCCTTAGGTTGATGCTTTTATTCAAAAACACTGTCACGTTCATGCTTGTGCTGCTGCTGGCTAATCCCGCCTGCTGCTGCTCATTCAGTGACTCCTGCACTTCCCAGCAAAAAACGGTTGCATCGTGTTGTTCATCATCAGTTGATCAAGATGAGAGCGGAAAAAACAAGGGAGATGATCACACCTGCATGTGTGCACAAAACAAGGATTACCCTGACTTTAAGTCCTTTCACTTCCAGGTAACTGATTATGCGTATGAGGCCGGGCCTCCTACTGCATTACTAAACACCAGTAATCATTGCTACACGCCCCCCCTGATACTGGCGACACCGATACACCCACCACCCGAGAATACCCTGCGTATTCTTTATTCGATCTTCCTACTTTGATTAAGGAATAAGATCACACCCAGGTGTGAGTCGAATGGCGTGAGCACTGCTCCATCGCCTAAGGAACCAGATACCAGGCAAGCTTGCCAACATCGACACGGCCCTATCTGAACCACGCAATAACAATACCATGCCCTGCCCATCAATCTAACAGATTAAACGGCGGCCAAAACAATCCAGCAACATCTTGTATGACTATCAAAAAATACATGCGACTTATCTCTGTTCTCGTCGCTATTTTAGCGGGTTGTCAGACATCTGACTCCCCAAAGCACCTGTCCTCATTGACCCACGAACTTTCCGAGTCGCAAAGCAAAGCGAGCAACTACCGCATCCCAGCCGATGCCAATGTCGAACAACTCGTATCTCAAGCCCTCAGCCACCATCCATCACTCACCGCAGCACAGCACAAGATTGACCGTCTTCAAGCAAAGGTAGCGCAAGAGGGCGCACTGCCAGACCCTCGGGCACGGATCAGCGCGGGAAATCTCGCTGAGACTGCTGCAGGTCAAATCGACACCATGGCTGGCCTCGAACAACAAATCCCCTTCCCTGGCAAACGCAGGGCCATGGCGCTCACCGCCCAAAAAGAAAGCGATGCCGCTCGCTCCGAACTCAATAGCCTCAAGCTCCAGATCGCCGAGCGTGTGCGTTTCGCCTACTGGGATTACTACCTCGCCCATCAGAACCGACGCATCAGTCGGGAGAATCATGAGATTCTACAAACCGTTCAGGAAGTCGTGCAAGCACGTGTCAAAGCAAACCAAGGCACGCAAGCCGACCTGCTAAGAATCGCCACAGAGATGAGTAAAATCGACCAGCAACTTATCACTGCAAAGCAACAGATCAATAGTCACAAATCCCGCTTGAACGCCTTGCTCAATCGCCCAACTGGATCGAGTTTGCCCCTGCCAAAACGCTCGTCAACTCCCAGCTCGAGTAGTCTTAGCAAGCTCATCGCCAGAGCTGAATCCTCACACCCAAGTATCAAGGCCAACCAAAATCGCCTCGACGCATTCGAACACCGCCTTCAAAAAGCTCGCCTCGATGCCTACCCAGATTTCCTCATCGGCGCCCAGCACGCGTGGGTCTCAAACTCAGGACTCTCCCCCGTAGCCAATGGCGAAGATCAGACCATGTTCACTCTAGGTATTACTCTACCCATCTGGCAAAAACCGCGCCGCGCAAAAATTCGAGAAGCCCAGGCTGGCATCGCAGAAATGCAGGCCGGAGTGGCCCATTCACGTGCCGAGCTCAGACAACGTGTCGAGGATGCATGGTTCCGAGCCGAGGCTTCCCGTAAGATTATCAAGCTGTTCGATGAGCGCCTTCTCCCTGATGCCCGCCAAGCTCACGAATTATCCCTCCAATCCTATAGCGCCGGCGAACAATCCTTTGTCGACGTACTCGATACCTGGCGCCTGCTCCTGACCCTTCAATTCCAACAGGAAGGCAATCATGCCTCACTCGGAAAAGCATACGCTTCCCTGAAAAGTGCGGCCGCCATTCATTAAAAAAACTCTATCCAACCATCCATTTCC
>DBBL01000027.1:6011-13119 GCA_002292185.1 Akkermansiaceae bacterium UBA985 | reverse complement strand
CTTTTTTTGTGCCCGCTTCTCGGGCACGAAGCACAATGATTGCCGCTACAGCTCAATAGGCTCACCTTCACCGCCCCATGCTTCCGCACACTAGTACCGTATTTTGCTGCCGCAGAGAGCAGCTCAACGATATTGGTTTTTGGGTGGTTGCGATTTAGAGAAATATTGCAGACAAGTATGCACCAAAAAGGCGTTTAATTAGTTGTAGGACGGGTTAAAAAAAGCCCTAATAAGACATCACTGAAATCAATTGAAAATACAGCTCAGACTTGCTGTATTTGTAGAGTGTTTCATCATCTATTTTCCGTGATAAAATAACTCAGAGACAAGATATACAGCACAAGATATACAGCCATACCATACCATCATGAAAACAACTGCTTACCATTCATCCCCGTTCCCTATTATCAAAAAATCAAAGGTGGTCCATGCAGGTTTTACTTTGCTCGAAATGGTCATCGTCCTTGGAATCATTGCGATGATTATGGGAGGGGCGATTTTTGTCATGAAAAACATTTCAGACAGTGGAGCTATTACCGTGGTAGATGGTGATTTCGCCTCCATTGATAACGCCTTGCAGGCATATAGAAATAATGCAGGAAATTTCCCTTCAGGTCAGCAAGGTTTGATGGCATTGGTGGAAAAACCGAGTTCTGCACCTCGTCCACGTAGGTGGATCCAAATTATGGACCAGCTGCCAAAGGATCCATGGGGTAACGAGTATGTTTACAAATATCCTGGTTCTCAGAATCGATCTCGTCCCGAACTGATTTGTTATGGCAAAGATGGTTTGGAGGGCACGGAGGATGATATGTCCAGTCAGGATCCACGCTAATATGCAGCTAGGTCAAAGGCATGCAAAAAACAGACAGGTGGCCGGGTTCACCTTGCTGGAAATTGTCTTTGTATTGTCGATGATTGCGATTTTGGTAACGTGGTTGACCGTTAGCTTATCGACGGTCGAGTCGGAACAAAAGCTGCGCGAGGCAGCCAGCCGGATTGAGTTGCTTGCAAAACGAGGGTTAAGCATTGCTGTTATGCAGCAGCGTCCTTACCAGCTTACGATCACTGCTAGTTCTGTGTCCATAGCCCCTCGATATGCGCTTGGGCCAGATGAGGCAGTTTACATGGAAAATGAACAGGATGGAGCGGGGGGTGAGAGCGAGAGCTTTGATGATATTACGGCGAGTGAGGCAATCGATGCCGATGTTTCTTATGAAATAAAACGTTGGCAATCTGATGATTGGGTAGCGCTCGAAGGGGATAAACGAATCGTGATTACACTCAACCCTATTGGTTTGATCGAGCCGTTCATGATCCGTTGCAGTATGGGAGAAAGTTGGATTATGCATGAACTTCATCCGCTTACAGCAGGTGTCCGCGATGAAGAAATGAGTATCGAAAAGGAATGAAGATTAAATCCTCAAGTCCCAACGTAGAACTAGGCATGGTTAAAGCCAAGCCTAGTCGCGGTTTTGTACTGCTTGAGATTGTTATAGCTCTGGGTCTTTTTGCTGCGGTTGCAGTTTCCCTCGTCAAGGCATTGCACATGACCAGTCAAACGGCAGCGATGATTCAAGATGGCATGCGTGTTGATAGAGTTTTGCGCAGTGCAATGACAGAGGCCTTGAGTAATCCATATCTGAAAGAAGGGACTCAGAAAGTTGATATTGCTGAGCTGACCGGTGATGATAAGTCGTTTTTCTCAGGTGAGCTGGAAACGATTGTCGAAGCCCTAGAACTAGAGAATGAAGATGGTCAGTTGTTGCAAAACATGTATCGGGTTGAGGTGATTTTTTACTGGCGTAGTAGTGATGGTGAATGGCAAGAGCAAGGAGCAGAGACATGGAGGTATGGAAACCTCTATCGCCCCTGAAGACGATTGAATCGATGAATAGGCAAACAAATCACCACCAGAAACGACGTAACAGGGGCTTTACCTTGTTGGAGATTGTCATTGCGCTTGGGTTAATGGGGATGTTGGTAGGCATGATCTTTCGTGTGGCCAGGACGTCGGTTCAATTGAGTCAAATGGTGGTGGAGACGCAAACGGTCACGATGGAAAAAAACGCGTTCTTTAATTTACTTAAACATCATTTTGAAAACATGCCTGGAAACGCAATTATCAGCTTGGTAAGCAAGGACTCTCGGAATGGAGATGTTACACGTTCTTTATTTACGCTGACCTTTCAAAATGTGCCGATGTCCTTTGACTGGGGTGATACGCCAATAACTGCGGAGGCCATTGAAATGGCTACCGTGGAACAACGTGATGGCTTTGTTGATGTCATCTTAAGGTTTTATGATGAGAAAATCCTGGCGGATTCAGATGCAAGGGCTAACGATGATCTTGAGCCTTTCGCTGAAATCACCTTGATTGAGGATTTGTGGATGTGTGATTGTGAAGTGGTTGATGCTAATTCCATGGAGCAATTTACAGAGTGGGATAATGACGGCAAGTTACCGCTACAGGTGAAGTTTTATTGCCGATTTGAGCCCAGCTCGGATATTGTGCTGCAGACGTTCTGGGTAGTTCCCAAGGTGAATCCTGAAGTTTTTTTTCGTCAGGTGATGCAGCAAAATGAAGGGCAATCTGGTATTAAGCTTAATAATACCACAAATCCTGAGTTGCCACCAACGGGTGGAACAGTGCAACCGAGATCGACGGGAGAAAAGCAGTGATCACGATATGAAGACTCGATGCAGACATAGAGCTTTTCAATGTGCTTCTAATGAGAGGTGCAGCGGGCATCGCTGCCTAGTAAGCAAGGGGAGTGCGCTGGTGGCTGTGTTTTGGATTATGGCGGTGCTCTCTTTGGCTGTCTTTGCGGCGGTGAGAGTGGTTTATCATGATGCGGATGCATCAGTCTCACAGATCCATGGTTTTGATGCGATGCTTGCTGCTGAGCGGGGGGTTTCAGTAGCGGTGAATCCGGCGACCAAGCGTACTGAGCCACTATTGAGTTGGAGCGACGCGGCACAGGGTATTTCCTACCGTGCCCGCATTGAATCAGAGGCGTCTAGATTCAACATTAATGTCATTTTAATGCGCAAAGATAAGCAGCTGCTGACAAATATTTTTACCGATTGGGGAATGGAACTACTTGATGCGCAAATGCTGGTCGACAATCTGATTGATTGGGTCGACCCTGGTGATTTAACCGAGTTGAATGGTGCTGAGATTGACTGGTATGACGGGCAAGGTCGTCCAAATCATCCCTTTAACCGACCTTTTTACAGCCTCGATGAAATGCGTTTGGTCAAGGATATGGATTTTCTTGAGGAAGTGAACCCGCGATGGGAAGACTGGTTTACGATATGGAGTAATGGCAAACTCGACATCCATGAGGCAAAGGCGGAATTGATAGCAGCCGCTGCCGAGGTTTCCATTGATGATGCTAGAAATATAGTTGAATATGTTCTGGGCCCTGATCGGGAAAAGGATACAGAGGACGATCAGCGTTTTCAGAATTTGACTGAGGCGCTTAGTTTGATAGGACTCTCTGAGTTGCAGCAGCAAATAGTTACTCCAAGATTGACAGTGAAAGACACAACGACCCGTATCATCAGTGATGGTAGGGCTGGTTCAGTGAAGCGCAGGCTAACGCTGATTCTCAAAAGTCGTGTAGGTCAGCCTGTCATATTAGACCGCAAGGAAGAGATTTTGCCTTAATATAATAACAACTCGTTTAAGCAAATAAGTCACGACATCACATGAGTAACAAAAAAAACAGGCATTTATTAATTCCAGGTTCAGATGGCTGGGAGATATGGGAGGGTAGTGCTGAAGGCTCATTTCAGAGGTCTCTCGAAAATGGGCCGCTGTTGGCTTCGGAGATTGAGAGCGTGCCTTCAGCTGGTCTTATAATGGGGTTTCCTGTGCGCCAAGCACTCGCTGTTCCGTTTAAGGTTCAGACTGACGACGAGGCAATGTTTGAGGATCTGGCAACGATGCATTTAGAAAAGTCTGGTATCCGACCTGAGGAAGATGCCGGTAGATTGACTGATTGTTTTTTAGCGGGTCAACAGGATGGTCAGACCATCTTGCTTGCTGTTGTTTTATCTGCGCCAGAGGTCAGCAACCTGCCACTTCGAGCTCCGAGTGCTTTTGATATTTCAGCACGCTTATTTCCTATGGCTGAAAATGCAATTACGCTGTGGCGAGAGCTAGGGCGGTGGGTATTTGCAATTAGTAGCCATGGTCAACTTACTTATTTCCAAGCATTGTCTGGTGACCGGCTGAGTGGGGATACGATTCGCGATGTGTTTCTTGCGCTCACGCAGTTGGGCTTGCAGGGGGTAAATCTTGAATTGCAGCAGGCGGTAGTCTGGAGATCGGGGTCTAAGTCCGATCCGACGAATGATGAAATAAAGGCATTCGGTGATCAGCTTGGGGCTCAGGTTTCTGTAGAGCCTAAACCGAATCCTGTGGTGCCAGAGTCTCTCAGTAAGATTATTCCTGCTGATGCACGCAGTGAGAAACGTTCCCATGAAAAAAGGCAAAAGCGAAATATGCTGATCGCGGCTATCTTGATTCTTTATGTGGGGCTTGCTGGCTATTTTGGCTACCAATATGCAGAGCTGAATACTGCGCTCAATAAGCAGAATTACAAGATGAAGGAGGTGAAGGTCCAACATGGAGAGATCGCGCTTTTCAATGCCGACTGGCAACAGTTGGCTCCTGTGGTAGACAGTCAGCGCTGGCCTCTGCAGTTATTGTATCGGACGGCAACGATCATTCCGCCATCACAAGATTTACGCTTCAAGGTTTTTGAGGCTAGTCGTGAGCGTATCGTCATACGTGGCGAATCATCAGACCTAAAGATCACGAGCAGCTATGCTGAAAAAATCCGAAGGGCGCTGAAGGATTACGACTGGTCGCTTCCCCCTGCTGAGGACGACCGCAAAACGAATCGCTGGATGTTTTCTTATGAAGGTAATCTGAAAGGGGATATGTAAATATGAATTCACGTGAAAAGACTTTGATTTTTGTCCTCTTTGGTGTGGCGTTTCTCATTATCAATATTTTTTTATTCACCTCCTATCAGACGGTGATGCAAAAAAAACGCAGCCAGCTTGATATTGGTGCTGAAAAACTCAAGCTGATGGAGTCAGATCTGGCCACATGGGAATCGAAGGTAGATGATGTCGAGTGGCTTATGAACAATCAGCCGGTAGAGGGGGTGCATGGTAATATCGGTGCAGAGCTAGCGGCATTCACCGAGAAGGCGGCCAACCAACATGGTGTGAGCTTATCGAAGCGGCCTAGCCCGCAGCGAGCTGATTCAGAGGAAGTAGGGGCATACCGTAGCGCTCGCGCGAAGGTCGTCGCCAACGCAATGGATGCTCAACTCTACAAGTGGCTTGCTGATTTACAGGACCCTGCGCTCAATAGGTCGATTACATTTCTGCGAATCAGTCCGCAACGTGATGATCCGACTCGGGTCGATTGTGAACTTGAAGTTACGCAATGGTTTCGTCCAGAAATTGAGGAAGAGCCTGTGGTCGCTGAGTGAGCGCAGAGCTTATAATTTTTTAAAAAAAGATATTCAGATTAAATAAACAATTTGCTGCCAATCCGGCGTTATCTCGTTTATATAGCAAGCAGTTATTTTATGCGTAACACATCATCAATCTTATATCGTATGGCGGTCCTTGTGGGCTTTCTTGTGATCGATGTGACATTCGCTACTCCACCACGTAAACCAAGCGCATCTCAGTTTGGCATTTTAGTGTCACGCTCGCCCTTCACTATAAGGGCCACATCAGGCCCCAAAGTGTCATCACCTCTTGAGAAAGACTGGATGTTAGGAAGTATTCGTCCGAATGCAGGTGGGAAAGGCTGGTCCGTGACCTTGATCAATAAAAAGGACCGCAAACAACGGGTTCGTTTTTTGCCCGGTTTTTCAGCAGATGGTTTTCAGTTACTTGAGGTGAGCCAGGATACGTCTAACCCTAAAGCATCGAAAGTCCAGGTTCGCCAAGGAACACAAACAGCATGGATTTCTTATGATGAAGATCTTATCAAGGTGCGCTCGACAACGGCTCAACGTCCGACATCAGGCAGGTACGCCAAGCCTTTGTCCAAAGGAACAGGTGTCACTAGACCTACTTCAGCGCAACGGACCGTCACTCCAGTAGCCTCAAGTAAAGGCGGTGTTGTTCGTCCGGTCCGCACAAGATACACTCCTAAGCCGCCGCAGCGTTAACTTTATATTTCCAAACGAATGCCATTCATGAAAATCATCCTGTTCATTACTGCATGCTTTGCCCTTTTGGTGAATGTGCATGCACAAGTTCCGGATAAAGACGCGGTGCCGGCAGATCAGGCAAAAGTGGTAAATCCCGAGCCCCCCAAACTGCCAGCACAGGCTGTAGCGCCTAAACCGGCTGCAGCTCGCGAAATCACATCTAAATTTATACCCAAAGAGGTTCCCAAAATGGTGGCAAACAGCGGTGCTAACGCTGTGGCGGCCAAGAGTGGAGAAATTATCGATGGTAGTAATTGGGACGATCAAGATGTGGCCGATGAGTATAGCAAGTACACAGGTCAGCGTGTGCTACTGAGCTCAGCAACCCAAGACCTAGAAATCAGATTTTTTCAGAGAGGGCCTCTTACTAATCGCGAGGCCGCTAGCCTGCTTGTTAAAGTTTTGGACATGGAGGGATACGTTTTTGTCCCGAGCGGGGCGAATGAGGTGAAGTTGTTGCCAAAAGCACAAGGTAGTGGAGCTAATGGGCCCGCAGAACTTGAGGGGATCATTGATGATGTTGCTGATATTCCTAAGGGGGATGATTATATTTCTTTTTTCATGAAGTTGAATTTCATCAAGCCTGAGGAGGCGGTGAGGACATTCACTCAGAGTATCCACGGACTCGGGCCAGGAGCGAAAATAGCACCCGTGCCAAACGCATCTGCAGTTTTGATTACCGGTAAAGCTGCGTTTGTGCGCAAGCTGATCAATCAACAAAAATACATTGATGTGCCTACAGGTAATGTGGCTACCACATGGGTGTCACTGAAGTATGCTGACTCTGAGGAACTGGCAACCACGCTCAATGAGATCATGAACACTCAACAACAAAGGGATACCACTGCGGGGGTGAC
>DBBL01000027.1:0-5983 GCA_002292185.1 Akkermansiaceae bacterium UBA985 | reverse complement strand
ATCTCCTGCCGCTAATGCTGAGTCATCAGCTGCAGGTGAAGAAATACCAGTGCAAATAGTTGCGGATCCACGTTTGAATAAAATTTTCATCATGGGCAGGCCAGTGGATATCGTTTTTGTTGAAGGGCTGGTGCGTGCGTTTGATGCCCCGCCAAATCGCAATTCTTTCTTTAAGCGTAAGCTACGCTTTATTATCGCTAGTGATTTTCTGCAGGTTGCGGCAGATGCATTGGAGGCGCACAATGGTACCACTTCTGATTCTGCCAGGCGGAAGGGTAATAGCAACTCTGGCCAGCAGCGCAATCAGTCCACGAGGCCATCAAACAGTGGTGATCGGGGGAATTCCCGCAGTGGTAATGTCGAATCGGTTGAGGAGTTCAATGTCAGTGATGTTCCTGAGTCGATCGTCGTTGGCAAAACCTTTATCGTCGCCGATAATTTGGCAAATAGTATTCTCGTTCAAGGGACGCCTGAGAGTGTGCGCATTATCTCCGAGTTAGTTGATAAGCTCGATGGACGCCCACAGCAGGTGATGATTTCGACCGTATTTGGCGAAGCCTCGCTAGGCAATGGTACCGATATTGGGGTCAGTCTTGGAGCTATCGCGAGAGGTGGAGACCGTGACGCGGCTGGATCTACTGGTGGTGGGGGAGCGCTTCCCACGTTTGCTGATTTGCTAACGAATGCAGGTTTGAATACCGCTGTGGTCGATGACTTCGCCAGAGGCTTGAATGTATATGGCCGGATTAATGATTTCACGGGTGTGATAAGAGCGCTTGAAAGCAGTTCTGATTTTAAAGTGCTATCAAGGCCTACTGTTTACACGGCGAACAATCGTAAAGCGGTTATCTCCTCAGGAAGCAGCATTGCAGTGCCGACCAATCAGTTTAATAGTGGCACGACAGGTCAAAGTACGAATATTGAATACCGAGATGTGTTACTGCGCTTTGAAGTGGTGCCTCTGATCAACTCTGATGATGAGGTGACATTACGAATCTCCCTGATCAATGATACGGTCGGTGAGGATCAAACCATCGGGGACCTAACTGTGCCTACCATTGGCACGGAAACCATCACAACAACAGTGACGGTGAAGAACAACACTACGGTAGTCATCGGTGGCTTAGTTACCGAGGTAGAGCGCAACTCAAAGAGTGGTGTTCCTGTGTTGAGTAGAATTCCAGGAATTGGAAGGCTCTTTGGCAGAACTAGGAAGAGTGTCGAGCGTCGCGAGCTTTTGGTCTTTATCCAGCCCAAAATTGTTGGTGGAACAAATAGCCAATACGATGTTCAGCAAGATATGGAGCGCCGGTATGAGGTCGCTCCTGCAGCCCGTGAGTTTGCCGATGGGCTCCTACCTGAAAAGCCGAGTGACTCGGGGGTTTCTTCAAAGCCGAAAACCCCAAAAAAGTCGATACCCTCTGCCTCTGAGCGTCCGGATTTAAACTATCCAACAAGAAGGTAGAATTGCTCAATTTTGTCGCCTAAACGGCTTTACTAATTTGCTGTAGCTGGAAGGACATTTCAGCTGACTTATCAGAGTGATCAATCCCTTCCCCAGAGTATGAATCGTGTAGTTGTCATTAATGTTGTTGGTCTGACTCGAGGCTTGATTGGTGATCAAACACCAAACATCAAAGCATTCGCCGAGGCAGGTCAACTCAGCTCTTTTGCTCCCGAGTTTCCAGCAGTTACATGCTCTGCCCAGTCTTCTTATTTGACGGGTCAGCGAGTTGAAGGGCACGGTATTGTGGGCAATGGTTGGTATGACCGAGAGTCTGCCGAAGTCAGATTTTGGAAGCAGAGTAACCATTTGGTTCATGGGGAAAAAATATGGGATCAGCTCAAGCAGGGTAATCCAGATGCTGAATGTGCCAATATGTTTTGGTGGTATAATATGTATTCGCAAGCCGATTGGACAGCAACTCCACGTCCGATGTATCCTGCCGATGGTAGAAAGGTATTCGATATCCACACCCAGCCGATGAATTTGCGGGAACGGCTTAAAGCTGATCTGGGCGATTTTCCTTTTCCTTCCTTCTGGGGGCCTGCGGCAGGCATTCAATCATCTCAATGGATTGCAGAATCAGCCAAGTGGATTGAAACAAGCGAAAATCCGACTCTTAATCTCGTTTACCTGCCGCACCTTGATTATTGCTTGCAGAAGTATGGACCCAATGCGCCAGAGATAGCACCCGAGCTGGCTGCCATTGATGAGCTTGTCGGAGACTTGCTCAGTTTTTTTGGGGATCGTGGGGTGGAGGTTGTGTTGTTGTCTGAGTATGGAATATCCGAGGTTAATCGTGCAGTCCATTTGAATCGTGAGTTCCGTAAACGGGGTTGGATTCAGGTGAAGGATGAGCTCGGCCGCGAGACGCTAGATTGTGGCGGCTGTCGTGCATTTGCTGTAGCGGATCATCAGGTGGCCCATATCTATATCAATGACGCTTCGATACGTGATCAGGTTATCGAGCTTTTAGAGGGTATTGACGGAGTCGAAGAAGTCCGTGTTCCCAGTGAGATGTGGGGGCAAGGAACTGCTGTGGATAGAGCGGGGGACCTAATTGCTGTAGCAGCTAGTGACGCCTGGTTTACTTACTATTATTGGGAGGATGACAATAAGGCCCCTGACTTTGCCCGCTGTATTGATATCCACCGCAAGCCGGGCTACGATCCAGTTGAGTTGTTTATCGACCCGGAGATTGCTTTTCCTAAGCTGAAAATAGCATGGTTTTTACTGAGAAAAAAGTTGGGGTTTCGTGCCTTGCTTGATGTGATTGCTTTAGATGCAAACCTGGTGAAGGGGTCTCACGGCAGAGACAAGGTTCCTGAGTCTGAGCAGCCTGTATTCATTGCAGACACAGTAAGAATATCTTCTGTAGACGAGGTCAACAAAGCCATCTGTGAGCTTGTTTCTGGTGGTCAGCGAGAGGCTTGAAATATTTACAGACAATAAATTGCCAAGCTGGCATTATAACAGTGAATGGTTAATCCGGCAAATTATCAGGCAAGAGCTTGGAAGGGCTGGCTCAGAGAGCATAGCTCGCGTCTCTATGTCTACGCACGCCAGCGAAGCCAAAGTCGTGAAGATGCGGAGGATGTTATTCAAGACGCCCTGATTCGTTTGTGGGGATACCAAGAAGAGCGAGACAATGTTCCTCCCGATCTGCCATTGGCCTACTCAGTACTCCGATTTGTGGCTATGGATCACATCAAAAAACAAGGTCGCAAAAAACGAAAAGAGGATGCAGTGATTTTCCTCCATGATCAAGAGGACTACTGGCTTGATACCAATGCGGAAGATGGTGAAGAAGCGGTAATGCTCAGACAGGCTGTCGAAAAGCTTGGTGAAAAACTGCGCGAAGTGGTGACATTGAAAATTTGGGGAGGTCTTACATTTGGCCAGATCGCTGAAGCGATGACGATCTCTCCAAATACAGCGGCATCACGATACCGTTACGCACTAGAACAATTAGAACGAAAGTTAGAAACGCTTAAACAGGAACGCCTCGGGTGATATGTCTAATATAGAATCAATAGAAAATAAGCTTTCAGAGCTTATTCCCTCATCAGTAAGCCAACAAGGGTTGGATAGAATAGATGAGACAATCGAACGCTTAGCTCAAGAAAGCTTAGCCAGTGGTGAGAGTCTTGCAGTCACTCAGATTGAGGGCGCCGCTGGTACAAATTTACGCTGGTATCACAGTAGTCAGTGGCGGGTAGCTGCAGTTTTTGTAATATTAGCAGTATGCTCCGTTAGCCTGGCGATGAAGGTGGGTTTGCTGGAAGTTTCTCTGAAGTCGACTTCAGTAATCCCATCCAAAATACGATCTAAGCCTGAGGTCATCAAGCAGCCCGAAGATCTACAGGTCGTGAAAGCTGTAGTTAGCTCAAGCAATGCTAATGAGGATGTTGATGAGGGGGGATTGGATAGCTTTATACCAGAAGAACATCATCTTCAGTTGGCATTAGATTCGTTGCACAGCTCCGAGTTTATGGATCATGGCATAGCTACTGAGAGGCCAAGAGCTGACCTGTATGCAGAATTGCCACAACTTCCATATGGCAGCGGCCTGTTGCTGAAGGCCGTATCTAAGAATGGAGCTGCTGCCGATGCTGGCTTGCAGGCGATGGATGTCATATGCAAAGTTGATGACCAGCTGATCATTAATGAGAAGCAATTCCTTGCCCTTTTGGCGATGCGCCAGCGCGGTGATCAAGTATCAGTGACTTATTTTAGGTCAGGGGAACAAAACATCACGGCAATGGAAATTAAGGATGGGGGAGCAATCTTGGCGGGATCAAAGGATATTAATGCATCAGCATCGATAAGTGACAGTGGGGGTGCTGCTACCCTTATGTATAGAAGTGGCAAACTATGGCTGCGTGTCGAAACGGCAAAAGGTATTGAAACATATAATGGCTATATCAATGATGATGAGCAAATTGCAAAAGTCCCCTCTGAGTGGCGCAATCGCATCAGTATCCTTCAGCGCTCTATTGAAGAATCATCGGAGGTTCGTCAGCAATATAGAATGCGTTATGTGCCCAAGACTAAAAATGGTTTTGTTGACAGTGATAATCAATGAGTGAGTATGACCTGAACGATATACCGAGAATGGAAACTTGATTATTCCTGATGGAAGAATAAGGTTGCTATTTGTCCATGCATTTTCAATGCTGTGGACATGCACCCAGATGTAGCGAAGCTTGTTGAAGCGGGACGTATCCCGCAGCCTGTTGGCGAAAGATTATCAGAAATTTCACCTGGAAGTTTCTGCACACACAAGAACTGGGGGGCTGGCAAAGTGAAAAGCTGGGATTTGTCTCGTGCTAAGGTTGTTATTGATTTCGAGAAGCAGTCCGATCAGGAAATGGGACTGCAGTTTGCTATTCAGAAAACTGAGCCGCTTGATGCTGAGCACTTCAGTGCGCGCAAGTTGGAAAATATCGAGGAATTGAGAGACCTTGTTAAAAATGACCCAGCTGAATTGGTGAAACGCACCCTGACTAGTCATGGTGGTAGCATGATGTTGGATCAGTTGGACCGCGAATTAAGCGGTAGTGTTGTGCCAGAGGAGGACTACAAAAAATGGTGGGATAAAGCGAAAAAGGCAATGCGTGAGAGCCACGTATTTTCAGTTCCTAGTAAGCGCACCGATCCACTAGTTTTGAGGGAGGAATCTTCAAGCCCTGCTGAAATGCTGATCGCCGACTTTACTGGTACGCGTGATCCCAAGGCGAAGGTCAAGGCACTGGAAAACATCCGTAAAAACCTTTCTGTTTTCAAAGATGATCATACGCCTCTCATCAAATTAATCGAAGACATCAATTCATTCTGTACTAAAGGGCGCAAACTTCACTTGAGTCTGGTGCTTGAGTTTCTTGTCGCTCGCGATGAGATTATCGACCAGTTCGAAAGCATCGATCTAGCTGACAGCGATTTACGCTTAGCTGATGTGCTTACTACTGAGGAAGAGCGCTTAGTTGAAAATTTGAAGGGACGTTCCGCGGCTACACAACGCAGTATATTCCAAGGTTTTCCCGATGCGTTTGGGGATGCTTGGGCTGAGAAGTTACTTGCTGTATTTGATGCGGTTGGCTCGCGGGGAGTTACTGAAATTGCTAAGTATCTCCAAGAAAATGGAGCGGATGAACAATTTGAAGATCACCTGCGCAAGGCGATTGCTAACCGGAGCCTGGGGCCTGATGCGCTTATCTGGATTTGTCGTGAGCGTGAAAAAGCAGCCGCTGTCGTCTTTTCTTTCGAGACGGGCAATTCCATCCTCAACCTTTTGGACCGTGATCATGTGGCCGATGGCCCAAGCAAGAGTGCAAGGCTGCGCACATTATTAATGAATGATAAAACGCTCATCGCTGATTTGCTTACAGAAGCAGAAGAGGCAGAGGCCAGGCAGTTTGGTCGCAAGCTTTATAACAGCCCTGTGTTTACCGATCTTGACCGTAAGTCTCTCATGGCTCC
>DBBL01000128.1:448-2563 GCA_002292185.1 Akkermansiaceae bacterium UBA985 | reverse complement strand
ATCAAGGAATTGAAGTAACTTCTTAGCTTACATCTTAATCTCAAAAACGTTTGGAACAAATAAATGTATTCTTGAGTCAGTAAACCGTAAGGTTAACTTATATATGTACATATGGAATTTGTGATTGGAAAACAGATTTTAAACTTTCGGCTGAAGTGGCAGTCGGTTCTTCTCTTGTTGAGCCTGTCTACTTTTGCATTCACAGGATTATCTGCAAAACTACCGGAAAAGTTGGAGTTTTTCTTTGAGAATCATTGCATGGATTGTCATGATGACGAAATTACCGAGGGAGGATTGGACTTTCTCTCGCTGACTTGGCAGCCGGAAGATTCTCATAACGAAAGCATCTGGGTAAAGATTCACGACCGGATAAAGTCTAAGGAGATGCCGCCTCCGAAAAAGAGTAAGGTGCAGGATGCAGAAAGGGAAGAGTTGACCCAAGCGTTGGGGGAAATGATTCTTGAAGCGAGGGAAAGTTCATATGCCCAAAACGGACGTTCGGTTTCGAGACGGGTAAACCGTTTTGAATACGAAAATGTTCTCCGTGATCTTTTGCACGATCCTTACCTTAAAATTGCTGGACAGTTGCCATTGGACGGAGAAGTTCATGGCTTTGCCAAAGTGGGCACTGCCCTGGATGTATCGCATGTACAGGTTGATGCCTACCTCGATGTAGCTGAGTTTGCTCTTCGCCGGGCCCTTGACTTTCCTGAAATCAAACCTAAACAAACTACCCGCCGCTTTTATGCACGGGAGCAGGGAAGAATGTGGGCTGGTGGCGGCAATGGGGCTTGGACGCGATTTTCGCTTGCACTTGATGGCCTGAAAATCAACGAAAAGGCTTCGTTCGTCAAACGAGGACTCTACCTTGGAAAGAAGGTTCCATCAATTGGGATCGTCGTTGACGATACCGAAGCGGAGCATGTCGGACCATGGAGAAAGTCCACTGTGCGATCGAACCATGTTGGAGCTCATTACTTGGCAACAAACAAAAACAAGGGGCCTCATCAAGTTACATGGAAGGCGGTTCTGCCTAAACCCGGCATATACGAAGTGCGGGTAAGTTTTGGTGGGGGTGAGGGTCTGTCCAAGGCAGCCCCCTACAAGGTACATCATGCAAAGGGAGAAACCCGTCTCCTCATTGACCAGTCAGCCAAACCGACGATTGAGAATCTGTGGTTTCCCCTCGGTCGGTTTAGCTTTGGTGATAAGGGATCTACTCCCGTACGGGCAAGGATCTCCCTGACGGATAAGGGAAGCGAAGGCTACCTCATCGCGGATGCAATCCAGTTTGTGCATGTGGATGACTTAGGAAAGAAAAACATTGAAGAACCTGGCCTTGAGGAAGCCTCCACCGCTATTTTCCGTGGGGCATACACTCCGTTTTACTACGGATTTGAACAATACAAAGCCCCCGTTCGAGGCAACTATCGCATTCGCCTGAAAGCACGTTCCGTCCTTCGTCAAACCGACTATGTGGAATGGGAAGGCGAGAAGAAGCCGCGCTTCTATCCGAATCTGGTTCTCGATGCTTCGCGGCGCTATCCCACGCCGGTAAACGATCAAATTTCCCCTGGGAACCGAAGCGAACCGGTCAAGGTCTATTCATCAACGCTCGATGAACCCAACACTCAGAATTCGTTGCCCATCGGCACATTCGAAGCACCCCCGGATGCACCCGGGATTTTCGAACTGGAAGCTTTCATGGAAAAAGGCGCAATGGTGAAATTGGATTGCATGCGCCTGCCTTCTCCCATGGTGCCTGCCATGCCTCATACGATTAAGAAAGGTCCGGATGGCTTTCCAGGAGTCGCTTTTCACTGGTTGGAAGTGGAAGGTCCGCTGTTAGAGGAATGGCCTCCAGCCTCCTATCGGGTTCTGTTTGGCGACCTGCCTTTTAAAAAAGAAGGTGGTAAGATTCAGGTAATTTCAGAGAACCCACCGAAGGATATCCGAAAACTTTTGTCCGACTTTATGAACAAGGCTTACCGTCGGCCAATCACTAATACGGAATTTGAAAGATTCTACCAATACGCCAAAGAGCTTACGCATGAGGAAGATTTCACTGAGGCGATGATTGCTACATTCTCTGCAGTACTGGCTTCTCCAGAGTTT
>DBBL01000128.1:0-417 GCA_002292185.1 Akkermansiaceae bacterium UBA985 | reverse complement strand
GAGCGTCTCTCCTTCTTCCTCGGAGAATCGATGCCGGATGAAACGCTGAGCAAACTGGCACGCACCGGAAAGTTGCGGGACTCCGGAAACTTGAAGAAGCAGGTTGACCGATTGATCGATAAGCCTGAGTTCAACCGTTTCGTGCGGGAATTTCTTAACTCCTGGCTCAAGCTGGATGAGATCAACGATACAGACCCCGACCGTGAACTTTACCCTGAGTACGCCGGAGATTGGTGGTTGGTGAGTTCTATGGTAAAGGAAAGCCAGTTATTTTTCGCAGATCTGATCGTCAACAATAGACCCGCTTCAGGGTTGATCGATTCGGACTACACATTCCTGGATGAACGTCTCGCCCGGCATTATGGAGTAGACGGACTCCAGGGGCCTGTCTTTAAACGCACCAAGCTTCCTCCGCAA
>DBBL01000004.1 GCA_002292185.1 Akkermansiaceae bacterium UBA985 | reverse complement strand
ACGTTCGGCAATAATAAGAATTGACACGTGTATCAAATGTGATACATTATTCCCATGCCCCAGACTGCTGTCATACATGCCCGTATTGATCCTGATACGAAGGCTGCAACCGAAAGAGTACTCGATGCCCTAGGTATTACACCGACCGAAGCTATTCGACTGCTTTATCGTCAGATTGCCATGAGGGGCGAATTCCCCGTTGAATTACGCATCCCCAACGTGGAGACTGCCGCCGCTTTAGCTAAGGCTGACCGTGGCGAGGATATCGAGACCTTCGACAACACTGCTGACCTTTACGCTTCCTGGGACTAATGAGAGTAATTCAGCCGTCCGCATTTAAGAAGGACGTCAAACGACAGAAAAAGCGGGGGAAGGATCTGGTTAAGCTTAAAGAGGTGATCAATATTTTGGTTTCCGGCGAAATCTTGCCACAACGCTATCTTGATCATGGGCTGAGCGGTAATTGGAATGAATGGAGAGATTGTCATATCGAACCTGATTGGCTCTTGCTGTATAAGCTGACTCCGGACTCTCTTACTTTAGGGCGGACGGGTACACACTCAGACCTGTTCTAACAAATCAAGCCCAACAAGACGTTGCACCCGACCGTTAGTAGCTGAGGTGCCAGATTTTGCTTCTATTCTTCAAGATTGAAACTTTAATAAGTTTATCCACCATTTCATCACGGCGGGTGAACTTTACGTTCGGCCAGAGAAGGGAAATGACATGAGAACAAGATCCTTGACCATCTTGGCAGCACTTATCCTCGCAGGTCTCGCAAGCAGTTGCACAAAAGGCTGGCAGTTAGACTATGGGAAGCCTGCCGCTCAGTTTCATGCGCATGACGTTGCGAGGAATGGCAAGCCATTTATCGGGAAAATGATCACAGTTAAAGGGAAGCTGCTTCACGTCCAAGATCGCGATGACGGGAACCACATATACTTAGACCACAACATTCACTGCGTCTTCCCAACTTGGCATTGGGGCGAAGATAATCTAAAGCCGGGCGACGAGATATATGTGGACGGATTTCTAGAGAGATGCACCGAAGGTGATGTTCAACTCAACCCAGCCATAAAGAGAGGCTCTAAGGCCCCCTTCATGCCAAGAAAATAGACGCCGAACAAATCAGTGGTGACAACGGCTAGGGCCGTGTTATGGTTCCGATGTTGCCCATGACTTAAGAAATGAAATGGATACGAATAACTCTGTGTGGCGCTGTGATGCTGTTGGGGGTGCTGATCTGGCTTCAAGCGAGGTTTGCTGGCGCCCACTCGACGATAACACTTGAACGTCACACTGAAGTCGTCGACAAGATCGAAGGTCAGCTGGCAGACGCAATGACAGAGAAGGACCGCATCCACCTGCAAGGTCCCAGCGACTTTATCTCCGAGGTACTGGCAAGAACGAACGCCATTGCCTTGGCGGGTTGTGCTGTCAGCGTCCTTGGGTTGCTCCTGCTGATTGCCGAAGTCACACGAAAGAAGGGATCCAAGACCTTGGAGTTTACGTCGCAATAGCGCCGAAAATCAAGGTGGACGTTCGGCTATGAAGCCTGCACCTAACATCCACCACGTTCATGAGCAAAGCCACTGACCCATCCAAGAAGACACGTTTTGCCGTTGCTGCAGTGGCGTTTCTTTCAGTCATCGCTGCCAGATGGGCAGATTTAGCCACAACGCTACATTTCAACCCCACTCTTAGCAGAGAGGCGAATCCATTCGTCTCTGTCTTTGGACTCGATACCACTCAACTTATCGTTACTAATGTAATCGGTATATTGGCTTTCGTGCTCGCACCTTTATTGGCATATGTGAGGTATGCTCCAGCAAGTATGGAACAGACTCCACAAACTCTAGCCGAATATATCTCTATTCAGCTATATCGCTGCAACCTGGAGAAGAAACGGCTTTATCACGCCATTTTTCTTGGGTGGCCGCTTCCTAAAGATTGGCTTCAAACGACAAGACTTTTCGGCTTCACGGTCTCATGGACTGTCGTTTTCGCGAGTCTGGTGGCTACGTTTGGATGGTGGGCCACAAATCAATGGGGAATGGAATGGTATCAAGCCTACCGAAGTCTGTTCAGTATTCGAGGCTACCCGGTAATCGAATTTATCCCAATCATTGTCTGTATTTACATCGCGGGTTATCTCTATTTCCGGATGGAATTTAGGGAGTACGAACTTAACCTGTCGAGTACCGAACAATAAAGGCGGTGCAGGCAACGGAGACAAGCGCCTTGCCTGACCTTGGACGGCACAAGAATTCACCAAGATTTCGCATAGCTTTCACAGGAATTTCACACATCGCTGCTATACATAGATAATGAAGAGAATTAAAAAGATCATTTGGGGTATATGCGGTGTAATCATTGCGTTCCTTGGACTCGTTGTAATGTTTTATGGCCTGAAGGTATTGGGGTGGGGCAGGCATGGGACAAGTCCTCTGGATTTCAGTTTCTTGCATTTGGATTGGATATTTCAACCTGAGCTGTCTTACTGGTCTGCTCACATGTATAATCTGTTGATCCTGCTTACTGGTTTGATAGTTGCGTGCGCAGGACTTGTGATTTGCGCACGGACTCTTTGCCGAGGGCTGAAACAAAAGCCGAACAAGCCGTCGCTCTCATCACCTGCCCCGCCGCGAGTTTAATCCGCCATGACCATTCAATCCTCAACCCACAGTCGAAGCCTCGCCCCCGGGCAGGTGTGAGAGGACTTTGACGTTCGGTGAGGAAATGAAACACTTACATCGAAACCTCGGAATTGCGGCGGCTATTTCGCTCCTGATCTATCTCGCCGCGCTTTGGAGCGAAGCTGCCTATCGTGCCGGTGATATCGGGTTTTCCGAAAAACTTACATGGTCGCGTATGATCGAAGCCTACCGCCTCACAACGTTTGACCATGTGATGCGAGTCGAAATGCTCCCGATAGGAATTGTCGCAGTCATCGGGATGATTGGTGCGATGGTCGCGGGACTGTTTCGCCACCGATGGGTTCCCGTTTGGGTATGGGCGGTCTACCTCGTTGTTTTGCTAATCTCAGGAGGCCTGATTGGGCTCCTGATCATTCCTTTTGTTCCATTCTGCACTCTGGATGGTGAGTTTCTAGATGAAAAGTTGGCCAGAGTGAGCGCCTGCGGACTTTGGACGGCTATGTTACTTGCGCTCTTGTTGTATAGGTTCGTCAAATCGAAGAAGATAACCGAACAAGGCGATGCCTCCGACAGCTAACCGTTTACGACTTCACAACCGTTGAGCGTGAATGATCATTTTAGGCATTTTGACTGTTGCTTCGGCTGCGGTTGATCTTTACGTTCGGAAAATAAACAATGAGAAATGGAACAATAATCAGCTTGCTTGTATTCATGCTTCTGGTCGGGTGCGACCGCAACGAGGGAATCAAGGTCGAAAACGAGGCTCCTCAGGTTTTGCAACTGGAACTCAAGAAGGATAAGAAGGGGGCAGATGTCCTTGTTCTGGCCACAGAGGGGCTGCCTCAGCTTAATCAGGAGAGTAAAGGGTATAATCTCTACCTCTGCTGGGTTGACGAACCGGCTCCTCCAGGTGGGTATCCACACGAAAAGAGAATCGAACTGCGAGGAGGAGCTCAGGGAGAAGGTGCTGCCTTTACGGTAGGCCTGAACGCGCACCTTTTCGACCTAGGAACCAGCTATTACGGACGCGGGCGAGTTTGCGTAATTGCCGTTTCAGATGATGAGAGTTACATCTCGAATGTGGTACGAGTTCCTAACAAGCCGGATACAGGCGATGGCGGATAGCCGCTCCTGATCCGAGGCGTTGGCCATGACTTAAGAAATGAAATGGA
>DBBL01000009.1:2878-4474 GCA_002292185.1 Akkermansiaceae bacterium UBA985 | reverse complement strand
AGGCTTGCCTACCAATCCACATTTCAGACCAAGTTTGATCACCCGATTGATCACCTCTTTTTCGGTCCCACTGGGAACGGAAACATCTGATCTAATAATCACCGATGTGATGGCATCGCCACCTTCTTCCGATCGCAGTTGATTAATTTCATCTTCAAGTCGAGCCATCGATATCAGGTTCTTATTGACCCAGAGTGGCGCAGCCTCCTCGCCTGACGCTGCACCCAGAGTAACCACGATTGGGTTTTCCATCTGCTCATAGCGCCACGGAGACTCATGCACCTGCACGTCGATGCCTGTCTGCTGCACGAACGAAGGCCCTAACAAGGGAAACATCAGAATAAGGGCTATGATATCAAGCCCTGGAAGCATGTGGAGAAATCCGGGTTTCGCCGGCAATGTCATCTCGAGCTTCATTGATCGCTCTTCTTTTTCTTCTTCTTGGAAATCTCCTTCGCCTCCTCGCTAAACGAGACAATCTCAGCCTGTTCACGGGCATCGCAAATGATGTTCACCATCTCAACACCGGTTCGCTCGATGCGATGAACCATGCGCTTCACTCGCCCATAAAAGAACAGATAAAATAGATAAACGGGGATAGCGATGGAGAGACCGAGTGCGGTGGTTAAGAGACTTTCATAAACCCCGCCAGACATTTCTGCGGCAGAGGCAAAGCCCTTTTCTTTGTTCATCTCCATGAACGTCTTAGTCAGGCCGCTAACCGTGCCTAGCATGCCTACCAGTGGGGCGATAAGGGCAATGCCGTAGAGTGCTCTTAGATTGCGTTCCATCCGAGGCACCTCAAGCTGCCCCG
This sequence comes from Akkermansiaceae bacterium UBA985, assembly GCA_002292185.1. Lineage (GTDB taxonomy): Bacteria > Verrucomicrobiota > Verrucomicrobiia > Verrucomicrobiales > Akkermansiaceae > Oceaniferula. The sequence continues at coordinate 3,660 of DBBL01000009.1, read as the reverse complement.
CCTCCTTGGCCACATCACGCAAGTCACGCCGAGGCAGATTCTTACGCATCAAGATAGCATGTGCTACCCGTGCAGTCGGGCCAGGTGCTCTTGCCGCCTCGTGCAGAGCCTCCGCAAAGGCGCCTTTGCGGACATGATTTGCCAAGCCCAGCAACAAGTCGCCGACACTTATTTTGACACGCTGAAAAAAGAATATTCGTTCAAATATCAATAAGAGACTGACAAACGCCAGCAGCGCTAAGGCATAAGCAAAAGGTCCTCCTTGTCCAATAAACTGTAACATTGCAAAGAAACTTACTATGTCTCGGCCAGAAATCCAATTTCCAATTTCTAATTTTCAATCAGTGGAATGCAAGCATCCTGCCCCACAGGTTCGGCATAGATTCGAGAACCCGCGCGCAAGCCTCAGCAGTCGACTAAAACGGCCAAATAATCGGGATCAGCCAGCATGCAATCACCCCGATGATAAAGTTGAGCGGCAGGCCAAAATAAACAAAGTCCTTATAGTTGTAGCCCCCTGGCCCGTAAACTAGCAGATTAGTCTGATAGCCCATCGGCGTTGCCATCGCCGTGGACGCAGCAAAGGCCACCGCCATGATGAAGGGTTTGCCATCCACTCCCAACTGCGTTGCGAGCAAAATACCTAGCGGCGTGCACAAAACGGCTGCAGGCTTGTTGAGTATCAGCAAACTTAATGCGGCCGTGATAAAATAGAAAATCCACAGTGTCACATTCGGCCCCAGCTGCCCCACCGTGCCCACTAATCCTTCCGCTGCGATATC
>DBBL01000009.1:0-2801 GCA_002292185.1 Akkermansiaceae bacterium UBA985 | reverse complement strand
ACCAGCAGTGCCGCACCGGTCAGCGCCAAGACACTGATCGGAAAGACTCCAAATGCCGCAAGCCCAACAATGGCAAGAATCGTGCCCAGCGCTAAAGGCGCCTTATGCCGTTCAATGACCTGGTCATGGACACCCTCAAGCAGAATAAACTCACGATATCCGCGCAACTTGGCGAGTGCCTCCATCGTTCCGCGCACCAAAAGAATATCTCCCATGCGTAATTCAAGATCCGTAATATCGCGTTGGTGATGTCGTCCACGCCGCTGCAGCGCAAAAACAGAAACACCATAATCCTCACGGAAGCGAATATCCTGAGCCGTCCTTCCAATCAGGGGGGAATCAGGAGCTACCATCAGCTCAAACACCGTCATCTCGACCCGCTTCACCTCAGCATCCCTGGCATCGGCATCCGTTGAAATCATGATGTCATGCTCGCGCTCAAGCTCGAGGATCTTGTTGAGGTCTCCACGGATAAGCAGGATATCCCCCTCCTCGAGGGCATTATCTTTCTCCAAGCGCTGGATGCGCTCACCACGAATAAGCTCAGCTACCCTTACCCCCGCATTCGCTAGAGGAGTCTCCGCTAAGCTCTTTCCCACGAGGTGGGATTCCGCACCGATCTTCACTTGCGTGATGTATTCTTTAACATCCTCCGCAGAGAGCGTCGACGCGATGGTCGTGCGCGCCGGCAGCAAACGATGTGAAAATAGAATCAGGTAAATCATGCCCACCACCACAATGACTCCACCCAGCACGGTGAACTCAAACATGCCGATCTCACCGTAGCCCGCCTCCGCAGACAAGGATGAGACAAGGATATTGGATGAAGTACCGATCAAGGTGGCACTACCGCCCAGCATCGACGCAAAAGAAATCGGCATTAAAAACTTCGAGGGACTCTGCCCAAGGCGGCTACACACCGTCAGCACTGCCGGAATAAAAACCACAACCACCGGAGTGTTGTTGATAAATGCGGACATAAAACAAACCGCACACAAGGATAAGGCCAAGAAGCGCACCGGGCTCCCTTTTGACAAGTCCGTAAGCTTACCGCTCAGAGCAGCAACCAGCCCACTGCGCATCAAAGCCGCACTGAGCACAAACATCGCCGCAATCGTCACCAAGGCCTGATTACTAAAACCCTGCAACAGCTCCTTGGGCTCAAGAATCCCTAGCAAACCAAGAACGGAGATAATCAGCATGCCGACGATATCCGTGCGCACACGATCGGTGATAAACAGCACCACGGCAGTTACCAGAATCACATAAACAACAATTACCTCCCAATTCATCGCAAGAGCGCAGTGTCACCACCGAGCTAAATCACTGTCAACCATGAATTGTTCTTCCGCATCAGACGTCTAACTCAAGTTAAGCAAAGTCGGCAGAGCCTTGATCAACGCTGCATAACCGCCGCCATGAAGCCTACTTAGGCATCGATTCATGCCGCCCTCAACGCTTCACCCCTACTGGAGAGTGCCCTTGACATCAAAAAGGCTTATTCGTACATGGTAGTAGCTTAGTTAATAACCTTTCATGGCGAGCAAGGAAACAAGAACCGGCTGGATTTATATCCTCTGCAATGAGTCAGACACTGACCATGTCAAGGTGTGCGCCAGCTCGGATCGACCAGAGACACCGCCTGATGAGATTGAGCCAGAATATAAAAAAGGGCATAAGGCGGAACATTCAGCAGAAAATAAAGAAGAACAGGGTGTGGGTGACTTTGAAGTCGCTGTCGCCTTACTCTTCGCTGACCAAGTCTCCAATATCGAACAAAGAGCACGTGAATTATTAAAGCCGCATCAGGACGAGACCGATGAAGAACTCTACCGCTCTAGCCTGCAAGCTGCTGAAGCCGCAATCACCCGTGCCAGCAAGCAGCTCAAAGAAAAGACAGCTAGCTGCTACCGATCGAAAAAATATGATCATGCAGATGACTCAGAACAAACACGTGACTGTGCACTGAAAAGTGCAAAAATTGCTGCCCGACATGGTGATCCCGAAGCCCAGTTCTACATCGCCGTTTGTTATGCCGAAGGCTCAGGAGTGAGCCAAGATTACAAAGAAGCCGCGCGCTGGTATCGCAAGGCTGCTCAGAGAGGACACGCTGACGCTCAGGATAATCTGGGTGTGTTCTTAGACCACGGAAAAGGCGTAGAGCAAAATCATCTCGAAGCTGCACTGTGGTTTAAAGAAGCTGCCAAACAAGGTTCACCCAGCGCCCAGATGAATCTTGGCCACCTTTACTACAACGGCCAGGGAGTCAAAAAGAGCAGCAAAAAATCCATGAGCCTGTGGCTCAAAGCTGCCGAACAAGGGCACCCCGCGGCTCTACTCAACCTCGCACGCTGTTACGCAGACGGCCGTGGGACCAAGCAGGACCACGAGAAAGCCTTCACCTGGTATCAGAAAGCCGCCAAGCAGAATCTCAGCAAGGCACAAGCCATTCTTGCCAAGTGCTACCTCGAAGGCTGCGGCACCGACAAAGACCCCAGCAGCGCTAAGCATTGGCTAGAGAAAGCCATCGAACAAGGATTTGAAGACAGTGAAAACCTGCTCGAGGAAATCATGGAACAAAGAGCGACCTACTTTCAACTCATCGCCACCGAATCAGATCGACTTAGTAAAAAACCCTCCATCCCAGAGATCAACGCCATCACCGATGCCCTCGACGCAGCCTTCCCCGAATGGCACAAAAACGACAACGCCAACTACCAGCTCATCGAAAACCTCTACGACAACTTTGAGCATTTGAGGTGAAAGACCCATTTAAGAATAGGCCCGCACATGATGCCAGT
>DBBL01000078.1 GCA_002292185.1 Akkermansiaceae bacterium UBA985 | reverse complement strand
TCGCTCCTTGAGCTTGGCGTGGGCACTGTCACGGGCAACGATGATCGTTCCTGTAAGTGACAGGGCAGTGGTCACGGGGTATTTATCAAGGGTTTGTAGAATATTATCCATGCCTCCGTCGAGGTTGATGTCCACCCCTTTAAATTTCCAGTCCTTGTATTTTTCTGGGATGAATTGACCTGGCTTGGTCTCAAGTTTTTCTAGAAAGATACCATCACTGGTTATTTTCGCTTTGGCTTGGCGGTCAGCTGAGCAAGATACGCCGATGCCCACTGGGCAGGAGGCACCATGGCGGGGGAGTCTTATGACACGGACATCGAGGGCGAAATACTTGCCGCCGAACTGCGCGCCGATACCGATCACGCGCGCTGCAGCCAAGAGTTCCTTCTCCAGTTCGAGATCACGGAATGCCTGGCCGTGTTCATTGCCCTTAGTGGGAAGCTCATCGTAGTAGCGAGTAGAGGCCATCTTGACGGTTTTCAGGCAGGCTTCGGCGGAGGTGCCGCCAATGACCAGTGAGAGGTGATAGGGTGGGCACGCTGCGGTGCCGAGACTGCGCATTTTTTCGATGCAAAATTCCTTAAGCCGGGCGGGATTGAGAAGGGCCTTGGTTTCCTGATAGAGAAAGGTCTTATTCGCCGAGCCGCCACCTTTGGCAATAAAGAGGAATTTGTAGGCATCGCCCTCGGTGGCGTAGAGATCAATTTGGGCAGGTAGATTGGTATGGGTATTGACTTCCTCGTACATGCTTAAGGGCGAGGTCTGTGAATAACGAAGATTTTCCTCGGTGTAAGTCTTGTGGATGCCGTGAGAGAGGTGCTCAGCATCATTGCCGATGGTGCGCACGTTCTGGCCTTTTTTGCCCATCACAATCGCCGTGCCGGTATCTTGGCAGGCTGGGAGGATACCGTGGGAGGCGATTTCTGCGTTTTTGAGCAGCATCAAGGCGACCATGCGGTCGTTGTCCGAGGCTTCGGGGTCATCGAGGATCGCAGCTACCTGTTTTAGATGTGAGGTGCGGAGTTTGAAGCAGATGGCTTTCGATGCTTCGTTAGCCAGTAGGGTCAGGGCTTCTGGAGCAATCTTTAGGATGGTCTCGCCATCGCACTCGGTAGTGGAGATACCCTCACTGTCAATTTGCTCGTATTCGGTGGTGTCTGGGCCAAGCGGAAAGGGGTCTTGGTAGTGAAATGGAGTGTCTGACATGCTGCCTTCAATTAACGTCGATGAACCCTTCTAGGCAACCTGAAACAGTGCAATTGGGGCAAATCTACAAGAAAAGTGAGGATTTGATTAAAAATGGCTTGATTTACTGGGTTAAACAGATATCTCAAGCCCCCCGTTATGGCAAAGAAATCATGGATCGCGCGCAACAAGCGCAAACAAGTAACCGTCGCTAAGTATGCAGATCTGCGCAGGCAGCTCAAGCAAGAGAAGGACTACGTAAGTCTCAGCATGCTACCGCGTGACTCAAGTGCCACCCGTTTGGTGAACCGCTGTGAATACACAGGCCGTCGCCATGGATTCCTTCGTCGTTTTAAGCTTTCACGTATTGCATTTCGTGAGCTTGCATCGCACGGCATGATCCCCGGAGTGACTAAGTCGAGCTGGTAAGCTTGGCTAATTTGTGATAATTTTTCGGCGCAAGATGGTTCCCGCATGGGGTCACCGTCTTGCGTCTTTCTCATTTTGCCGTTCTCATTTCGCCTTTGTTGCTTTTAATTTGTTATGCCGCTCTACGAATACATTTCTGTAAATGCTGATGATCAGCAGCAGTCTTGCCGCATATGTGCCAGAGGTTTTGAATTGCGCCGACCAGTAGACCGAGCTCCATTGGAAGTTTGCCCGCTTTGTAAAAATCCGATCAAGAAAGTGATTAGTAGGGTCAATACACCCAAGATAACCAAGCCGCTCTCGATCAGTGATGCTAAAAAAGCAGGATTCACCGTTCTGGAAAAGCGTGATGAGGGGGTCTACGAGAAACAGTAATGCATTTGACTTACCAATTTTTGGCATCCTCTGGTGCTTTACCGACCGGACTTCCTTCATGGGATTTGGTGCTGAAGTATCTTATTGGGATAACAATTTTTTTGATTCTTAACGCCCTATTTGTTGCGGTTGAATTTGCGCTGGTCAAAGTGCGCAAAAGTCAGCTCATCGAGGTTCACGGCGAGAATCCAGCTAAAGTCAATCTTGCCTTGCATGCATTGGCGAAGTTGGATGGTTACCTTTCAGCGGGCCAGCTGGGTATTACCGTAGCATCTTTGGTTTTGGGCATGCTGGGTGAACCACTGGTGTTGCATTTTGTGGCTCCGTTGCTCAATGAAGTCAGCCCCGGTGCTCCCGAGTGGGGGATTCGAGCTATTTCCATTACTGTTGCTGCGATTTCATTTTCTTTTGTGCATGTGGTCTTGGGTGAGCAAGTCCCCAAGGTTTTGGCGATACGAAAGCCGGTGGGCACAACCTTGAAGCTTATCCGCTCATTGCATTTGTTTTATGTTTTTTTTGGTTGGGCAATCTGGATCATCAATAGCTCGGCTAACCTCATCCTAAAAAAGGTGTTTCGCGTTGAGCCTGCTGGGCACGAGGATGTGCATTCGGCCGAGGAGTTGGCGATGTTAGTCGAGGAGAGCGGCAAGCATGACGAAGTAACTGACACTGAGCGCGAGATTCTTATCAACGCACTTGAGCTCAATGATATCAATGTCAAAGACGTGATGACTCCGCGCAGTGAGGTATCCGTGCTCGATGTTGATGCTGATTTCGAAAACAACCTAGAGGTTGCTATCCGCAGCAAGCATACCCGCTTTCCCTTGGTGAAGGGGCACTTAGATCAAGCTTTGGGATTGATCCATATCAAGGACATCCTGACTTTGGTTAATAATCCTGATCCTGATCTGATGAGGATCAAGCGTCCTCTTAAGGTTGTTCCGGAAACCATGCCTTTGGATGTGCTATTGCAGTTTTTCCTCAAGGAACACGCGCATCTTGCCATGGTGGTTGATGAGCATGGTGACCCTGCAGGTCTCGTTTTCATGGATAATATCATGGAGGAACTGGTGGGGGATATTCAGGATGAGTTCGATACTGAGAGTAGTCAAATTAAGCGGATCAACGGGTCTGAGTTTCTGGCAGAAGGATCCCTGACTCTTAACGAACTTTCTGATCACTTTCCTGAACTTGACCTGGAAAGTGGTGAGGTCTCAACCGTTGGCGGCTATATCACACGTGAGCTAGGAAGGATTCCTGAGCTAGAGGAGACTCTCGTCGTTGAGGGCTATGAAGCTAAGGTGATGAGCACTGACGGTCGGCGGGTTGAGCAGGTTCTTTTTAGAAAGCTTAATTCACAAGGGGCTACGGGTAGCGATGATTCCTGAGCGGCGTAAGCTGAGCTGGCTAGTAGTAGTCAGGTAGCGCTCAATAAGGTGGCTGATCCGGCATGTTAGTTTTTGAAGAGTTTGATCTTCTGTCAAAATCAGTTTACATAGTTTCGTGACCTCGCACATTGATCAATTTTTGCTCTATATCGCCACTGAACGAGGCTTGTCGACAGCTTACCAACTCTCTGTGCGCCAAACACTGGATGCCTTAGTCAAGTGGCTTGAGGGCAAGGGCGTGTCTGATTGGAATGATGTCGGCACTGAGGACCTTTCTCATTATTTGTCAGGACAGAAGGACCAGGGGATGTCCGCCTCTTCACTGCGTATCGGGATGGTCCACTTGAAGATATTTTTTCGTCGATTGGCTGGCTTAAAAGTCATCGATGCTGATCCCGCTGAGCCACTGTTGCCACCAAGAGCCGAGCAGCATCTGCCGGAGACGCTCAACGAGCATGATGTGAGTTCGATTCTCCAAGCGGTTGACACTGAAAAGTTGTTGGGGCGCAGAGATCTTGCCATCTTGGAGTTGTTTTATGCATCCGGCTTACGATTGTCTGAACTTTGTAATGCCCGCATCGAAAATATGGACCTTGATGAAGGTTTTATCCGAGTCACCGGAAAAGGCGGTAAAACAAGAATTGTCCCAGTTGGCGGCAAGGCGAGGGAAGCCGTCACCGACTATATGAAAAACGAACGTCCAGAGCTGGTGAAAAGCAAAACGTCGTCTTGGATATTTCTCAGTATTCGGGGGGGCAGACTGAGTCCTGAGCGGGTAAGAGAAATTGTCAAGCAGCGTGCGAGCAATGCCGGTATTGAGCAAAATGTATATCCCCATTTGCTACGCCATTCTTTCGCGACCCATTTACTACAAAACGGGGCGGACTTGCGTGTTATTCAAGATATGTTGGGCCACGCCGATATCGCAACGACGCAGATCTACACGCACGTTGATCAGAAAGGGCTTAAATCTATGCACCGGAAATTTCATCCGCGTGGTTAATGGGTTAGTCAATATGGGGAGTAGACAAAAGTAGATTGAGCCTGTCAGGCGATGGTCAAAGCTTTTCCTTGTTGGCCTCGGCAAGTATTTCCTCATCGAGGTAGGCCTCTTCAATCATGTCACGCGCCCAGCTTTCCTGCTTAGCGAGGTGCTGAAGTATTCGATATGCCATGATTTGCACCGCGGGTATATCACTCCAGATGAGTTCCCCCAGGTTGCGCCATTGATCAGCTGCGATAAGTTCAGGTTGCTTAATTTGATCAATAGCATCTTCACAGATCATGATGCAGCGCGATAGCTGTGGTTCGTTTGTCACCGGAGGGATTTCATAGGTGTGCAATGGCACACCTGAGGCTCCAGTAAGCTCGCATTTTGACTTAGAGCGGCGTGCAAGATCCTTGCCAAAAGCAGATAGGGTCATCTGCCTTTGTTGATGCGCATCGTAACCTTTAGCCATCGTTACAATACTAACACATCAATGAACCCCATCAACGCGAAAGAAGCGTTGATCTAATTGCCTCAAAATGAGACTCAGCTCGACGGCGTAGGGATTATTTAAAATCAACGATCACATCATCAAGTTGATCGATGAGCTCTTGAATGGATTGCTCCGTTTCATTACCCATATTGGAGATACGGAATGTGATGCCCTTGATCTTACCGTAGCCACCATTGATTAAGACGTTGTGCTTGGCGCGTAGTGCTTTGATGAAGCCGGCCACATCAAATTTACCATCTTGGTTATCAATCGCCGTCAAGGTCTTGGATTGATAACCTTCAGGTGCAAAGTTCTTAAATCCATGTTTGGCGACCCATGCGTGAATCATGCTGTTGAGCTTGGCGTGGCGTGCAAAACGGGCTTCCAGGCCTTCTGCCATGATGCTGTCGACTTTTTGCTTGAGTGCATACATCAGTGACACGGCAGGTGTCGAAGGGGTGTTGTTTTTGACTGCATTTTTCTCAAATTCGACAAAGTCAAAGTAATACCCGCGACCTTCCGTTTGTGAGGCTCTTTCTAATGCCGCTTTCGAGATGGCAAAGACTGCGAGACCCGGGGGGAGTGCGAGTGCTTTCTGAACGCCTGCAAGAACAACATCGATGCCAAGTTTGTCCATTTCGACAGGTACTGCAGATAGAGAGGAGACAGTGTCCACGACAAGGAGCACACCAGGGAACTCCTTTACGACAGCAACGATGCCAGCGAGGTCATTCATGACACCTGTGGAGGTTTCATTGTGCACCATGGTAACCGTGTCAAATCCGCCTTCGTTGAGCTTGGCTCGCACAGCTTCAGGGTCGATGGGCTCACCCCACTCAACTTGCACTTTGTCTGCCTGCTTACCGCAGCGCTGAGCCACGTCATACCATTTGTCAGAAAATGCTCCGCAGCACAGATTAAGTACCTTCGTTTGCACGAGGTTGCGAATGGCGCCTTCCATGACTCCCCAAGCTGAGGAGGTAGAGAGATACACAGGACGTTTGGTTCCCAAGATTTCCTGAAGACCAGGTTGGATACTGGCGTAAAGGGCTTCAAAATCGCCACCTCGGTGACCGATCATGCCTTGGCACATTGCCTCGTAGGTTTCTGGGGCGATATCCACCGGGCCGGGGATGTATAACTTGGGTAATTGGGTATGATTGGTAGCAGACATCGCGGGTGAGTATTCTCGAATTTGAGGGCTTGTCAAAGCCAGAGATTGTCAGAATTTGACCTGATGCCTATTTTCATAAAGCTTGACCAAATGAGGCCATCTCAATATTGTATGAGGACAATCAAGTGGCATTGCCAGTGTAGTCATTAGCTTTATTTTCATCTCACCCATTCATATACCTTTTCATGATGGCCCATACACCCAGATCCACTAAGCTGATCTTTTTTTTACTGCCTCTGTGTTTACTTTCCTCGTGTAATTACCGAGCGCTGTCGAAAGAGAATGAGAAGCTTGAAAATAAAAAAGCTGAGCTCACAGAGAGTGTAGAGAAGCTCAAAGCCGAGATTGCAGAGGATCCGGTTGACCACCATGCTTTACTTGAACAGGCGGAAACAGAGCTTCAGCAGGCTGAACAAAATCACCAGACGCTCCAATCGACGAACACGCAACTTAAGGGTAAGCATGCAGAGCTTGAAAAACAGTATGCCGAGGATAAAAAAAACTACATCATCAAGTAATGAAGCTAGCTGAACCAATGATTCGAACCAATGATCCTCAGGGGAATATTAAGGCAGGGCTTGTGCAACAAAGAATCTCAGTAATCCTATGAAACGTTTTTTTTCAGTCCGTTATCTCGTCCTTGTGATTGCGGGTTTGGCGATAGCTTATCATTTCCACATCACCAGAAAAAGGTTCGTAGATGGGAATGCTCAATTGAAAACCGAGCTGTCTGATCTCAAAGGTGAGTGGATAGAACTTCGTTTAAAGGAAGGGGCTACAGCTTATGCTAAACAAGAGCTTATCAAGGTTAACAAGGAGATGGATCGTCTCAGTGATGAAGCCGCCCAAATTCGCCAGTCAGTGAGCGTCGAGCAACTCGCGATTGAATCGCTTGAGAAACGCAAGAAGGCTCTTTTTTTCGAATATCGGGAACAAGTGCGAAGGGGGGCTAAGGGAATGCGCTTTGATGAAATGAGGACGCCCCAAGGCAAACACTATGAAAATATAGAAATCATAAAAGTTGGTCCTGATGGGGTTTCGTTTTGGCATGGAGCCGCTGGATCAGCCTCTGGAAGTGGAATTGGCTTGGATGAGCTTCCCTCCGAGTGGGTTAAGCGCTTCATGTTCACTAAGGAAGAATTGGAGTGGGCAAGGAGCTGGACGAGTGCTGACGGAACCAAGACGGCTTATGGAAAATTCAAGAGTTACGACGAGGACACGGGCATTGTCACAATAGACGACGGTGCCAGTAAGCTATTATTCGATATCGACAAGTTGTCAGTGGCGAACCGGAAGTGGCTGGAGAAGCAGGCTCTGAAGGGAAAAGCTGAGGCGGTAGCGATTTTCGAGGAACTCGATAAGCAGGTCATCGGGAGTAAAATAAAAAAAGGTGTGCTCTCCAAGCTTGAGGGTGATCACTTTTTCGATTTTACCATGAGCAATGCACCGGACTACTACGTGGTGTATTACTCCGCCAGTTGGTGACCACCCTGCCGCTCTTCGGCCCCACAGTTAGTGGAGTCATTCAACAAAAAAATTGCTACTAACGACAAGGTTGAGTTTATCCATTTCAGCTTAGACCGCACGTCGGAAGCCGCCTTGAAATGGGCAAAAAAAGAAAATTTTCCATGGGCTCACGTTCTTGCAGACAAGCATGCTGAGTCGGGACTCAAGAAGTATGCCAAGAAATTTGTGCCATACTACATGTTGGTTGATAAAGACGGGAAAATTCTAGCTGAAGGCAGTCAGGCAGTCTTCGCTATGGTAGACGACCTTTAGATCCTTGTGCGGTGGCGGTCGGTCACTATCTGCCTTAAGGTGTAGATGCGTTTCGCTCGCAGGATATTTCCAGTTAACACAGCCCAAGAAACCGTGTTGGGTAATTCTGCTATTTCACTGACCAGAATGCTTTCGTCAAAGAGTGCTAGTTGATAACGACTTTTTGATAACGACTTTTGCAGTCGGGCAGGCTTGTGACATCAATCATGATTTAGCCCATGGTGCCGCGTTCTGAGAACGGGCAGCGTTTTCCGCGAATTAGGAGATCTGCTTATTGGGCTTACATGGCGCGCTGTGGGTCCAGCTGCTATGGACTATTATCTAGTCGGGCTGGCTGATTGGCTACTAGGTAACCACAATATTTGTCGTGATATACCTTGCATTTTAGGAGGATTCTGCTTTATTCCCGCTTCCCGCACAAGGGCTGACTGGCAAGGAGCTGGTTTGAAATTAATATTACCATGAGTACAAATACCGAAATTAATCCCGCCGACTACCAGCTGCACGAAGGTGACACTGGCAGTGCTGACTTCCAAGTAGCGCTTCTTAGCAAGCGTATCAAGCACCTCACCGAACACATGGGTGAGCACAAGAAGGACTTCGCAAGCCGTCGCGGTTTGCTTACGATGGTCGCCCAGCGCCGCAAGCTTCTTGATTACCTCAAAGGTCAGTCAGAAGAGCGCTATGCTAAGCTCGTTAAAGGGCTTGGGCTCCGTCGCTAAATCAATTTTTAAAGCGGTCACAGTACAATCTGTGGCCGTTTTGCTTAGGCCTTCAGTTCAGCGTTCTTTGTCTCACGCTACCTGCGGGCTTCGGCTCAGCCTTAGAAAATTTTCATCAGGTCGTTCCCATGACCTTGATTTCCCTTTCCCAACTTTAATTTCTAAAGTTGGAGGCTTTGTCCGAAAACAAAACCAAGAGACACATGCCCTCATCTGCTAATAAAAATAAAAAACAATCAGAACGCACATTGCGTCACACGAGGGCAAACCAACAAAAGAAGAACATAAGAAAATGAAAATGAATATTGAAAAAATAACGATCCCTGTGGGATCGAACCCGATCACCATTGAGACGGGTAAGCTGGCCAAGTTGGCCGACGGCGCCGTTCAGGTGCAATCTGGAGAAACCGTGCTGCTTGTCACTGCTGTTTCCCAAACCAAAATTCGTGAGGGCCAGACCTGGTTCCCACTTTCCGTTGAATACAAAGAGCGTGCTGCTGCCGCTGGTGTTTTCCCCGGTGGCTACTTCAAGCGTGAAGGACGTCCTACCGAAAAGGAAATCCTCACATGCCGTATGACAGACCGTCCTTTACGTCCGCTTTTCCCCAAAGGCTATCTCTACGACACTCAAATTGTTGCCCTGATGCTTGCCGCTGACGGAGTTAACGATGCTGATATCCTGAGCATGAACGGCGCATCTGCTGCCCTCTGTATCTCAGATATTCCCTTCGCAGGCGCTATCGGTGCTGTCCGCGTCGGTCGTGTTGATGGTGAGTTTATCGTCAACCCTACCTTCGAAGAGCGCGAAGACAGTGATCTTGATCTTGTTTACGTCGGTAACAAAACCGAGTGTATCATGATCGAAGGTGCTGCTAATGAGATCCCTGATAGCGAGTTTGTCAAAGCTCTCCACTTCGCTCAAGGCCATGTTGCTACTATCGTAACAGCCATCGAGGAACTTGCCGCCAAGGTGGGCAAGCCTAAGCGTGACTACACCGTGACCGTTGCCAAGGAAGACCTCCTTGAGATCGCTTACGAAGTTGCCGGCGATCGTATCGAAGACGCTATCTACGCGCCCAACAAAGTTGAGCGTGGTAAGAAAGTCGGAGCACTTCGCGATGAGGTGGAAGCCACACTCAAGGAGCGCGTTCCTAATGTTTCCGAGTTTGAAATCGAGCAGTGTTTCGAATACATCCAGAAGAAGGCATTCCGCATTGCAATCATGGAAAAAGGCGTTCGCGCTGACGGTCGTGACATCGACACCCTCCGTGACCTTTATGCTGAGGCGGGAACACTTCCTCGTGTGCATGGTTCATCCATCTTCGCACGTGGTGAGACACAGGCATTGGCAACAGCGACCCTCGCACCAGCTGACGAGCGTCAATACTTTGACAACTACGCCGGTGGTGAGGACAGCAAACGCTTTATCCTTCACTACAGCTTCCCTCCATTCTCGGTGGGTGAAGCGGGCCGCTTCGGTGGTCTGAATCGTCGTGAAATCGGTCACGGTGCTCTTGCTGAGCGCTCCATCGAGCCAGTCATCCCAGCTGAAGCTGACTTCCCATACGCTATGCGTGTGACCTCCGAGGTACTTGAGTCCAATGGCTCATCCTCCATGGCTACGGTTTGTTCTGGTGTCATGGCGCTGCTTGACGCAGGTGTGCCACTTATCCGTCCTGTCGGCGCTATTGCTGTTGGTCTCGTTACTGAGATGGACGAAAATAATAACATCAAGGAATACAAAACCTTGCTCGACATTATTGGATCAGAGGACTTCTACGGCGACATGGACTTCAAAATCTGTGGCACCAGCGAAGGTATCACTGGTTACCAGCTTGACCTCAAGCTTGCAGGTGTCCCGCTTGCCATTCTCGAAGAAGCCGTGGTGAAAGCCGCTGGCGGACGTGAGAAGGTTCTTCAGAAGATGCACGACACCATTGCCGTGCCAGCTGCGCTATCCGAACATGCACCACGTATCGAGTCTACCAAGATCGATCCTGAGCGTATCGGTGAACTCATCGGGCCAGGAGGTAAGAACATCAAGGGTATCCAGGCTGAGTCTGGTGCTGACATCAACATCGAAGACGATGGCACAGTGCACGTCTACGCTGCTAAGAAAGAAAGCCTTGATCGCGCTATGGAGATGATCAAGCAGATGTTCGCAGAAGTGGAAGTAGGCACGGTTTACACCGGAGCTATTGTTTCTACTACGAACTTTGGTGCTTTCATGCAGATCATGCCTGGTAAAGACGGTCTCATTCATATCTCAGAGCTGGCTGAAGGCCGGATCGAGAAGACTGAGGACGTTGTGAAGAAGGGTGACACAGTAACCGCCAAGTGCATCGGAGTCGATGACCGTGGACGCGTTAAGATGTCTATCCGTGCCGCCTCCCGCGAGGCAAAGCAGCAGGAAGCTGCTGAGGAGGCACCAGTCGAAGCATAACGCTGTCTGGCAAAAGCAAAATAAATAATCAAATCAACGGCGAGTTGCTCAATCGAGTAACTCGCCGTTTTTTATTGATTGATTAAGGTTGATACACCCTCGTAACCCGTGGAGTAATGCCTGTTAAGACAGCCCAAGGAATAGTGTGGGCGAGTTGAGCAGCCTCGCTGACGAGGATGTTTTCACCAAAGAGCTCAACCTCGTCACCGCTGCTGCAGTCAGGTAAACTAGATACATCCACCATGATTTGATCCATGGTAACACGTCCCAATAGCGGGCAGCGTTTGCCGTTGATGAACACGCTGGCTTGTTGGGGGGGCATGGAGCGGGGATAGCCATCGCCATAGCCAATGCCAATGGTTGCCACCCGGGTGTCATGTTCTAGTATGGTTTCTCTGCCATAAGAGATGCCTTGCCCTGCTGGCAGCGTGCGCACGAGTGATACTTTTGATTTCAGGCTAAGTACAGGTTTGAGCTCACTCTGATGGGTAGCGAGAGGAGAGATGCCATAGAGCATCAATCCAGGACGCTGGAGATTTGTGTGGCGGCTTTGATAGTCTAAAATACCGGCGCTGTTTGCCAGATGGATATAACGAAATTTGTCTGCCCCGAGTTCTTCGATGAGTGTGTCAAACTGCTCGAACTGGGCGCGTGTGAAAGCTTCGTCTTCATCGGCACATGGAAGATGTGAGCCGATGCCTTCAATGTCGAGATGGGTAAGCTTGTTGAGCTCACCTTGCAGCTGAAGTAAATCATTGGGAAGAAAGCCGCCTCGACCCATGCCGGTGTCTACGGTGAGGTGGGCCTTCAGCTTGTCGCCAGGGATCATTTGTTGTGCGATTTGGTTGAAATCAGACGCTTCATCCATGCTGGAGATACATGGTGTCCACCCGTAAGCTACAATTTCCTGACGCTCAAACGGGCAGCTTGGACCAAGCAAATAAATTCTGGTTTGGATGCCTGCATGGGCAAGGCGCCTTGCCTCAATCGCGCTGGCAACGCCAAAGAAAGTAGGTGCTATGTCGCTTGGCAGGGCCTCGAGTGCGCCAGCGATTTCCTCCATTCCGTGGCCGTAGGCGCCGGCTTTAAGCACGGCCATCACATCGCCCTGCTGATGGCTATTGACCACCCCTAGATTCTGCCGCAGATGGGCGAGGTTGATCTCCGCCCAAGCGCGTGGGGGTGAAGCTGCGGGGAATGATTCCAGATTCGGCACGACGTTAGTGTATAGGGAAATCTCATTTCAGCCCAACCTCAAAATTGACAGGGCGCAGAAAAGAAACATTGCGCTCTGCAATGTCTTGCATCCTCGAAACCCCGGCCTTAAATACTAGCAACCATGTTTGATGCAAAAAAACTTAGCGAAGATCAGGTTCTATTAATCGGTCAGTGGGCAGCAAATGGAGCCCAGCTTGCGGATATTCAGAAACGTCTAGAAGATGAAATGGAATTTCGTCTCAGCTATATGGATACACGCTTTCTGATTCTTGATCTGGGTGTTGAAATCAGGAATCTCGCTCAAGAGGAGGCTGAGGCAGAGCAATCTGAACAAGAGGAAGCCGTAGACTCAGAGAGTGATGTAAAGAATGCTAACGAACTTACGGAGGAAGACATCGAAGTATTGCCTCCATCAGATGGCGGCAACGTCAAAGTAAGCGTTGATGACATTGCGCGCCCAGGACTCATGGCTAGTGGTCGTGTGACCTTTGCCGGTGGACAGGGCGGAATGTGGTATGTTGATGAGATGGGGCGTCTCGGCATTGACCCAGAGGTAGAGGGCTATCAGCCCTCTGAAGCTGACGTCATGGCTTTTCAGCGTGAGTTACAGGTCGTCATGGACGCTCGCTAAGTTGACCAGCCATATCGCTTATCCGCTTCTTGACCAGCTGTAGAATCAGAATAAGCTATGACGATGAGTAAATTGAGAGGTTCTATTTTTACTGGGCTGACCACCATGATGATGCTGGTCTTGCTGTCAATTGTAGCACCAGTGTCGGCAGCCACCGAGGCGGAAGCCGCAGAGATCACCCAGGAGTATGATCGCTTGCAGCGCTTATGGCTTTCTGAAATGCGTCTGGCGCCAGATGCTCGAGCGCGTGAGTTGATCGCCCAGAAACAGCCTAACCCCGCAGAGTTTGCCGCCAGACTGAAGAAACTTTTGAGTAGAGATTTGGCCCATGAATGGACCTTGAAATATGGTGCTTGGTTACTGGAATATGACCGAGGCATAAAAACCAGCTCTCAGCGGGCTTTGATCAATGCGGTGCAGAATCATCATCTTCGAAGCTCCATGCTCGGGCCTTTTTGTGTGGCGATGGTTCAGCTCAATGACTCAGGCGAGCTGGCTCCAGCGGGAAAGTTGCCGATCAGATCTCAGGGCATGAAGCTACTAGAGCAAATCAAGGAAACCAATCCCAATGCCGAGGTTCAGGGGCAGGCGGCACTTGCTCTATCGATGATGCTGGGCTCTCTAGGAGATGATCCGAGGATTATGGCGCAGCGTATTGAAAACCTGCGTGAGGCTATCATCAAGAGTGCGGACGTGCGCATCGGTAATACATCTGTCGCCGAGATGGCGAGGGATGAGCTTTTTAGAATTAATCACTTGTCCAAAGGTAGGACAGCGCCCGATATCGTGGGCAAGGACTCGGGAGGTCGGCCAATCAGGCTCAATGATTTCCGCGGTAAGGTTGTGATGCTCGTTTTCTGGTCAAGCTGGGACCCTCAGGCAGCCAAAGCACTTGAATTGCTTCGTAAGAGTGTTGCAAGCCATGTTGATGATGCCTTTGTCATGTTGGGGGT
>DBBL01000196.1:15787-26867 GCA_002292185.1 Akkermansiaceae bacterium UBA985 | reverse complement strand
CCCAAAGACGGCCGAAGCTTCAAAGCCGTCATCCCTGGTGGCTCATCAGCTAAGATCATGCGCTGTGAGGAGACCTATGAAATCAAAAACCCAGACGGCTCACAGCGAGAACTCACCTTTTACGATATTCCTATGGATTTTGATACGATTGCAGCCTGCGGCTCCATGGCTGGGTCCGGTGGCGTCATCGTCATGGATGACTCACGCAAAATCTCCTGGGTACTCAACAATATCAACCACTTTTACGCTCACGAATCTTGCGGGCAATGCACACCATGCCGAGAAGGTTCGATGTGGATGCGCAAGATCTCTGACCGCATCGTCAATGGTCAAGCTACCCCTGAGGACGTGCAAACACTCGAAGATGTCGCCTATCAAATTGATGGCCGCACCGTATGCGCCTTCGGTGAAGCAGCCTCGTGGCCAGTGGAAGCCATCATTTCAAAGTTCCGTGACGAGCTTGAAGCTGAAACCTCAGAGAAAAACGAATACCTCTCTGAAGAAGCTAAGCGACAACTCTCGTTCATTAACCTCTAAGCTAAGTTACCCGAGACTAACCAGCACTCTATTAAAATGAGCGATTCTACTACCACCAAGCTTCCCAAGGATACCGCTGCTGAAAAAGGCATGGTTAACATACAGGTTGACGGGCATTGGATTCAAGTGCCACGCGGCACGCGGATGATTGAAGCCTGTAAACTGGCCGAAAAAGAAGTCCCCCACTACTGCTACCACCCTAAGCTTTCCTCACCCGGCAACTGCCGCATGTGCCTCGTTCAGATGGGCATGCCTCCTCGCCCTAATCCCGGCGATGAACCATCTTATGATGAGAATGGATTTCAGGAGATCAGCTGGATGCCACGTCCAGTGATTGCCTGCGCCAACACCGTTGGTGAAAACATGGGAATCAGAACTAAAGGTGACCTCGTTGAGAAATGCCGTGAAGGAGTGATGGAATTCCTCCTCATCAACCACCCCTTGGACTGCCCTATTTGTGATCAGGCTGGAGAGTGCGGTCTACAAGAGTTTTCTGTTCAGCACGGCAAGGGAAGCTCGCGCTTCAAGGAAGATAAGGTCAAAAAGCCCAAGAATGTGAAGATCGGGCCTCGCATTCGTCTCGACGATGAGCGCTGCATCATGTGCTCACGCTGCATACGTTTCATGGACGAGGTTGCCCAAGAGCCTGTTCTTGGATTCTCAGAGCGCGGTACCCACACCACCGTGGGCGTCTACCCAGGACGTGAGCTTGATAACAACTACGGGCTCAACACCGTTGACCTCTGCCCCGTAGGAGCGCTTACTTCTAATGATTTCCGTTTCCAAATGCGCACATGGTTCCTCAAGGAAACACCAAGCATTGATACTAATTGCGGCACTGGCACTAACATCATCATCTGGACTCGCGGCAATAAGATCTTCCGCGTCACCCCGCGCCAGAACGACGATGTCAACTCTTGCTGGATGCCAGATAGTCATCGCCTCAGCTATACCTGTCCAAGCGACGAAAACCGCTTAAGCGCGCCACTCATCAAAGCCGACGGAGTCCACGAGGAAACCTGCTGGAGTAACTCCATTGCAGCAGCAGGAGAAGCCATCAAACAATTTGAAGGTAACGAGATCGCCATCATTGCATCTGGCAAGCAAACCAATGAAGAGCTCTTCATGATGCGCACACTTGCAGCCGAACTTGGCACCGACTTAATAAGCATCATCCCACACACTCAGGAATCTGATAAGATGTTGATTTCTGAAGACCGCAATCCCAACACCACAGGAGCCGGTCTTATTCTGGGGCTGGACGACCCAACCGAAAAATTAGCCGCCATCAAAGACGGTATCAGCAACGGTTCGATTAAGGCCGTGATCGCAGCAGCCGAAGACCTGCTTGATGCTGGTTTCTCAGCCGAATACATCGATGGCCTTGAGCTTCTCATCTCCATCTTTAATACCACTAACGCAACTGCCCAGGCTAGCGACATCGTTTTCCCCGGGGCAAGCTCAGCGGAAAAACGTGGCAGCATGATCAATGTAACGGGTCGCCTGCAAAAACTCAACGCCGCCTGCATTCCTCCTGCAGATGCTCGTGACGACTGGGAAATCATCAGTGATATCATCCTCGCCATTACGGGAGAAACTCCAGAGCAAGCGCCACTGAGTATTGACCAACTCTCTGAGATCATCTCAAACAACATCCCTCAACTTGAAGGCAAAAACCTAGCTAACATCAGCGAACTAGGAGAAGTCATCATTGATACCAACGTAACTATCCCTCTTCTTGATCGTGAAACCCAACGTATCGCTCAAGGCGAAATCGTAGGTTAAATACAGACAACTGATCACTCCATACCATGGATCCTGCAATTCTCTTCCTCATCCTCACTACAGCGGTAAAGATCGTCGTCTTCACCTTTATCTTTACGCTGCCTATTATTGCATACTCAACGTATGCAGAGCGCCGTGTCTCCTCTATCATTCAGGATCGAGTGGGTCCTAACCGAGTGGGTATTCCCCTCACCCTCTTTGGAGCTAAAAAGGACATCCCCTTCGCTGGACTACTTCAGCCTCTTGCCGATGGCCTAAAGGCATTCCTCAAAGAGGACCTGGTTCCCGCACACGTGCGTAAATTCTTTTTCTGGATCGCGCCAGCACTCACCGCTGCCCCTGCCTTTCTCTGCATCTGCATCATTCCCTTTGGCAGCAGTATCACCGTCTTTGATCAGCCCGTTAAGCTGGTTATCGCTGACATTGATGCTGGGCCATTATTCGTCTTTGCCATCGCATCCTTGAGTGTCTATGGCATCACCTTCGCTGGGTGGGCTTCCAACAATAAGTATTCTTTCCTTGGAGGTGTGAGATCATGCGCCCAGATGATTTCCTATGAGATATCTCTCGGCCTTTCACTCATACCTGTCCTGATGGTCTTTGGACAACTCAACTTGTCCGACATTGTTCATTCACAGGCCGAAAACGGCTGGACACTACTCCCTCTTTGGAATGAACACGGCAGCGTCTTTGATGCCGCATACTGGCAAAACTGCAAGGAACAGTGGCTACTGATGATACCTCTGACGATCTCATTCATTATTTTCACCACCTCCATTTTTGCAGAAACCAACCGCATGCCCTTTGACTTGCCCGAATGTGAAACCGAGCTGGTCGGCGGTTACCACACGGAATATTCATCGATGAAATTCGCCCTCTTCTTCCTAGGAGAATATGCCGCGATGATCGTTGGCTCTGCTATTATCGTCACCTTATTCTTCGGTGGCTGGTCTTTAGGATTCGGCCTCGATGCCGCCATCTCCAACATGGCTTTGGGAGGACTACTCCACATTCTCATCTTCCTTACCAAGGTTGTCGCCTTTGTCATCTTCTTCATCTGGGTTCGCTGGACCGTTCCTCGTTTCCGCTATGACCAATTGATGAAGCTTGGCTGGGTCGTATTTTTCGAACTCGCCTTGGTTAATATCTTTATCACCGCCGGCATTATTATGCTGCTGAACTAATTCCCACGCATACTTCTTACGCCCACAGAACATGGCTATCATAAAAATCAAACGTCCTCAGCTCACCATTGCCGAGAAGCTTTACTTGCCGGCAGTCATCAAGGGCCTAAGCATCACTTTGGGTCATGCTATTCGCGCAGTGCTAGGCAAAACACCTGGCGCTAAGAGAAACTTCAACTCCTCAGGCCTAGGAATCACCATGCAATATCCTGAGACAAAATGGGATGACCAACTTCCTGACTACTACCGTGGTGTCCCTGCTCTCGTGACTGATGAAAAAGGACGTGAGCGCTGCGTCTCATGCCAGTTGTGCGAATTCATCTGCCCACCCAAGGCTATCGCTATTATCCCCACCGAGATCGAATCCGATGATCCATGGGCGAAAGTAGAAAAGCGTCCCCAGGTGTTCGATATCGACATGACCCGCTGCATCTACTGCGGCATGTGTGAGGAGGTCTGCCCAGAGCAAGCCATCTACCTCCGTCAAGACTATGCCATGACCGGCCTTTCCCGAGCAGAGATGGTCAATGACAAGGAGCGCCTTTACGAGATCGGCGGTGTCCGTCAGGGCCTTGTTAACAAGTGGAACGAAATCAAATAATTTTCAGCCTTCATCACCATGCCATCACCTTTCTTCTATATCTTTGCAGCCATGATGCTCTCCGGAGGCCTCATGGTCATCTTCATGCGCAACCCCGTATCATCCGCGCTCTCCATGGTGCTTAGTTTCATTGGGCTGGCCGGCATCTTTATTGGCCTGAACGCTTACTTTGTCGGCATCTTACAAATACTCGTCTACGCCGGAGCGATCATGGTGCTCTTTATTTTCATCATTATGTTACTCGATGTCAAAGATGAGGAAAGCCATCCACGCAAAGGCCTTGCCATCACCGCTGGTGTTCTTATTCCGGTCGCATTAATCATCCAGCTTGCGGGGGTTATCCTCACTGATGACAAGTCCCTCTCAGCTCCCCCATTAACGCTTGAGGCAGCGGCGGCAGATTATAAGCAAGAGAGCGTCATCCACAAAAAATTAAGCAGCGGCAGCCTACCCGATGTTCATCTTATTGGTCGCAAACTCTTCACTGAATATAACTTCCCACTCCAGGTCATTGCCGTGCTTTTGCTGGTTGCCACCGTGGGCTGTGTCGCCTTGTCAAAAAAGACATCCTCACCAAAAGATGGCGCCAAACCTGACAAGGGATAATCATTTAACGTAGAACTGTAGCTCTCATGCCCACTCCTTCACTCAACGAATACCTCATCATATCAGGCCTGCTTTTTGCCATTGGCCTGGGTGGTGTCATCATACGGCGAAACATCATCGTCATCTTCATGTGCCTAGAGCTGATGCTCGCAGCAGCCTCACTGACCCTGGTTGCCTTCTCACGTTTCAACGTAACGGATAAGGGACTGCCAGACTATGACGGCCAAATGCTTGTCTTTTTCATCATTACCGTAGCAGCCGCTGAGGTAGCTGTTGGCTTGGCCATCATCGTTTCTCTCTACCGTGCGAGACAATCAATCCACACAGACGAGCTTACCTCACTAAGGGGCTAACGCACCATGCTAGCCGTTACGCGCTTAAAAGACCTATATAGACTTTCCATATGAATCCCTGGTTACTCCT
The DNA here is from genome assembly GCA_002292185.1 of Akkermansiaceae bacterium UBA985. Classification (GTDB taxonomy): domain Bacteria; phylum Verrucomicrobiota; class Verrucomicrobiia; order Verrucomicrobiales; family Akkermansiaceae; genus Oceaniferula. The sequence continues at coordinate 21,731 of DBBL01000196.1, read as the reverse complement.
CATCATCCCCATCGCCAGTGCTGTTATCATTCAGCTGGGGCTCAAGCGCAATGCCACCGCATCTGCGCTGCTCTCCACGCTGTCAGTGGCATCCACCTTCATCATCGCCTATCTCTTATTAGGTAAAGAAGTCAGTGCAGCACCCATCGAATGGATCAACATCGCCGGTCTAAAACTTGATATCGGCCTCCAGCTCGACTCACTTTCCAAGGGCATGATGATCGTCGTCACCGCCATTGGCATGTTAGTACACGTCTTCTCGCTCGGCTACATGAAAGACGATGAAGCCAAAGCCCGCTACTTCGGCTGCCTCTCACTGTTCATGTTCTCCATGACTGGTATCGTGCTAGCATCTAACTTCGTCATGATGTTCATCTTCTGGGAATTGGTTGGACTCTCTTCCTACCTACTCATTGGCCACTGGTATCATAAAGACTCCGCCGCGGACGCCGCCAAAAAAGCCTTCCTCACCAACCGCATCGGTGACTTTGGTTTCATGATCGGCATCCTCATGCTCTGGGGCATTATGGGAACCGTCGTTTTTGCCGACATGGATGGCAGCAAACTCTCACTGCTCTGCACTTGCCTGACAGGCACAGTCGTCCTACTAATCTTCTGCGGTGCCGTCGGTAAATCCGCTCAGCTACCACTCCACGTCTGGCTTCCCGACGCCATGGAGGGACCCACCCCTGTTTCCGCCCTCATCCACGCAGCAACCATGGTCGCCGCAGGCGTTTACATGATGGCTCGCTTATTCCTTTCTCTTGGAATCACTCCAGATACCGCAGAGCTCATTGGCTCTGCCCCACAAGTCATCGCCTGGGTAGGAGCCATCACCTCGCTACTGGCCGCCTTGATGGCCACCCAACAGAACGACATCAAAAAGATCCTCGCCTACTCGACCCTCTCGCAGCTCGGTTACATGGTCATGGCCGTTGGCCTTGTTGATGCCAATGCAGGCATGTTCCACCTCTACACCCACGCCTGGTTCAAGGCGCTTCTGTTCCTTGGCTCGGGTGCTGTCATTTACGCCTGCCATCACGAGCAAGACATCTGGAAAATGGGCGGACTGTTCGGCAAAATGAAAATCACTGCCATTACCTTCATCATCGGAACCATGGCACTTACCGCGGTTCCCGGAACTTCCGGATTCTTCTCTAAGGAAGGGATTCTTCACGCAGCACATGAGAGCAACCAAGCCCTTTTCTACATTGCCGTTATTGTTGCCGCATTGACAACATTCTACATGTTCCGCCTGATCTTTGTCGCCTTCTTCGGAAAGGCCAAAAATGAACACGCAGAGCACGCCAAGGAGGTTGCCCNNCCTGTCATGTGGATACCTTTAGCCTTACTCGCCATTATGGCCTTTGCCTCACCATTCCTTGGTAAGCTTATTCCAGCCACCGAGGGATACCATCCACATCTTGGGTTCGAAATAAACGTCGTTACCATCGCCTCACTGCTGGCATTCGCGGTAGGATTCATTGCCGCCTTAATTCTCTACAAAGGCAAAACATCCGACCCCGTCAACATCCCCCTATTCCGCAACAAGTTCTACTTCGATGAGCTCTACGCTTGGATCATCAAGATTTTCCAAGATGCACTTGCCGCCATCGCCCACTTCTTTGATGCCTTTATCATCAACGCCATGATCATTGGTGGACTTTCTCGTTCCGCTGTGGGAATCGGCAATATCTTCCGCCGATACGCCCAGTCAGGAAGCATTAGCGGTTACGCCTTCCTGATGGCCGTCGGCGCACTCCTCATCATCTTTTTCACCGTCTTTGCATCAAAATAATAAGTCCTATTGGTCAAGTAAGACCTATTGGACAAATAAGACCTATTCCTCAATACCATGCTACTCGCTCTCATTCTCATACCGTTCTTGGCTGCCATCGGCATTCTCGGAGGTCTGCCAGCTAGACTCACAGCTGTCATTGCATCACTTGCCAATATCCTAGTCGCAACCTACGCGCTCTCATGCCCAGCTTGCTGCGATGGCTTCAGCCTTCAAGTCTTAGCTGATCCCAAGATTAACCTCTCGCTAGGAATTACTGGTATCAGTGCCATCATGCTGATCCTCAGTGTAATCGTGACCTTGGCCGCTGTCTACAGCGGCAAATGCCCTGAGGGTCGCGAAAAACTCTGGTTTTCAAGCACCCTCTTTATCGCTGCGGGCGCCATCGGTGCCTTCCTCTCCACGGACGTCTTTTTCTTTTATGCCTTCCACGAGCTAGCCCTGATACCCACCTTCCTCATGATTGGCATTCTAGGCCGGGGTGATCGCAAAGAAGCCGCTTGGAAAATCACCATCTACCTCGCCTTTGGTTCGATCATTCTTCTCGCGGGACTGTTGATGGCCACAATGCACACAGGTAGCTTTGCCTTCAGTGATTTAGCCGCTATCCCTGCCTCTGAGCAGAACACCGTCGCTCTTTTACTCATTATCGGCTTTGGCACCCTGGTCTCACTCTTCCCTCTGCACAGCTGGGCCGCTCCGGCATATGCTAGTGCCCCCACTCCTGTCGCAATGCTCCACGCTGGCGTGATGAAAAAATTCGGCCTCTATGGACTTCTTGTCATCGGCATGAAAGTGGCACCTGAAGGCATGCTTTACTGGCTGCCCTGGATCTGCGTGCTGCTGCTTGGAAACATCATCTGGGTCGGACTGGTCACCATCAACCAGAAACGCCTCGACTTAATGTTAGGTAATTCTTCCGTGATGCACATGGGTTACATCTTCCTTGCCATTGCCGCTCTCGCCGCCAACCCGGCAAACAGCATCGCAGAACCGGCAGCCATACTGCTGATGTTTGCCCACGGCATTTCGATCGCCCTTCTTTTCTCACTCACTTCCTTAGTGGAGCAAAAAGCGGGCACTCTCGAAATCTCCCAGCTTGGTGGCCTCGCCAAAAAAGCCCCTGCTCTTGCCTTTCTCTTTGGCTTAGCAGGTATGGCCTCTATTGGACTTCCTGGCTTGGCTAACTTTGCCGGTGAAGTGATGGTATTCTTTGCTGGCTTTGCTGACTGGACCCCCGGCGAAAACATGGGCTGGGTTCAGATCACCACCATCATCGCTCTCTGGGGCGTGGTCATCAGTGCCGTGTATATGCTGCGCGCCTTCCGTAACACCTTCCAAGGCCCTCTGGTTAAGGCCACAGAAAACGCTGCAGACATTCATTACTGCGAAAAAATTCCTGCTTACATCCTAGCCGCGACGCTCTTAGTCGTTGGTATCTATCCAAAAATCATCCTTCAGTTTCTCTCCCTCTGATCCAGCCCTGAGGAACTCCAAGACTTTTCCATTATCACTATGCAACCGCACTTCATCGAATTCATCACTGTAGGCTTTGGCCTGATCCTGCTGATGTTTGAGGCCTTCACCAAAGGTAACAAATCACAAATCGGGCTGCTTGCCGCGACAGGACTTGCCGTGATTCTGGCCATGTTATTCTGCCCAGCCCCGTCATGTTGTCCCGTCCCTGAGTGGATGGAACGCTTCTACAGTGATGATCAAACTGCCCGCTTCTATAAAATCATCGCGGTAACGAGTACCATTCTCGTGCTGCTCATGTCGGTCGATTTCAGCAAAGTGCTCTCTAAGTTCACCAGCGGTGGAGAAGATGACTCAGCCACTGGTGAGTTTTACTGCCTTCCCATATTTGCCTGTGCCGGCCTAATGTGGATGGCTTCGGCGACTGACCTGGTCTCCATTTTTGTCTCTCTCGAGCTTGTGACAATCTCCTTCTACGTGATGGTCGCCTTCATGCGCCGCAATGTTGGCTCACTTGAAGCCGGAGTGAAGTATCTCATCCTTGGCGCTCTATCGACCGGATTTCTCGTTTACGGTATTGCCTGGATATACGGGGCAATGGGAACCACTGACATCACTCTCTATAGCTCCATTCTAGAGAGCGAAGCTTATCATTTGAACTACCTGCTCTTTGGTATCGCACTCATCCTTTTAGCTCTTGGATTTAAAGTAGGAGCCGTACCCATGCAGCTTTGGATTGCTGATGTTTACCAAGGAGCCCCCACCCCCATTACTGCGTTCCTCTCTGTCGCCTCAAAAGCAGCCGGCTTCCTGGTATTGATGACTATCCTCAGCCCTTTCTTGGCCGCCGATGCCACCGGCAGCACGGTTAGCTCAATCCTGCTCATTATGGCTGGCGCAACATTACTCTATGGTAATCTTGCAGCGATATCTCAGAACAACTTTAAGCGGCTACTCGCCTATTCATCCATTGCCCATGCAGGTTTCTTACTCATCGGTGTAGCCACTCAGGACTATAACGCCGTCTCATTCTACCTCGGCACCTACCTTCTGATGACCTTTGCAGCCTTCTTCGTGCTGGCTCTGATCCGCTCCGAGGAAGACAGCGACGAGCTTGAGGCCTTTGATGGTCTGGGTAAACGCAATCCACTGCTCGCCTTCGCACTGACCATTGCTATGGCCGCCCTGGCTGGCATCCCTCTCACTGCTGGCTTCTGGGGAAAGTTCCTCATCTTTAAATCGGCGATCGCCAATGACATTTCATGGTGGTTGCTGAGCATCGCCTTTGTCAGTGTAGCTGCTGGCTTTTACTACTACCTCAAAGTCGTCAAAGCCATGTATTGGAACACAGCTAAGGATAACACCAGCATCACGGTTCCTGTGATCACCAAAGTCGTGCTCATACTCCTCACCGCTGCCATTCTCATACTCGGCATTTACCCGCAGCCGATCTTCAGCCTACTGGGGCAATAGAGAGCCTCATGGTTCGATCGCCATCTTGTAAAAAACAAGAGCGCACACTCGACCTGCAGCTTCACTCGCTGTATGCTAAATGCATGATTAATGTTGTAGTTCTCTCGCTGCTGACCGGATTAGCCGTTGGCATTCTTTTTACCGCACTCAAGCTACCTCTGCCTGCGCCCAATGCCTTTGCAGGCGTCATGGGTATTGTTGGCATCTATTTAGGCTCTCTTGCCTGGCCAATGATCAGCAAACTTTTTTCTTAAGTCATGCTTCCTCAAGAGATCATACGCCACAAGCGCGATGGGCTCACACTCTGTGACGAGGAAATCAGGTTTTTTGCCAATGGCATCGCCAGTGCTTCGATTAGTGAAGGGCAAATCGCGGCCTTTGCGATGGCGATTTTCTTTCAGGGAATGGATGCCGATGAAATCGCCTCTCTGACCATCGCCATGCGCGATACCGGCGACATTCTCAACTGGGAGGATCTGAGCTTACCCGGGCCTATTATTGACAAGCATTCCACAGGAGGCGTCGGTGACAGCGTCTCACTCATGCTCGGCCCGTTGCTTGCCGCATGCGGTGGTTATGTACCGATGATTTCGGGCCGTGGTTTAGGGCACACCGGCGGTACTCTTGACAAGCTGGACTCGATCCCTGGTTATAATTCTACCCCCGACAATGACTTATTTCGTAAGGTTGTCCGTGAATGCGGAGTCGCCATCATCGGCCAAACGGGCAACCTCGCCCCCGCCGACAAGCGCTTCTACGCCACGCGTGACATCACCGCCACCATTGAGTCCATTCCCCTAATCACAGCTTCTATACTCTCCAAGAAATTTGCAGCCGGCCTCGATTGCCTGGTTATGGATGTCAAAACAGGATCAGGTGCGTTCATGACAAATCACGATGATGCGCGCGAACTAGCACTCAGTATTACCAAAGTCGCTAATGCTGCAGGAGTCAAAACAAGCTCCATACTCACTGATATGAACCAGTGCCTTGGACACAATGCTGGCAATGCATTAGAGGTCCGCGAGGCTATCGAATTTTTAATAGGCAAGAGGCAAGCCCCAAGGCTCAAAAAAGTCGTTTTTGCTCTGTGCTCCGAGCTGCTCATTCTCGCAGAGCTTGCCAAAGACAATCAACACGCCAAAACGATGCTCAATAAGGCTCTTGAAAGTGGTAAAGCTGCTGAAATTTTCAGTC
>DBBL01000196.1:1404-15774 GCA_002292185.1 Akkermansiaceae bacterium UBA985 | reverse complement strand
AGCCATATAGACACCAGAGCTTTGGGCCTCTCCGTAGTTACCCTAGGAGGCGGCCGAACACACGCTGAAGATGCCATTGATAGTGCCGTCGGATTAGAAAACGTTATTTCCATAGGAGACTCATCTGAGCAAGCATTAGCCATTATCCATGCACGTGATGAAAGCTCTTGGCAGGAAGCCGCTGAGTGCATCAAGCAAGCCATCAGTTTCCAAGAGGCTAAAGAACCGGATCTACCGATTATCCATGAGGTGATTCGTTAAACATCTTCAGCATCTATAAGCCAACATGCCCACTCAACGCATCATCATCTTAGTCCTTGATTCTTTGGGGATTGGCGCCTCAGCAGATGCAGCTCAGTTTGGTGATGCAGGGGCAGATACCCTTGGACACATCGCAGCCGCCTTCGACCAAGGCAAGGGGCTAAATCTACCCCATATGTGCCAGCTTGGCCTAGCTCATGCCTATCGCACCAGCACTGGCCAATTTCCGTCAGGAATGACCATCCCCACTAAACTAAGCGGATCCTATGCCTGCGCTAAAGAGATTTCATCGGGTAAGGATACGCCCAGTGGCCATTGGGAGATGACCGGTGTGCCCGCACTCTGGGACTGGGGGTATTTCCCTGACAAAACCCGCTCGTTTCCTGAGGATCTACTCAATGAAATCGTAACCCGATCAGGCATTCCCGGCTACCTAGGTAATTGCCACGCATCTGGCACAGACATCATCGCTAGACTTGGCGAAGAACACATCAAAACCGGCAAGCCCATCTTCTACACTTCTGCCGACAGTGTCTTCCAGATTGCCTGCCATGAACAACATTTCGGTCTCGAAAACCTCTACCGTCTTTGCGAGCAATGCCGAGAATTGCTCACGCCCCTCAATATCGGCCGGGTCATCGCTCGGCCATTCATCGGCACTACCCAAGACAACTTTGAAAGAACCGGCAACCGCCATGATTACTCCATCCAACCACCTCAGCCCACAGTGCTGCAAAAACTTGTTGCTGACGGAGGCACGGTAATCGGCGTNNGGAAAGATCGGCGACATCTTTGCCCACACAGGCATGAGTGAAGAGATCCGCGCAACAGGCCACCCCGCACTCTGGCAGGAAACGTTTGCCGCCATGGAACGCACTCAAGCACAACATACTACACGAAGTATTGTGATGACTAACTTTGTCGATTTTGATGCTCTCTACGGACACCGCCGAGACACCATCGGCTATGGCCAGGCATTAGAAGAATTTGATCGCCAACTGCCCTCATTGTTTGAGAAAATGAGTGCTGACGATTTGCTCATCTTGACTGCTGATCACGGCAATGACCCCAGCTGGCATGGCACAGACCATACCCGTGAGCACGTCCCCATTCTACTCTACCAACATGACATGCCCTCGACTGACCATGGCTTCCGAGAAACATTTTCAGACATTGCTCAAACAATCTCGCGCATCTTCAAGCTATCAGCATTTGAACACGGTAAGTCACTCGATCTTTGAACCTTAAACGCAAACAACTCACCACCTCATGACTCCACATATCGAAGCAAACCCTGGCGACTTCGCCCCTACATGCCTACTCCCCGGGGACCCGCTGCGCGCAGAATACATCGCTGAAAACTTCTTAACTGATGTAAAAAAAGTGAATGCCATACGCAACATGCTCGCCTTCACTGGCGACTACCAAGGCACCCCCGTATCTGTCATGGGAAGCGGCATGGGTATTCCATCCATCTCTATCTACGCTAAAGAACTTATCACTGAATATAGTGTCAAAAACCTCATTCGTGTAGGTAGCTGCGGCGCTGTCAGTTCCTCAATCAAAATACGCGACATCCTCATTGGCATCGGTGCTAGTACTGACTCGGGAGTGAATCGCCAGCGCTTTCAAGGTTTTGACTACGCTGCCATCGCAGATTACGATATCATCAAAGCGCTCAACACAGCTGCCGAGACACTCAACATCGCTGTTAAAAACGGCAATTTATTTTCTTCTGATCTCTTTTACACACCCAATTCATCGATGTTTGATACCATGGAAACCATGAATATTCTGGGCGTTGAAATGGAGGCCGCCGGACTCTACGGTATCGCTGCCCAATATGGAGCCAGAGCAGCAGCAATTTGCACCGTATCCGACCACATTCGATCCGGTGACTCCACCAGCCCTGAGGAACGCAAATCCAGCTTTGAGGAGATGATGCGCATTGCTCTTGATGCGGCCAAGCAATTACACACTGACAGCTCAAACGCATCATGAACTCCACCGAATTAGCAAAACTGGCGTCATCAGCGCGTTTACAAGCCTACGCACCTTATTCAAAGTTCAAAGTTGGCGCCGCCTTATTAGCCGAAGACGGCAAAACCTATACCGGCTGCAATGTTGAAAACGCATCTTATGGCATGAGCATCTGTGCCGAGCGAGTAGCCGTGGTCAAGGCCGTATCCGAGGGGCAGCAGTCATTGAAGGCCATCGCCCTTTCTGTATCGGGATCGGGAAGCCCATGCGGCGCTTGCCGTCAAGTTCTCTACGAGTTCAATCCATCAATGTTGGTGTATTTGGCGGATGAAACAGGACACATTCACCATGAGACCACACTCAATATGCTCCTTCCCCACGCATTTGGCCCCGAAAACCTAGATTAAGCGCGACTATTCCCTTTCACCATAAGCCAAATTCGCTTATCTCCCGTGTAACAAGTTGTTACCATTCATGCGTGTTTTCTACATACTCTTCAGCAAGGAATTCAAAAACTATTTCCTTACCCCTTTTGGATGGGTCATATTAGGCCTTGTCTCACTCATGCAAGGCCTCTCCATGACCACGGCAATGGAGAAAATGAAAGACGCCCCGATGAGTGAAAACTTTCTCTTCTTGTCGTTTAGCGCACCCAACTTCTGGTTCTATTTTCTATTCATTTTCCCTCTCCTGACTATGCGGCTTTTCGCTGAAGAGGAAAAAACAGGTACCCTCGAAACCCTCATGACGGCTCCCGTCACCAGCGGTCAAGTCGTGTTATCTAAGTATGTGGCAGCCTTTAGCTTTTACGCATTGCTCTGGTCCCCGATTCTCTTGCACCTTAAAATATTCACCTTTGTAACAGGCAACCCTCCACCTGTTGAAATGGGTCATCTGATTGCCACCTACGCAATCCTGCTACTCGTTGGCAGCTTCCTGATCGCCATTGGCTGTTTTGCCTCCACGCTGAGTTCAAGCCAGATCGTGGCAGGCATTATAACCATCGCAATCATTGTCATACTTTTCTTCTTAGGGTTTGTGCCCTACTACACAGGTGAAGGCTTCCAAGCAGTGTCTGTATTTCACTATGTAGCCATTCAAGAACACCTAGCCTTATTTACACGCGGGGTCATTGATAGCCGGCCAATTGTGTATTACCTCAGCATGGCCGCCTTTTTTCTGTTCCTCACTCATCTGACCTTGGATTTCCGCCGCTGGAAATCTTAACGCTCACCCTGCCATCTCTATGCCTGACACAGTAACATCTACATCATCTGCGCGCCCTGTTCGGCGTTTAGGACGGACGGTTAATGTCATCATTCAAATCAGCCTCTTTGTTGCCGCAGTGGTTGCGGCTAACTACCTCAGCTGCACGAACCATAAACGCTACGACCTCACGGAGAAAAGAAACTTCAGCCTATCAGACTTTAGCGAAAAATTTCTTAAAGGTAAGATGCTTCAAGAGCACCAGTCTCCGGTGCAAGCCATCGTTGTCATGCGGCGCACATCACCGCATTATTCGAGAGTTTACCACCTGCTTGATGAATACCAACGAATCGCTGGCGACGCCATCAAGCTTGAATTCATCGACCCACTTCGCCAAACAGACCGCACCCTAGAACTAGAGGCTATTTATGGGATAAAATATAGCGAAGACATGATCATCATCGACGGCCTCGTTAATGAAGATACCACCAACAGTGACGATCAGCCCATCCAGACAAGCACCTCTATTCCTAGCACTGGCGGTTCAAAAGCCGACAAGGCTAACCAAACAGTCCAAAAAACCTCAGGGCATCTACGAGTGGTCCGCGTTTCCGACCTCTACTTACAAGATGACAACCAGACGATCGTTGCATGGCAAGATGAAGATGTAATCACATCGAACTTCATCAGCGCTATCGAGGGTTCACCTCGTAGGATCTACCTTGCCGCCGACAAAATGAACATTCAGGAGGAAGATGGCCAACCCGCATGGATTATCCTGAGCCGCATACTTGTTCAGCAAAATATTGAACTCCGCCCGATACGCCTCGCAGATATAGAAACAATACCTGAAGACGCTGAGGGGCTTGCACTCATCGGCCCAGCCTATGACCTCAATGAACGTGAGCTAAAAATTCTCACAGAATATTGGGACAGACAACAATCGGCATTGTTGATCACACTCGATCCCACCGCTCAACTTGACAACCTACGGATCTTTCTCCGCAGTTATGGCATCACTGCCCGCAATGATAGAATCATCACTGTGAAAAATGGCCAGTCCCTCTCCAACGTGCAAAGCATTTTCGTAAGGGGGGCTGAAATCAACAGCTCGCTGGGCGGTAAATCAACAGTATTTGAAGGCGTCAGCTGCAGCTTAGAGGTAAGGGAAAACGATGACCGACTGCTCAACAAACGCATCCAGCCGATTGCCCTCGTAAAGGCTACCTCAGGCTGGTGGGGGGAAACCCGCTTTGATGAGCAGAATCCTGCATTCAATGTCGAGGAGGACTATTCTGAACCCTTGTATCTCTCAGCAGCGATTCTTCGTGGACAAGCTACATCTGACGAAACAGCCAACCTCGTTTCAAAAATGGTCGTCATCGGCAATACCGACTTCCTGGCCACCCGTAAAACACGGCCAGAACAAGCCGACTTCATCAAATCCAGTGTCAATTGGCTCATCGGTCGTGAAGAGCTTATCGGAATCGGACCTAAAAAACTCTACCGGCATAAAATGACAATCCTGCCTGCTCACAATGCATTTATCACGAAGCTAGTACTCATTTTCATCCCTGCTGCGGCACTACTTATCTCGTTGATTGTCTGGAACACTCGTCGCGCTTAAGCCCCCCAACTACTCGTTTTCAATACCTGCCTATCATTTCTCGATTGTGCGCATCTCCTTCACCATATTCCTTGCCGTTATCGCTCTCGTGCTTTGTGCATTAGCGATCGTATTTACAGGTGAAGAATATCGAAACCGGCTCTTTGGCAAGCCATTGGCGCAACCTGGAGAAAAGCTTTTTCCTATCGAAGAGCTCGATAAGGTCAGGCAAATCACACTAAGCAATAGCGATGGTGATGTGGCCAATTTCATCATCGATGACAATCGATGGATGGCTACCAAACCATGGCAAGACCGCGCGGATCCACTTTACATGAAGGCGCTGATACATTTCACCGCACTACTGCAGGTAGAAGAAATCATCCCCAGAGATGATATAGAATTAGACGAATGCGGCCTTCAAGACGGATCTATCAAAGTGGAAATGCGTGATGCCGACGGGAAATTCATCTCTCATTACCAAATCGGAAGACCGACCGCCTGGCACATACCCAGTGAGGGTGAAGACAATCAATCACTGCCTACCATCTTCATACACATTCCAAAGGGTGAACAAAAAAATAACATTTACGTATGCAGTCAAGAATCCGCTGGCGCAATTGGTCAGCTGTTTAAAAATCAATTCGGCAGGTTCAGAGACCATCACCCGTTTTATTTCAGCCCAAAATACCTGGATAATATCCGTATTCAGAACAATCAAGGTGATGTCGTTGTCTCACGTGAGGATTTACAATCAGCCTGGTCCATCAGCAAACCCCTCGAACTGCGCATTGACCCTGCCAGTCTCAAAGCACTCTTCACTGACCTTGCCCAACTAACTGCGATCCGAGTAGAGGACCGAGCTAACGTAACTCTGCCAGCGGGCGAGGACACTACAGCCCAAACACGCGAGCTATCCATTCACTTTGCAGACGTAAAAAAAGAGATCGTTCTACGTATCTACCCCCCAGCTGAGGACAATGACAATACCGTGCTCGCCACCGTCAGTGACCGCCCCGGTGCCGTCTTTGAATTACCCCTCACTACAGAGGCTGCGATACCTGACACCACAGCACTCAGCCAATTACAATCAGGCGTCAATGATCTGCGGGCAAAAACCATGACTCACCTCAATGGCCCTCAACTCAAAACAGTAATTCTGCGACCAGAAGCAATGACACCCATCATGCTACAGCGCACACCCAAAACGACCTGGCGTGTATTGCGAAGAACCGGATGGAAGGAAGCCAACCAGGACGCTGTCATCAATCTGATGACCGCTATCACGCGAGACAAGGTGCAGAAATTTGTGACGGATGCTGCCACTGACCTTTCCCCTTACGGCCTTCATCAACCCTTCCTTCAAATCGCATTCATTAGCTTTAAAGATGAAAGCATGAGGGTGGCATTTGGTCGCGATGCCGAGCAGAAAAATATTTACGCGCACATCGTCGGAAAACCTAATATCTGGCAAATCAGCCCTGAAACTTTATCTAAAATATCACAACACTCTTGGCAATGGCGTAGCTCGCACGTTTGGCATATCCCCAAAATTGATATTACTCAAATTACGATTCAGAAAAAGGATCAGCCGCTCACAGAGCTCAGCTACGATCATTTTACAGGCGTATGGAAGGCTACTCAGAATGGGGAAGATGCTTCTGCCAGCCTGAACCCCAACAGAGCCGATAAATTGCTCACATACCTTGATTCACTCAAAACAACACGTTGGTTAGGCCCCTTACACCCCCAGGCCATGATGGCACTTGAAAACCCCGAAATAACGATTAGTGTCTCCTTGCGTCGTTTCGATGATCAGGGAAATGATTTACCCCCCGTACGCAAGACCTTAAGAGTCCTCCAAACCCCCGGCGGCTATATCAATTTCGCCAAAATAGACAGCTTCCCAATGAGCACAGAGGATCAGGACGAAACGAGCTATTTCCTCCTCTCTCCAGAAACGATCAAAAAACTCAGTGTTCAGCTCTTTGAGTAACCTTCTTTTACCAGCATGTCAGGCATCGACCCTCATATCATCCGCAAAGATTTTCCAATCCTTGATCAAACGATCAACGGCAAACCTCTGATCTATTTTGATAATGCCGCCACATCCCAGAGCCCAAGACAGGTCATGGAAGCGAGCACGCATTACTACTCCCATATCAATTCCAACATCCACCGGGCGGCTCACAAACTTGCCAGAGAAGCCACTGCAGCGCATGAAGCTGCCAGAGAGACCATTGCTACTCATTTAAACTGCGCACACGCTGACGAGCTCATCTTCACCTCTGGCACTACGGACTCCATCAACCTAGTTTCTAATACGCTAGCTCTCTCTGGCAAGATCTCTGCAGGTGATAAAATCATCATCTCTGCGCTAGAACACCATGCCAACATTGTGCCATGGCAAATGTTATGCCAGCGCACCGGAGCAAGTCTTGAAATCATACCCATTCACGAAGACGGAACCTTTGATATGGATGCCTACGAAGGCATGCTTGATGAAAGCGTGAAGTTAGTATCTATCAGTCACGTTTCCAATGCTCTAGGCACCATCAACCCTGTCTCAACGATCATATCGATGGCCAAACAGCATGACGCCCTCGTTCTCGTCGACGGCGCTCAAGCTGCCCCCCACTTCAAGATTGATGTCCAAGAACTGAACTGCGATTTCTACGTGTTTTCAGGTCACAAAATCTACGGCCCAACAGGAATTGGCATCCTCTATGGTAAAGAACAAATCCTCAATGAGCTGCCACCATGGCGTGGTGGTGGTGAAATGATCAAGGAAGTCACCTTCGAGCATACAACATACAACGATCTCCCCTTCAAATATGAAGCCGGAACACCTGATATCGAAGGTGCTATTGCCATGGCTGCAGCGATCGATTACATGAATGCCATTGGCATGGAAAAAATCGCTGCTCATGAGAGCTACCTTGAGCAAAAAACCACCGCTGCATTAAAAGAGATCAACGGTATCAAACTTTACGGCACGGCACCCCAAAAGGCAGCTGTTGTCTCATTCCGCATTGAGGGCATTCACCACTACGACCTAGGGACCCTACTCGATCAAATGGGAGTTGCTGTCCGCACTGGCCATCACTGCTGTCAGCCACTAATGGCACGCTATGGAATTACCGGTACGGTGCGCGCTTCATTTGCAGCCTACAATACCGAACAAGAGGTGGACGCATTTATCGAAGCCCTCCACAAGGCTACCAGGATGCTGAGCTGACCAACATCAGCTCCTCGCTTTCGCTAAACGATCGACGCAGCTTTCCATCTCCAGCTGACGTTCTTCGAGTAGCTCCACAAGTCTGAATTGTGTTCTAGCACGGTCAAGATTTTGTCCGTCTTGGTGGATTTTGAAATACACATCACCCTCTAGGTGGTCGGTAAGGAAGCGCATACCCGTCTCCAGAGAAATCAAAATACCTGCAAAGGCAAGATTATCGAGCTCGGCATCACATAAGCAATGGCAGCCATCGATATAACCTTCAGCAAGAGCCTCGAACATAGTCATACGCACATTCACCTTACTGAGGTCTCGCTCATCCTCGGCTGCAGGACTTACCGCGGTGCGAACCAGATCACCAAAATCATAGAGAGACAAACCCGGCATCACCGTATCAAGATCGATCACGCACACCGCCTCATCACTTTCTACATCCATCATCACATTATTGATTTTTGTATCGTTATGGGTAATCCGCACCGGCAGATCTCCACGGCTTCTTAAATCAATAAACTTAGAAAGCATTGCCTTACGCGCTTTGACAAAATCAACTTCCGCGGTCACCTCGGCAAGGCGGCCATGAGTATCTGTATCCACCACCCGCATCAAACGATCATAGCGCTTGGGCGTGTTGTGAAAATCAGGTATCGTTTCCTCGATATCTTCAATGGGAATATCACTGACAAGATCTTGAAATGAACCGAAAGCATGCGCCGCTTGATAAGCTTGCCGTGTATTTGCTACGACCTCAAAGGTTCTGCACCCCTCAATAAAGTTATAACAGCGCCAGATACCACCTCCCGTGCCTGATGCAAAAAAACTCCCGCCTCTCGCAGGATAGAGACTTAAGGTTTGTCCCCCACTATCGCGCTTAACCCGCATTACCTTCGAGTTGATATGGCTAGTGACCATCTCAACGTTACGCATCACGGCAAGTGGATCCTTGAATACCTTTTCATTGATCCTTTGGATAATATAACGATGTCTGCGTCCATCCTCATTTCTAAAGGTCGCCTTATACGTGGCATTAATGTGACCACTATGCACCTCCTCACCTTCAATAAACTCACCAGCTATGGCAAACTCACTGGCAACCTCCTTAATATGACAATCGTCGTTAATCATGCCCGCATCGTTCATGAAGCTTATTGGCTCAGCTTCCGAATGATCCCAGGAAGTGCCAACTCGATTACCTCAGCCACCTCCTGATACGCTTCAATCCCCATGCCAATTGGGTCAGGAACATCTGCACCCGCAAGCCCTTCATCATCATCGATGAAATCACAGAGTAAGCTCACGGAGTCAGCGCGCTCGGGAAAATATTGCCTGACGATCTCCGCATGAGACTTTGTCATCGCAATAACCAAGTCAGAACTTGAAAGCAGATGCTCATCTACTTGGCGACTGTGGAAACCCTGTAGCCGAGCCTTTTTCCCCTCAAGTATCCTTACCGTCTCATCACTGGCAGACTGCCCAGGCATCGCACCGACTCCCGCAGAACTAATCTTAATATCAGCAATGCCTCCTACAGCCTTCCGCAGCAGCGCCTCTGCCATCGGGCTACGACATGTGTTGCCGGTGCAAACAAATAAAACGTTCTTATCAGACATAGCTTAAAATTGAATCGGCAGAGCGTTCTCTTTTACAAAAACGCTCATGAGGCATTTAAAACAAAAGAGAAATTATTTACCTCGTCTTTAAATGCATGGACGTGCGTGTCACTCCATCCTCCTGGCGCATATGATAAGTCAAACTATCCATCATGCCCAGAGCGCCCAGTGCTGTTTCAATCATCTCCTTATTGGCATTAAAATCCTCAAGCTCTGCATCGGACATGAATTCGGCAGCATTTTTCTCAATGAGCTTCAACCACTGCTCTGCGTAGCTATGGAGCACCTTCATATCGACATCTAGCCAAACCCCTTGGCGGGCCTCCCCGCCTCCTTTGGCTGCAAGCGAGGACAAGCCCTCAACAAAGCGTTTCGAAGTCGACGCAAAAAACAAGTCGTCACTCACTGACACAGACGGAACAAAATCATCATTCTGAAATGGAATCGGCACGAACCAGGTTTTCAGTCCATCCTTCTCACTACTCATTGGCACCTGCATGGGAATCTCAGCCCCCGTCATCTCACTAGCTTTCTTCAGTAGACTCTCCAGCGCATTATTGAGGCGGACCCACGATGATTGCAGTTTTTCACGGTCATCAACCGTACTGACGTATGCAACACGCGGCATTTTGCCACCTTCGATGATCGCCTTGGGTAACATGGGCACCTTGGGAAGCGAACCATTCACATCGATCACTAGAGCGGTTTCTGCACCAAGCCCCTCTGCCATGTTGGTGCGTAAAGCTTGCCACACATCCAACAGATCTTTGCTGAACATTTGATCGAACATTTGAAGGCTTGCATTATACTGAATGAAGTCTGCATTCCCCTCATCTGCCGCAGCCCGTGATGCCAGAAGCGGCAGCACCTGCTTGGACATCAAGTAACTCACCTCAACAAAGCTATCAATAAGCGTCATGAGACCTTCATTATATTGAGGATTAGTCGCCCAATTGGCAAATAAGACGTTACCTTTACCTTGCGACATAGGTGCAAGTGTATGCGCTGATTGCATATCATATTGCGGCATATTAGAACCACCTTGCATCTCAATTTTGATGCCATCTTCAAGATAAGCCACATAGCCTGCATCCGCGTCCTTGAACATAGCAGCGAGGCCTCGCGCCTGCTTATCAATATTATCAAGAATCACCTCAATCTCTTGGGTATCGCCCAGTGAATCTGACTTAGCTAGCTGATCGGACAAACCTTTCGCAAAAGAACCACCTAGGTTGTAACATATTTTCTCAATCGCGGATAAATCGTAGGCCATTCCCCCACCATTGAATCCGTAGGTAAACAAATCATTATCAAGATAATCATCTGTGAATTTGATCTTATCGCTTGCACACAGCGAATCTTCAACATCATCAACCAACACAAAATCGTCTTCTGAACTCCCCATAAAAAGAACGACATAACCATGAACCTCACCAACTAAAGCAACGATCGTTTTAGTTTCGATGAGTTTGAGAAATTCTCCAACTTCGACGTCAGACATGCCCAACTCTTCCAAATTTGAAGCCCAGAGAAGGCCCAGCCCCTGCCCCTCCCCCATCTGATCCATCATTTTCTTGCCACTAAATTTATAACCCTCGAATTGAGCACCTCCTCGCTCGACAACCACTGGCTCAACACCCACGTCGATCATACTGAAAAAATTAGGCACGGCCTCTAGCTGATCACGAACAAGTGCCCGGGAATCCTCATCCGACACCTTAACCCCTTGATAGTAGATGGGCATGTCAACCTCACGGAACATATCAATGAAGTCAGCAGGCAGGCCCTTGAGCGGCTTAGCGAAGACTTTCTTTGGATCATTCATCGCTTCAGCCATTTTACCCGCTACGGCTGCATTACCGGCATAAACTGCCATTCGTCCCGCATAATATGATACACGATCGGAAAATTCTAGGACCTCCTGGCCCACCTTCGGAGTGCTCTCTCCGTATGCAACAAAATAGTCTTCACCATATTGCGCTGCCCCCAATTGAAGTATTCCTGACATCTGAACCTGGGGGTCAGAAAGATCATCAAAGGAAACACCTTCCTGCTCCAAACGTTCTTTAATCACTTCTCCCACTGGGGTTTTCCACATCCTATCGATCACGCTACTACCATTGATCACCGCGCTGTAGGCACTCACGTTTGCAGGCAAGTATTGCGCAAATCCCAACTTGGCGGCGCGCTGTGCTGGACTTACCTCTGCATCAGAGACATCTGGCGTCGGGACCTCAACTTCAGCCTGCGCCTCACTTGATGGCTCTGTTGATTTTTTATTGCAGCCTACAAATGCAAGCAGTCCTGTGAATAGAAACGGTATAATATATTTTTTCATCTTGTTAATTATTGTTAATTGACTTCAGTTACCCTAGCCGGCGAATCACGACTGAATGCATCTTAATGCATGATACTGAATAGCAAGCACAATGCTGACGAGCCCCCTCAAATGATGTGCTGATACTCGTTAAGCTAGCTTCAGAATTCACTTTTCCAATTACAAAGGCAGATATTTTTTATAAGGCACACCCCATTACCATGCCAGAATTACCCGAAGTAGAAACCACTCGTCGCGGCATTGAGCCCTACATCATCAATCGTAGGATTCAATCCATAGAAATTAGGGAATCCAGAATGCGATGGCCTATTGAGGAGTGTGTTCATGATCTCGTTGGCCACAAAGCTGAGTGTGTTGAGCGAAGGGCCAAATACCTCTTAATACGATCCAAAGTAGGCACGTTAATTCTCCATCTAGGCATGTCAGGCAGTCTGCGTATCTGCCCCACTGGCCACGAGCTAAAGAAGCATGATCATTTCATCGTCGGTCTAGAGGGTGACATGGAAATGCGACTCCATGACCCAAGGCGCTTCGGAGCTGTCTTATGGCATGGCATCAATGATGGCCCAATGATGGAGCATCGCCTCCTGCAGCACCTCGGCCCTGAACCACTCAGTGATCGCTTCGATTCAGATTACTTTGCTGCTAGCTGTAGCAACAGAAAGACATCAATCAAACAACACATCATGAATAGCAAAACCGTCGTGGGTGTTGGTAACATCTATGCCTCTGAGGCGCTCTTTCGATCCGGCATCAAACCTACTCGCAAAGCTGGAAACATCTCCAAGCCAAGACTCATTCGACTCAATGAGCAAATTAAACAAGTTCTCAGCGAAGCGATCAAACAAGGAGGCACCACCTTGCGCGACTTTCTCAGAGAGGATGGCCAACCTGGCTACTTTAAACAACGCCTACAAGTTTATGACCGAGCAGGCAAACCATGTCGTGATTGCGGCAAAAGCATCCAAAAAATCGTCATTTTAAATCGCTCGACCTTCTACTGCTCAAAATGTCAGCGATAAGGGCCATCTCACATCTTGACATTTCCTCAAATTAGCGCAAATTCCGCGCGTCCTCTACCAAGGATATAAAGCACATGCCGGTGTGGCGGAATTGGTAGACGCGCGTGATTCAAAATCACGTTCCCTAGGGAGTGCGGGTTCGATTCCCGCCGCCGGTATTTTCATCACCTCATCGAGTTTCTTGATCTCGATTCTACTCTTGCCCGCTCGACCCTATTCTCGAACGCTCGGCCCGACTCTTGAATTATAGCCCCTCCTACCACAGGGTTTTTACAGCTCAGATGCTTTTTTCTGATCAGCGAATAGTGCCTCAAGTGCTTCGACCACTCCTTTGCTTGCCTCCCCTTTGGCGACATACCCTCCAGAGCTCTGCACCTGAAGCTTAACCTCGGCACATGCATTAGCTGGACAAGCCAACAATCCTGCCATCTCAGGGCTCAACATATCGAGATCATTGTGGCTATCGCCGATAGCAAAAGCATGTTGATTGGTTAAGCCCATCAAGCGTGCCACCTCGAGCATCGCTGTGCCTTTGTGGAAATGCTTATGACTAAAGCGGAGATAGATGCCATTTCTTTGATAGGAGAGAGCCGTCTTGGATTCTATCTCCTCATCAATCTTACCAACGATCATATCCATCTCGGATGCTGTTGAGGCAACAATGCCAGCAGGCTCCTCTTTCTGAATACCCCACACTGCGGCAGTTTCAGCTTCCACCCATTGTTTCAATCCCTTGAGAACCTTACGGCACTGACGAAATAGCTTATGATGCTCATGTTCACAGCGTTTGTTCCAATCTTCGCTGCCTACCCAACGCCCAAACTTATTGGGCAAATAGATCTCACGTTCACGAGCAATGATGTAATCAGGAAGAATGGGAAACCGAGCATCCACGAGGCCCTGAACCGCCTGCATCAGCGAGCGGCCAGTATTAATACCCCAACACGAGCCATGACAACTACGCATGCTTTTCATCAACTCAAAAAACTCTGGGCTAACAGCAGGGTCATCATCAGGAACGACGAGTGTGCCATCGAAATCAAAAGATAACAACCAGCGAGGCGTGTTACTCTCAGTAAATGGAGCTAGTAATTTCACAGGAAGTGAGG
>DBBL01000196.1:0-1358 GCA_002292185.1 Akkermansiaceae bacterium UBA985 | reverse complement strand
CCTCAATAGCCCTTGGCGGCACTCTGCTCTGCCCGCCTATAGGGTCCTCCTCAACAGGCACAGCCCTAGCGGGAACACTCTCACGAGTCAGAGGTCCATCAGAAACCCCATCAACGACTTTCACCTCAGCGCTAGGACGGCTTTTGCTCATTTTTATTTCTACCCGTCTATTGAGAGCTTGCGCTTGAACATCACCCGCGCTCACCACAGGCTTAGTCTTGCCAAATCCTCTCACCGCGATACGGGCTTCGTCCAAATCCAGAGTATCAACCAGCCACGACTTCACAGCCATAGCACGTTTTTGAGAAAGGATTAAATTGGGCTGATCCGCACCGATCAAGTCGGTGTGCCCATCGACCCAACATATCAAATTGGGATGTTTATCGATCAATAGAGCCACCTTCATCAGGCTGACTCGAGCGCTCTGACGCAGTGTTGAACTATTAAAATCGAACAAGAGATCACTGCCGATGAGCGCTTTACTCGTCAAAAGCGAATTACCATCCATGCGTGCCATCGCGTCCAGCGATGTGAAGTCTTTCAATAATCCGTTTTCTGCATTCCCCCCCGCCCCTTTTCGCAACGCGTCCGTATATACATCAGGGTCATGCTCGGCCGCTTCCCGCTCACCCGGATCAACAGCAAGCTGACTATCTCGTGATCTCGGGAAAAAATCATCTGTCTTACCCATATCTGGTAAGGTGGCTTCAAAAATAGGAGCATTCATCTGATCCAACATCTCTGCGTCGAGCTCACCTGCCGCCGCGGGTTCAGAGATCGGCACTTGAATCGTCTCTATGTCTGGGCTGATATCAATTTCCATCTCAGCCATATTTTCAAGCATATCGAGTTCGTCAGCGGGAGGAACCACTGGGGCAGACTCAGCTAGATCATTGGGGTCAGGTCTATTAAGTTCTGGCCTAGCATCTGAGACATCAACCCTGCTCACCCTGATGACCTCCGTTTGAATCCCCGACTCATCAACAAACTCAGGAAGTTCGATATCAATACGACTCAGCATGACAAATACAAAAGCGTGCAGAATGATGGCAACCATCAGGGCTATAGCGACCCACTTACCACTACCTTCGTTCTCTGGAAGCCTGAATGAGGATGTCCCTCTCAAACCTCCATTCCAGCTGTAATCATCGTCCATCGGTGCTGCATATTAGCGTATTTTAGATAAATGGCAACTGAGGGTTTGAACCTAAAGAGCAGAGAAAGCAGTCGTTCATTTTGCAACTCATTCAAGCGTTTTATATCTGGGATCCGCTCTGTCGTATGCCTATCATTAGTCTAGTCATGGAACCAACTATAGAACAAACAGAACCTCATCATGATGGCAGCGCCAACCATAG
>DBBL01000049.1:2660-3096 GCA_002292185.1 Akkermansiaceae bacterium UBA985 | reverse complement strand
TCAACAAACAGTAAGCCCTCTCAGCCTACCGGCCGTGAGCGTGAGCGCGAACGTGGCCGCGGACGTGGACGCCAGGGCAAGTCACAAGCCGATGAACCCAAGGTAAAACTCGATGATAAAAAAGTCGCCAAGCGTGCGTGGAAAATTTTTCTAGGTGAAGTGGGCGAAGAGGGCCTTGCTTTGATCGCGGATAAAGATGCCCGTGAGATGGCTCGTCGCAGCTTGAGAGTTGCCGAGATTTACTCGCGAGAGGAAGCGGCACTTTATAAAAAGGCCAAGTAAGCAGCTTGTCGTATGTTGCTGTGGTTTGCTGCTGTGATGAGCTCACAGCGGAGCTGCTGCTTCAGAGAGAAACACTCTCAATTTCCTGCTGCGTTAAATTCCGTGATTGTCCAGGCGTGAGGCTTTCATCGAGTTGGATAGCGCCCATGCTGAG
>DBBL01000049.1:0-2552 GCA_002292185.1 Akkermansiaceae bacterium UBA985 | reverse complement strand
GTCAGGTCCTCATAAGCAAAATAGATACCTTGCTGAAAACGCATGGCCGTTTCTTTAGTGATAGGCTCAGCGGTGGTGACCTCGTAAACCTTGGGAACACCCTCCTTGGGTTCGGTAAGCCGGCGTGACCACTTACCGTCGTTGGTGAGAATGAGTAGCCCCGTGCTGGCGCGGTCAAGTCGACCTGCAATATGCAGTGTTTCAGGTGCATCGATGAGCTCCATGACGGTAGAGTGCTCGTCATCGACGGTCGCACTGAGATACCCTGCTGGTTTGTTGAGCATCAAGTAGACGGCGGACGTATCACGCAAGACCCGATCATCGAGAGTCACCTGAGTGAAGTCGCCAATGTCACTTTGGCTGTCTCTCTCCACTTTACCATCCACGGTGACTCTGCCCGCAGCGAGGATACGGCGCACGTCATTTTTACCATGGCTCGTATGGTGGTAGAGGAAGCGGGAGAGTTTCATCAGTGCGAGAGTGCATACGACAGGCGATGATGGAAACTAGGAAATAACCGAGCCTGATGGCAAAAGAAATATCTTTAGGCTAAACAATGATTTGATCATTGAGACATTATAGATTGATATTGTAACCTAAACACAATCCGACAGCAAAAAACCCTCGACCTAACAAACAATAAAAAATGATAATCAAAGAAAAAGTGACAACGACAGTGCTAGGATTCTGCCTATTATTCTGCCTATTGATAGCAGCGTGTGCCCCAAGCGGAGGGGTGAGATCATCTGGTGGCACATCTGGTGATCTAGGCCGTGACCGAGATGAAGCAGCGGCTTGGAGTAAAGTTCCAGAGGTGCTGAACGCGACCAATGAAATGCGCGAGCTGATGAAGGCCAAGGTGGCTGACAGGGAGGTGGTTGCGGTGTTGCAATGGCGCGCTTTCAATGGTCGTAGAGATGCTCTGCAGGCGACATGGTATGGCGACATGGGCTCGCCACCACCGACGTATGTGGTAGAGTCATTGCTCATTTCTATGGATGGAAGAGGGCTGATGGTGCCGATGGCGCAAACGCGTTATTTGTGTTCTCAGTGGATGAATGATACCGCTAGGCTTGGGCTTTATTTGAAGGGAGAAAATCTCTGTATTTATGTCACGGTGGGAGATGGTTCTGATGCTTGGGTTGCAAGCTACATCATCAATCCTGATACCGGAGCCATGCTTTCCCACAGCGTAGAACGCGCATCGGCATTTCGCAAAAGAGTGAAGCTGCGCTAGTCATGTCACGCGTTCCCACGGAGTTTGAGCAGCGGGTTTATGAGCTGGTTCAGTGCATTCCTGTCGGCGAGGTCGTGACTTATGCGATGCTGGCCGAGGCTCTAGGTTGTGGCTCTGCCCAGGCAGTAGGGCAGGCACTGAAAAGGAATCCGTTTGCGCCTCAGGTTCCATGTCACCGAGTGATTTGTACAGATTTAAGCATCGGTGGTTATGTCGGCGAAACGCAAGGGGCGAAACTCGAGCAAAAGCGATGCCTGCTGCAAAAAGAAGGGGTAGAGTTTGGCCGTGAAGGCCGATTACTCGATGAGCAAAGGGTATGCACTAAGCTGGAAGCTCTCAGGCGTGCTTAGCGTAAACCAACAGCCTTGCGAACGCGGTCGAGCACTTTGCTAGACTCTGCCCGTGCTTTCTGGGCACCTTGGGCAATGACCTCATTGACGTAATCGAGGTTGTGTTCGAGCGACTCACGTTTTTCTCTCACCTGGCTGAAGTATTCCCAGTAGGCATCAAAGACACGTTGTTTGAAGTCACCATAGCCAAAACCGCCGGCTTGGTGGTCAGTGATCATTTGCTGCATGGCCTCATCGTCGGCAAAGAGTTTGTAGAGAGCTATAACGGTGGAGCCATCCGTGGCTTTGGGATCCTCGACGGGGGTGGAGTCCGTGACGATGCGCATGATCGATTTGCGGATGGCTTTTTTACCACCAGCTAGAGGAATGGTGTTGTTGTAGCTTTTGGACATTTTTTGTCCGTCGAGTCCTGGCACGACAGCGGTGTGATCTGCGATTTGAGCCTCTGGGATGGTGAGTGTCTCTTCGCCAAAGCGATCGTTGATCTTGCCGGCGAGATCACGGGTCATTTCAAGGTGCTGTTTCTGATCTTTTCCAACGGGAACTAACTCGGCGTCGTAAAGCAGGATATCGGCGGCCATCAGAGTGGGGTAGGCAAAGAGGGCGTGGTTGGGGCTCAGACCTTTAGCGACCTTGTCCTTGTAGGAGTGGGCTCGCTCAAGCAGCCCCATCGGGCACACTGTAGAGAGAATCCACGCCAGTTCGTTGACTTCGGGCACATCGGACTGGCGGAAAATGGTTGCCTTGGCTGGGTCGAGCCCGCAAGCAAGCAAGTCGATGGCAAGGTCCTGGATGTTGCTGCGCAGCGTGTCTGCATCACTCATGCTGGTCATCGCATGATAGTCAGCGATGAAGTAAAACGCCTCGCCCTTGTCTTGCAGTTGAACGGCTGGCAGCATGGCGCCAAAGTAGTTGCCAATGTGAAGTTTGCCGCTGGGCTGAATGCCGGTAAGAATACGCATGGG
>DBBL01000198.1 GCA_002292185.1 Akkermansiaceae bacterium UBA985 | reverse complement strand
CGGACAGAGATTTTGTCACCGAGTTTTTCATACTGGCTGATCTTCAGCTAGAGCCTGGAAGTGAAATCACAGCTACGGCTAAGGCCACAGAGCACGCTATGTGTCCACGATGCCGTAGGTATGAGCCACTTGTCACCGAGCTCTGCAGCCGGTGCAGTGAGGTTGTCTAAATGCGTCAGCCCTATTGATTGATATAGTTCGTCACCATGCCTCATACTAAAAGCAGCATCTAATGAACAAGAATCTATCCAACGACAAATTGGTGAGGCAGCTGCTATGGATCACCGTTCCGCTCTATATTCTGGATCAGATATCCAAGTGGTGGGTGGTCATGAGCTTTAAGGTTCCTTTTGTGCTTCATGAGGGAAACAAATATTTTGTCGAGGAGGACACACGCCCAGTCATTGAGGGGTTTTTCAATCTGGTTAGACGTCACAATCAAGGAGTGGCTTTTGGCATAGGCAATGGCACGGCTTGGGCTCCTGTTGTATTTCTTCTGGCACTTATCATCGCGCTTGTCCTGATTATGTTTTTTTGGAAAAGGGGCGCTTTTGCGGGCCCATCACGTTGGTCTGCTCCGCTGCTTTTAGCCGGCATTCTCGGCAACTTAACGGATCGATTGTTTCAAGGTTTTTGGCTGGAGGCATATTCAGGTGCGGGTTTCTGGCAACGTCTAGGACAGGGCTATGTGGTTGATTTTCTCGATTTCAAGCTGCCACTTTATGATAAAATCATGCCCTCGAGCGGCGGCCACTGGCCGGCCTTTAATGTGGCAGACAGTTGTATATCAGTCGCGGCAACGCTCTTGTTTTTGACAGCGATCATTGAGATTAAAAAAGAAATGGCTGAGAAAAAAGCGGCCAAGAATAAACCGGCTCAATAAATGAAGGGATCCATCCTTGATTATCAATTCAAGTCGATTAGCATCAAGGTCGTGAAATGGGACAGTTTACCAATCAATAGGCAACTCATGGCTTATTGGAAAGTTGCCCTTGTTTGTTTGTGCGCCTTTTGGGTAAGCACCGTTATTCCCTGTCAGGCGCAGCAGCAAAANNTTACATTGCCACCGGATAATCAGGTTTTGGATCAGGCCAATGTTTTCCTTGAACACCCTGATGTCTTAGCCGAAATGGTAGGCCGGCTATCAAGGATGAAGCATGACTATGAATATCCTGTCTATCTCGCTGTTTATTACAATGTGTTGGATGCCAGCCTTCGGGAGCGAGCTGATCAGCTTTACGAGTCATGGATTGGCGAATCGGGTCGCGGTATGGTCATCGTGTATCAGCTCGATCCAGTGACCTATGGCGATAACCCAGCAATGGCGTATCACAAGGGGGACGGTTTAGATCCGCAGTTCGGAGGTGGATCTTCTCCGATTCCTGAGAGGGAGATGATTGCCATGCTTGCTAAGATTTCACCACAGGTTGATAGTGATGCTGATGGGCACCAAGCATCGATTAGCTCACTCGTATCAGCTCTTGAGGCTGAAATAACCCGTTATCATGATAGTCCAGCTGCAAGCTGGAAAGATTCGGACAGTTTAATCATGATTGCCGTATTCTCAGGATTTGTGATTGCGATACCCTTAATCGGTATGCTGATACGGCGCTTGTTACTGAACTCCAGTAATCAGTCCAGAAAAACGTATTATTTCCCTGATGTCCAGGTCGCCTACAGGCTGGGTGCTCCCTATGGTGGTGGCTGGGTTAGTGAGAAGAGCTTTGCTCCACCTTCTCCGCAGCAGGCAAACGTTTCCCCCGGTTAGGAAAAAACATCGATACACCGTAGACAATGGGGTAGGCAAGGATGCTTAAAACAACGCCGCTAGCCAGGAACCCTACCACAAAGTCAGCAGGGCTACCCTCTACCTTGACTCCAAGAAAAGAAACTTCTGTGACTTTATCAAAAGGCAAAGGGATGCGGACATGCTCGCGAATCCAATGACCAAAATTGATTTGTAGCGCGATAAGAGGGGGGTGGGTGAATGGATTGGTCACCCAGCATGCAGCCATCGAGACTGGAATATTGACCCTTGCCCTCATGCTAGCTAGAGCAGCCAGTAGCATTTGAAAAGGCAGCGGAAGCATCGCACAAAATAACCCGATGGAAAGCGCTCCCGCGACGGTGTGTCTACATGGGTGCCACAGGTCACGCTGGAATAGAGGTTTGATCAGAGCGGTGAGCCATGGACGTTTTCTGATGTGAGGATGGCGCAGATAGCGATAGGCTTTCCTAACCATTTTAAGGTATCTGCGCTTCATGGTAGAGAGAATGAGGGTGTGAGCTGAGCTAGCCTCTTTTTGAAGTAAGCTTGCTTCACAAAGTGAATGTTTGAAATTAGTATAGATCGATGTGTTTGTATACCCAGCATGTTATCACTAGGTATAAAAAACCCGCCACTGTGGTTCAGGGCGGGTTTGTAAAGTAGGTTACTTGTCTTGTAATTGCGCGATGAATGAAGCAATTACCACTTCTGAGTGCGACTGTGGTAATAACGTTCAAATCCCAAAGTGGGCGGGAATTCAGACATGCCATCGTGAGGATTCATTTCAATGCGGTGATCCTCGCCACATCGCTCATAAGGAGGTTTAAAGGTTCCTTTATAAGTCGGGCAGTGGAAAGTGAAGAGCTCGTAAAAGCCATAACCGATGCGTTTGAATGCACGTCGGGATCCGTCCACTACGCCGTATGTCCAACCGGCTGTAGAGCCGTATTGCTCTGTCTTGCGTACCATCTGTTCTGGAATTTCGACAAGGCCATGGATAATGTTACTGACGGCACGACCCAGCTTGCGGGATGACGTGTAAGTGGATCCAGGAGGGGCCTGGATATCCGCCATCACACCTGCACTGGTGACGACAAATGCTATAAGGATGCAAAATGAACGTTTCATGATAAATTTATAATGCATCTATTTTTATAATCTTGCAATGCGAAAATTGTTTTTTTCATTATCACAATAGCCTTATTTTGAANNTCGCTATTGCTGATCGCTTTTGCTGATCGCTTTTTCTACTTTGCGAATGGCTCGTTCCGCATAGTCGATAATTCGATCACTCTCATCTTTGGTGAAGGGACTCAGTAGAGTAATCGACCATTCATATTGCTGCATGGCGAGTCCTCCGATGATGAAATTTTTCTCACCATCGGTTTCCGCTGTATCGGCCAGTGCTTGCCATACATTCTTCAGCTCATCAGAATCGCGTTCGTGATCGGTATTAAGAATTCCATCAATGGCTTTATAAGCATCCTTGCGCATCGTTTTGTTTTTCGGATTCTTTAAAAACTCAATAAGGATGGGTAGTTTTTCGTCACTGCCCAATTTGCCAAGTGCAGTAAGAGCCGCATTTTGATAGCTCGGGTTTCCTGAGTTGAGAGCATCATTGATCGCATCCTCCGCCAAATCATCACCCGTGGCCCCGAGGATGCGCAGCATGGCGAGTTTGATATTTTCATCCTGGGCACTCTCATAGGCCTCATAAATATCGCTTTCGTAGCTCGCCCCTTTGGAGGAGGCGCCAATAATTGAAAGTAAAGCGGCTTCTGCTTGACGACGTACTGAGGGGTATTCTGAACGCTTGACCATGCCGAGAAGCTCTTTGACATAATCGCCCGCTTTCGGATCAGCGTAGCAGGACTTGACTGCGTAGATTGCGGCAGCGGCGGAATCTTCCTCGGTGCTTTCTTTGGCGTAATCAATAAGGGCTTGGAGGTTGTTTGGATTCGCCTGGGACCCGATGACATCCTTTAGCAGTCCAGAACGTATGCTGGACGGACATTTTGCACCAAGGGTGTGATTAAGGATGATGGTAGAGAGATCGTAGCCGCCATCAGCTTTTGCATAACGCAGGACCTGCAGTATGAGTGGCTTCTGCTTGTTTTCTTGCATGCTGGTAGCCTCGTTGAGAATCCGTTTGAGCTCTTGCTCGGTCAAAAGAATGCCGTCGAGCGCTAGTTTGCTTATACCTTCATCGCTTTCTTCATCATTGAGAGTCTTCGCCTCTTTCATCACCTCATTGTAGAGGTTATCAAGTTTGCGTTTTTCCATGTAAGCCCTGCCCAAAACACTTGTCAGAATGACCACGGCTATGAGCATGCTGATGAGAGCCCATTTTGCTCCATTGGACATCGTCTTTTGTGCACTTTCCATACCCAGTGCTGAGTCCCCTGGAATGGGGCCTCCACTCTGAGCTGCGCTTGCAGGTTTTGTCATTGGCTGGGCCTTGATCTTAGCGGTTTTGGCGCCCTGTACGTCAGCTTCTGTTGGCTCGTTGACCTTGATGGTTGGTGGAGCTGCAGCCATTTTAACGGTAGGTGCGGCCATTTTAACCGTTGGGGCAGCCATTTTAACGGTAGGAGCCGCCATTTTAACCGTTGGTGCGGCTTGTGCAACGGGGTTAGTACTCGTCTTGGCAACTGGAGTTTGGCCGGTGAGAAGCTTAGCCGTGGGGACTGGGTTGGTTGGCAGGGTGGCCGTCATAGGCTGATTCTCCATAACGAAGAAGCGTTCCAGCGCTTCGCGTGCGTTGAAGGGCCTTTGGTCCACTTGACGCTCTATATGCCACATAATCCAATCAGCTCCCCACTGCGGAATGTCTTCCCTTAGTTCTTGGATTGGAGTGACGTGGTGCTGAAGGTGGCTGACCATGACCTCGGCGGCACTCTCTCCATCAAAAGGGTGTTTGCCGGTAAGTGCATAGTAAAAGAGGCAGCCGAGAGCGTACATATCGGTGCGCTGGTCCAGAGGCGTGCGTTCGAATTGCTCTGGGGCCATGAAGAAAATTGAGCCAAATACAGCATCGCCATGGTCAATGGTCTGCAAGGACGGCGATGATGAGAATTTAGCGAGTCCAAAGTCTACGATTTTAACCTGAAATTTTCCGGATGGCAGCCAGCATACCATGAGATTACTGGGCTTGAGATCACGGTGGATAAGATTCAGATTCTGCGCTGCGGCCAGTGCTTCTTCGGATTGTATGATGATCTCGCGCAGGTCCTCCCAGGTGATTGTGTTTTCTTCAACCATCTCATCAAGAGTGCGGCCGTTGATGAGCTCCATGACCACGTAGGGACCATCGTCATCTATTCCGGCATCATAGATCGTTACGATGTTTGGGTGCTGAATAGAGGAGAGAGCAGTAGCTTCTTTGAGGAGGTTTTTGGTGGCTTCCTCTTGACCCTCGTGTCCTCCGTCGGCGAGCACTCGTTTGATGGCAACTTCTCTGTTTAACTGCGTATCGAAAGCTCGATAAACAGATCCAACACCCCCTTGGCCAATTTTCCCTTTAATTTCGTATCGCTCTTTACTCATAGACGTTCAGTGAACCTATATCTTAGGTTTCGGCAAAACAAGCGGTGGTGCAATCATCAATTTCATTATTAAAATAAATCATCGCCGAAGAACTCTGGTAATACCATGTGTCATGGCAGCAAGTTTCGGTTGCGCATCAACTAGAGCTAAGGGATAGTCGGTCTAATGAGCGACAAAAAAGACAAGGATTTACCAGATCCAGACGAGCTACAGAAGATGCTCAAGGACATGTTTGGTAAGATGGGTGCTTCGGTGACGATGCCCGGTTTTTCTCAGGATGATATGACCACGCAATCTCAGGGGGATTCGAGTGAGCCTCGAGAGGTGAAGCGAGCCGATGAAATTTTTGATTTTAATTACAAACCGCGCGACATCAAAGCTCACCTTGATCGTTTTGTGATTCGTCAAGACGAGGCTAAAAAGGCTCTCTCTATTGCGGTATGTGACCATTACAACCATGCCAAGTTCATGCGTTCTTACGAGCAAGAGCATGGTAAAACTCCTGATGGGATCGAGTATCAGAAGCAGAATGTGATTGTGGTTGGTCCAACGGGTGTAGGAAAAACCTATCTCGTGAAGCATATCGCCGAAATGATGGGCGTTCCATTCGTGAAAGCGGACGCCACTAAATTTTCAGAGACAGGTTATGTCGGTGGCGATGTTGATGACCTTGTTCGGGAACTGGTTCAAAAAGCAGAGGGTGATATGGAGCTGGCGGAGTATGGTATTATTTATATCGATGAAATCGACAAGCTTGCCAGCAGTGGCGGCAATAGCATGGGTAGAGACGTCAGCGGGCGTGGCGTTCAGACCACCTTGCTTAAGCTGATGGAGGAAACTCAGGTGGCGGCAAGAAATCCCAATGATATGAAAGGCCAAATGATGGCGATGATGGATATGCAGAATGGTGGTGATGGCGGCAAGGATACCATTAACACTAGGCACATTCTTTTCATTGTCAGTGGCGCGTTTTCAGGGCTTGAAAAAGTGGTTAAAAAGCGCCTCCGTTCCGGGCAGATTGGATTCGGGGCAGATGTGGCTGAACCTCTGCATGAGGGTGAATTGTTCAGTAAGGTTAATACCCAAGACTTTATTGATTATGGTTTTGAGGCTGAATTCATCGGCAGATTGCCCGTGCGTGTCGTTTGTGAAAAATTGGAGGCCAAGGATTTTGTCAATATCATGCAAAATTCAGAAGGTAGTTTGTTACGCCAGTATGAGCGCGAATTTGCTGCCTATGGTATTCAAGCTCGCTTTGAGGATTCGGCAATTGAGCGTATTGCAGGACGTGCTGAGACCGAGAATACGGGTGCGAGGGCTCTGATGACCGTTTGTGAAAGCTTGTTGCGCGATTTTAAATTTGAGCTGCCGGGCACGGCGGTCAGTGAGTTGACGATTGATGCGGATCTGATTGATAAACACGATGAGGTGTTGGCGGAGTATCGGGAGCTAGGAAAGCGGGGGGATGTAGCCAAGACAAAGGAGGAGGTAGTGCTTTATTGCCGTGAATTTCACGAACAGCACGAGATCAAAATCGTCTTCACCGACGAAGCCATAGAGCTTCTTGGCGCAGAAGCAGCGAAGCAGGCGCGTAGTCCGCTTCAGATATGTCAGCAGCGTTTTAAAGATTATCAGTTTGGGTTGAATCTGATTCAGAAAAACACGGGTAGGCGTGAGTTTGAATTAGGCATTGAGGCGGTGGCGGATGCCGACGCATTCCTGAGTGAGTGTATTGTGCAATCCTATAAGGATGTCGCCGAGCGATCTAATAAGGACGCAGATAGTAGTAGTGATAGTGGTGCCGGAATTGGTGATGGCAAAAATGGTGTTGATGATATTTGATCTTCTTTGAAGAATCTCAGGCATCTACAGCCCAGCTATGAACACACAACATCACGCAGCTCAGTCTTATCCGCCTGGAAGGGTAGGTAGTTCCTGCATGCTCTACGGGGGGGTGAGCATGGCTTTGGCTCTGGCGATGCAATTGTTGGGTTTGTTTGAACTGGGCGATGCCAGGCTGCAACAATCACTGTCATGGATATTGTCCGATTCATTCCAGACCGTTGTCTCTGAGCCGGTGCTGTTTATGATGGCGGCGATGTTTTCTTTTGGTATCGCTTTTGCAGTACTTGATTCACCGGCAGCATGGCGGCGTATCGTGCTTGGTTTGACGGCCTTGGTGCTTGTGCTGGCGATGGTTCCCGTGTGTGCCCTTTGGCAGATTTATTTTTCCCCGTTTTTTGTAGTTGTTGCCTATTTTTGGGCATGGTTTTGTACGATGATGTATACCAGTCAGCACGTTATGCCTTGTGAAATCGGCGTTGATCAGAAGCCGTACCAGCCTCATGCTGAAATTCATGCAAAGCCGGAGAGATCAGCGGATTCATCAGCGCAGAATCAGGCAAGCTCTTCCGATGCAGGAGGGAGTCATGAGGTTTCAAAACCAGGGAATGATCCAGATACTAAGTATCAACCTAAGGAGTAAAAATTAGATGGCTAGAGCAGATTATCCAGAACCCGTTGTTGAGTTGATTGCCGAGTTAAAAAGACTTCCGGGTATAGGGCCGCGCAGTGCTGAACGCATCGCAGTTTGGCTTTTGCAACATCCTAAGTCCAATGCTGTCGAGGTGTCAGAAGCTGTGCTCATGGCAAAGCAAAAGGTGAGTTCCTGCGATGTCTGCGGCTTTTTTTCTAGTGATGACGGTTGTCCAGTGTGTAGTGACGCTCGGCGTGATGTTAACGAGCTTTGTGTCGTTGAGCAGGCCACCGATGTGCTGCCTCTTGAGCGTTCAGGTGTCTTTAAGGGTTACTACCACTGCCTGGGCGGGAAGTTGTCACCCTTGGATAATGTAAGCCCCGAGAATTTGCGTATTACGCCTCTGATTAAGAGAGTGGAAGCCAACCCTGGGGTAGAGGTTATACTGGCACTGGGGTCGGATGTGGAGGGAGAAGCTACGGCCAACTACCTTGCTGAGGTGTTGACTACTCGTGAGTGCCATGTGACCCGCATTGCCCAGGGCTTGCCCGCTGGAGGAGGGCTTGATCATGCTGATGATCTTACCCTGATGCGTGCGCTTCAAGGGCGCAGGAAGATGGGGGAGTGATCAATCTTTTGCTGCTTTCGGGTCAAGCGCGTCGCGCAGGCCGTCTCCGAGAAAGTTGAGGGCGAGCAGGGTCAGAGAGAAAGTAATAGAGGGAATAATAAGTAAGCGTGGGTGGGTTTCCATGTAGTTGGCCCCCTCACTAAGGAGAATGCCCCAAGAGCTGTTGGGAGACTCTACACCGAGGCCAAGAAATGAGAGGGTGGCCTCAGTCAGGACAAAACCAGGAACAGTAAGAGTGGCATAAACAATAATAGGGCCAAGCATGTTGGGCATGATGTGACGCATGAGTATCTGGCGGTGGCTGAGTCCCAGTGATACTGCGGCTTCGACAAATTCCTGTTTCTTGAGAGAGAGAACCTGAGCTCTGGCGACACGTGCCATGGTGAGCCAACCGAGTGCGCCGATAGCGATGAATAAAGGCACTAAGTTGATGAACTTTTTAATGAATACTTCCTGCTCTGGCCATAGTCTGACAAGATGCTCGGTAAGTTCCTTGGCGTGTTCTGAGATCAGTAAGGAGAACAAAATAACCAGAACGAGAAAAGGTAGCCCGTAGAGGATGTCGACAATGCGCATCATCAGGCTGTCGGTCTTGCCTCCGGCGTAACCCGCAATAGAGCCATAGATGAGACCAATGATGACGGATACCGTGGTGGCGATAATACCCACGAGGAGTGAAATTTGCCCGCCATACAGCAAGCGCGCAAGAAGGTCTCTACCGGACTGGTCTGTGCCGAGCCAGTTGTTTTTGTTAGAGTCTAGGAAGGTGCTATTTAAATTCTGATTGTTGGGGTCTGCGATAATGGAGAACGCGGGGAGAATGAAACACAGGACACCGATGACAAATAAAACGATGAGGCTCGCCATCGCCATCTTGTTTTTCTTGAGACGAGCCCAAGCGTCAGACCACAAGGACTGGCCTTTGCTGAGATCGTGACTCTGTGTCTTGTTACTCATGATTGGTGGTGGCGAATAGATCCGTCAGGCTCTGATGCGTGGGTTGAGCATGACGAGCGCGATGTCAGCGGCGAGGTTGGCAAAAACGATCAGTGAACCGAATAGAATCACGACTCCCTGCAGGAGAAAGTAATCACGGTCTTTGGTAGCATTCACAAAATGTTGTCCCATGCCTGGCACTTGGAAAATAGTTTCGATAATAAAAGAGCCGGTGATTAATGCCGCAAATGCTGGGCCAATATAAGCGACGGCGGGAATGATGCCTCCGCGAATGGCATGCTTGGTGACCACGATGGCAGGGTGCACTCCCTTGGCATGTGCTGTGCGTATATAGTCCTGATTGAGCACTTCGAGCATGCCGCCGCGGGTGATTCTTGCCAGGTAGGCGGCTGTTCCCAGGCCAAGGGTAAGAGCCGGGAGAATCCAGTCAAAGGGGTCACCCCAGCCGGCGACTTTAAGAAATGGAACGCGTGTTGCTATATGTCCTGCTAGTAAGGGGGCAATCACAAAGGAGGGAATACTGATGCCAGCCATGGCGATGATCATGGTGCCGTAGTCGATATAGGAATTTTTTTTCAGGGCTGAGAGAATGCCGGCAGGGATACCAATGATTATGGCGATGGTAATACCGGCGATGCCGAGTATGAGAGAGGCGGGAAAAGAATGCTCGATGATCTTGGCTACCGGTTGCTCTTTGACCGGTGAGTCGCCCATATCACCCTGCATAAGTAAACCCAGATAAACGGCAAATTGTTCAGGGTAGGACTTGTCGAGGTGGAAGCGCTCTTTGTTTTTCTCAATGATGTGAGCTGAGTGAGCTTTTTCTCCAGAAAAGGGGTCACCTGGCATGAGTCTGACGAGTACAAAGGTGATCAGAAGTAGGCAAAAAACCACAACGATTCCCTGGAGTAGGCGGCTGACGATGGTGCGGAGCATGCGGGCTGTGTTCTCTGTGGGTTAGTTGGCTTCCGAGAGTTCTAGGTCGACAAACTTGTAGGGATGATTGTTGAGTAATAGGGGGTGCCAGCCTTTGACGGACGTGTGCAGAAGGTAATTAGTAGTATACCAGTAGACAGGAATAATAGGCATTTCAGAGAGGAAGAGGGCTTCGGCCTGTTCAAGAATACGCAGGCGTGCCTCCGGGTTTTTGGTTTGCTCTGCTGTGGCGAGCAGCGCCTCGTATTGCTTGTTGGACCAACCTGTGCGGTTATTGCCATCCCCAGTTTTCCACATGTCAAGGAAAGTGGTGGGGTCTGGGTAGTCACCGATCCAGCCGCCAAGCGCTAGCTGGTAATCGAGCTCCGACATGCGGCTGAGGTAGGTTTTCCACTCCCGTTGTTCGATCGAGACCTCGGCATCCAGATGTTTTTTCCACATGTCTTGATAAGCTTCACTCAGCCGCTTGGAGACTTCTCTGTCTGTGGAGAGTAGCGTCACGCGTAGTTTTTTGCTGCCTCCATAGCCAGCTTCTTGCAGTAGTTGCTTGGCGCGTATGGGGTCAAAGGAAACCGCGTTCGGGGTGTGGTAATCTTCTGTTGGAGGAACGATGCCGTAGGCAGGTTTTTGGCCTCCTTTGAGGATGTGGGTGATGATCGCCTCGGAGTCGATGGACAGAGCGAGCGCTTGCCTTACTTTTAATTCCTTGAGCGTGGGGTCGGTGACATTGAAGCGGATGAAATTAGTTCCCAGGTAGGTCTCTTGGCGGAGGTATTTTTTATAGTGATTGGATGCGTGCTCGATCATTTCCGGCGCCAGCCCATAGGTAGCATGAAGCTGTTCATTAAAAAACATCCGCGCCTCAGTGTATTGGTTGGAGACAGGGAGGAAACGAATACCCTTGAGTTTCACCGTATCCTTGTCCCAGTAGTTGGCGTTTTTCTCCGCATGGATATAATCGTTGAGACGCCACTGCTTGAGCACGAAGGGCCCATTGGAGACAATATTTTCAGGTTCCGTCCACGGGGTGTTGCGCTGGTCAATGGTGCCGTGCTTAAGGATGATGTGTTTGGGCACAGGATACCACGTGTAGTGCTTGGTGAGATCGGGAAGAAAGGGGATCGACGCCTTGAGCTTGATTTTGAGCGTGTAGGGGTCAGGGGCGCTAATACCCACGGATGAGAAGTCCGTGGCCTCGCCCTTGTTGTAGCTCTCTGCCCCCTGGATGTAGTAGAGCATGCCTGCATACTCGGCGCCGAAGTCGGGGTGGAGGATGCGTTGGTATGAGAATAGAAAATCCTCGGCAGTGAGTGGTGTGCCGTCTGACCATTGGCCATCTTTACGGAGCTGGAAGGTCCATTCGGTAAAATCATCATTGGCTTGCCATGATGCTGCAGCTCCCGGAAGATGAACGCCTTGTTTGGAGGGGTGTTCTACACAGAGGCCCTCGAACAGAGCCCGGATGATATTGCTCTCGATGACCCCGGTGACAATCTGCGGATCAAGGCCCTGGGGCTCCGTGCTGTTGCCCAATATGAGGATTTTTTTCTCCGTGTAGGCATCAATGGGCGGCTCACCCTTGCAGCCCAGCATGGCGAGGGCACAGGCACCCAAAAGCAGGTGGGTAAGGTGGGCGCGGTGCATGCCCAGAAACGTGGCTGTTTTGTGCCAAATGTGGAGACTTTTTTGAGCGAAAATGAGATTGTGGATGATTTACAAAGGAGGTGCTTGCCTCGGCTGATGAGCTGACTTAAAAATCTACAGGTAAACTGGTGTCATGCGTGTGGCCGGTTGATCGCTGATTTCATGAAAGCTTATTTCATCCGCAGATTCATGCTCGTGCCCATCACTTTGCTGGGGGTGACTTTGATTGTCTTTGCGCTAACAAGGTTCATGCCAGGCAGTCCGGTGGAGCGGGCGATGCAGCAGGCCGCGCAAGCAGGAGACGAGAGCTCGAAGGGAGCCGCTGGCAGCAGGGAGAACCAAGGAGGCATGAGTGACGAGCAGGCGGAGGAGCTCGAGGAGGAGTATGGCTATGACAAGCCGGTACTGGTTGCCTATTTTCAGTGGCTAGGATTATGGAAACGGGAGCGGCTGCAGAGCAAGGGGGAATTTGAGAAGGGGGGCGAGGATGTCATCGGGGATAGTAAGGTGGAGGATTTTGAGCGGGAGACCATCGTTGTGCTCAAGGGAAGCGGCCGGCAGGTAAAGGTCAGCTGGGATGGTGAGGATGTGGCCACGGCTCAAGCGGTCTTCATGCTGGATGGTAGTGAGGTTTCTTCAAAAGGCTGGGAGGTGAGAATTGATACTCCCCAAGAGCGCAAGGAGCGCTGGGCGCGCCGGATGAAGGTGGATGTCAGTGAGGCCCCGCCCTACGCGCACCGCGCGGTGGTCTATAAATCCAGATTCTCCGGTCTGCTGCAAGGTGACTTGGGGAACTCGATTACTTATCAGGACAAGGTGATTGATATGATTTTACAGAGAATCCCGATCGCACTCTATTTTGGCCTGCTTTCCACGGTAATTATCTATGGTGTGTGTATTCCCTTGGGGGTGCTCAAGGCGATCAAGCACCGCACTCCGATGGATAATATTTCATCCATTCTGGTTTTTGTCGGTTATTCCATTCCCGGCTTTTCACTGGGGGCCGTGCTTCTTGTTTACCTTGGCGCACGTGCTGGCTGGTTCCCGCTCTTCGGGCTGGTGAGTGCTGATTTCTATGAGATGTCCACCTGGGGGCAGATCAAGGACTTGGCACATCACACAGTCTTGCCCTTGATGTGTTATGTGGTGGGCGGATTCGCAGTGACCACGATGATGATGAAGAATAATCTGATGGATAACCTTGCCGCGGACTACGTCAGGACGGCGGTTTCCAAGGGAGTTGGGTTCAAGAAGGCGGTCTTTGGCCATGCCTTTCGCAATTCATTCATCCCGATCGCGACAAGTCTCGGGCATCTGGTGTCGATCTTTGTCGGAGGCAGCATGCTGGTGGAAAAGGTGTTCGACATCCAAGGATTCGGTTTGCTGCAGTTCCAGTCCATCATTGGTAGGGATCAGCCGGTGATTATGGGCACGCTTGCCATTGCCGCGTTTCTCATGGTCTTGGGTAATATTCTCTCTGACATCATCGTGGCGATGATCGATCCACGTATTAAATTTAATTAGATAGTGATGCTCAGAAAGATAGGATGGATTTGGCTCTTGGGCTCGGTGTTTGCCGGGCTAGGGGAGGTCCTTGGGCTCTCGTTGCCGACCTTGCGCTGGGGCTTTAATGTCAGCCGTGAGATTGAGTGGCTACACTGGGGTAGTGATACAGGAGCGTTTTTGTGGTTTGGCTGGCTGGGCGTTGTGATGGGTTTTGTTTTCGGGCTACTCATACTTTGGAAGTTTCCGCGCGACTTTGCCTTTACGCCGATCACGCAGCGGCGCATCGACCGCTTTCGCTCGATCAAGCGTGGTCACCGTGCTCTGTTGATCCTTGGCTTTCTGGCCTTGATTGCGTCACTGGATCATCTGGTGGTGGGTAATGAGCCGCTGGTGATGAAGTATGAGGGTAAGTGGTATTTCCCAGCATTGGTGAGGGAGGACAAGGTGGCGAAGGGCAAGGACTTTGGCATTGGTGGTGATGAGGCGGAGGCACCGGTGAATTACCGTAAGCTTAAGCAGCATTTTGAAGACACAGGGGGGGGAGATGGTGGAAACTGGATAGTGATGCCGCTCGTGCCTTATGCACCGACGCAGGATACGGTAGAGCTGCCGGTCGAGGAGCTCGAAACTCGGGATGACGGACTG
Source organism: Akkermansiaceae bacterium UBA985 (assembly GCA_002292185.1). GTDB lineage: Bacteria > Verrucomicrobiota > Verrucomicrobiia > Verrucomicrobiales > Akkermansiaceae > Oceaniferula. Next base: position 11,184 of record DBBL01000198.1, on the reverse strand, counting down.
GTGTATCGTAAGCAATCATCGAAGCCTTACCAAGGTCAGGTGAGCCGGGTCTATGATCTGAGAGAGCCCAATGCCAAATTCATGCAGATTTCTTACCGCAAGGGGATGCCGGAAGGGCTGGCTGAAGGCTGGGACAGGCAGTCCAGCCGGGTTTACTCGGCACGCTTTCAAGCCGGTGAAATAGTGGCGGGCTCCACGGTTTGGAATGGTGACGGTGAGGTCGCTGATTTTCTCAATCAGGAGGCGTCCGGGCCACTGATTGTTTATTACTCAGCCGCTCCTCCGAGTTTGGACATGGGGCATCTGCTCGGCACGACTCCACAGCGCGAGGATGTGCTGGCTTACCTCTTTGGCGGGCTGCAGGTGAACTTCAAGGCGGCGATTTTCTATGTGCCATTTGTCTATGTGATCGGCATTAGTGTGGGGCTGCTGATGGGCTTTTTTGGCGGCATGTTTGATTTATTAGTGCAGCGCCTCATTGAGGTGTTTTCTAACATTCCGTTTCTCTTTGTAATTATTATTGTCAGCGAGTCTTTCCCCAAGAACTTGAAGGAACAGCTCGGTCTGGGGGTAATCCTCTTCATTCTCATTCTCTTTGGCTGGATGGGTATGACCTATCTGATGCGCACGGCAGCTCTTAAGGAAAAGGCGCGTGACTATGTGGCGGCGAGCCGAGTGATCGGCTGCTCCACACCAAGGATCATCTTTAAGCACATCTTACCCAATGCGGTGGCGATTCTGGTAACACTGGTGCCATTCTCTATCTCAGGTTTGATCCTTGGGCTGACTTCGCTGGATTACCTGGGCTTTGGCCTGCCGCCTGAGTATGCCACCTGGGGGACCTTACTTAGGGAAGGCCTGACTAATTTGTCCGCACCATGGCTGGTAAGTTCCGCCTTCCTGTGCCTGGTAAGTGTGTTGATCCTAGTAACCTTTGTCGGCGAAGCCGTGCGAGAAGCCTTTGACCCGAAGAAATTTACTTATTACCGATAATGTCTGCTCGATACAAATTCATCATGTTACGTGTAATGCTGGCACTCTGTGCCAGTGCGCTTGGCATGCTAAGCTCATGCCAGCGAGATGAGGACATGGTAGAGAGGGGGCTGGGGTTCGAGCAGTTTAAGCCAGTCTATAATCGCTACATCCAAGGCTGGCTTGAGCAACAGAAGGCTGCCGCCGAGGAGTCCATTGCTGCTGCCCTCAAAGAGCTTGCCGAAGTAAGCGACCCGGCATTGAAGCAGGCACGGGAAGATGCCTTGAAGGAGATGGAAAAGGAGAAAGAGGTGATCGATTTTCGCCTTAGTCTGGGAGATTATTTTGCTGACAAAAGTGCTAAAGATATACCCGAGGATCTGGTCTGGGAGGATGGCATGGATGAACCCGAGATCGGAGATTCACGTGCGTCCAAAGGAGGTGTGTTCCGCACTTGGATGCCTCAGTTTCCGGCCACGGTGCGTCCCTTTGGCAAGGAGTCGAATAACAGCTTCCGCGGTTACCTCTATGATGAGCTTGAGATCGGTCTGGTGAATATGCACCCCCTTACGGGCAAGATCATACCCGGGGTTGCGAAGCGCTGGGCGGTATCCGCTGACAAGCGCACGGTGTATTACGAGCTTGATGAAGATGCACGTTACAATGACGGGGAGAAGATCAAGGCGCAGGATTTTCAAGTGTCTGCCTACCTTCGGGTGTCTGACCATGTCACCGCTCCTTACGCGAAGCAGTATTACCGTGAGCAGTTTGCCCAGATTGCGGTCTACGGTGATAGCCTGCTCTCGGTGACCCTACGCGAGGGTAAGCCGCTGACTCCTTTGTTTGCCTCGATGAACCCCTCTAATCCCGCGTTCTATAGTGAGTATGGAGCAGATTACGAGGACCGTTACCAGTGGCGGGTGCCGCGCCATACTGGGGCTTATTACGTCAAAGAGGGGGATATCAACAAAGGAGTATCTATCAAACTGACCCGGGCCAAGGACTGGTGGGCTAAGGATAAGAAGTATTATCGTCACCGCTTTAATCCGGACCACATCGTCTACACGGTGATCCGAGATGAGAACAAGGCATTCGAGCTGTTCCGCGCTGGTCAGTTGGAGGCGTTTTTCCTAACACGTCCTGACTACTGGTATGAGAAGTCTGAAATCCCGCAGGTGTTTGATGGCTATATCGAGCGCTACAAGTTCTACACTCAGTATCCACGCGTGCCACGTGGTATTTATATGAATGTCTCACGCCCCAAGCTTGATGATCGTAATGTCAGGCTGGGCCTACAGCATGCGTTGAACTGGCGTATGGTCATCGATGTGATGTTTCGTGGAGATTTTTCCCGCCTGCAGGGATTTAGCCAGGGCTTTGGCGAATACACCAATCCTGCCATCAAGGCGCGCCCTTACTCGGTGACTAGAGCACGAGAGTATTTTAATCAGGCTGGCTATAGTGAGGAAGGTAGTGATGGTATTCTCAGAAAACCATCGGGTGAAAAGCTCTCCGTAGTTTTGAGTTTTGGCAATTCACCCACAGCGAGCAAGCTCTGCAGTCTGCTCAAGGAGGAGGCAAAAAAGGCAGGTATTGATCTGGTCTTAGACGGGCAGGAAAACACAGTCTTCTACAAGACGGTGATGAAAAAAGAGCATGATATGGCCTTCTGGGGCTGGGGATCACGACCACCTTTCCCATCTTATTATCAATTCTTCTATTCCAAGAATGCCTTTGATGAGAAAGGTAAGCCCAAGCCGCAGACCAATAACATCAACAGCTATGCCAACGAGCAAATGGATGTCTATGCGAAGGCGGTGAGAAACGCCAAGACCTTGGAGGAGATCAAGCAAAACGCCTGGGCGGCACAGCAGCTAATACATGATGAGGGGTTTTTCTCGCCGGGCTACTCGACGGATTACGTGAGGCTAGGAACTTGGCGCTGGGTGCGCTGGCCAGATACCGAGGATACGCCTTTTAATGTGCCGATAGTGCGCGAGCCTTTTGAGAGCTATGTGTTGTGGATTGACCAAGAGCGTAAAGAGGAGACGGAGAAGGCGATGCGCTCTGGTGATGTGTTTAGTGAGGTTTACAAGGTGATTGATGTTTTCAAGGATGGTATTCCACAGCAACAGAAAGGAGGGCGTGATGAGTGACACGGAAGACAATCTGCTTGAGGTCAAGAATCTGGTCACTGCTTTCCGCCTGGAGAACGGTGACTGGGTGCGTGCTGTTGATGGCATTTCATTTCATGTGCCCAAGGGCAAGACGGTGGGGATCGTCGGTGAGTCGGGCTGCGGCAAGAGTGTCACCGCGATGTCCGTGGTGCAGCTGTTACCTCAACCCATGGGGCACATTCTCGATGGCGAGGTTATTTTCAAAGGAGAGGATCTGCGCTCGGCGAGCAGTGAGCGCATGCATGAGGTGAGGGGTGGAGAGATTGGTGTTATTTTCCAGGAGCCGATGATGGCACTCAACCCCTGCCACAGAATTGGCAAACAGATCAGCGAGTCATTGATCCTGCACCGAGGTATGGACAAGCGCGAGGCGTTGCAGGAATCCGTCAGCTTACTTGAGAAGGTAGGTATCCCGGCACCCGAGAAGCGAGTGATGGAATATCCTCACCAGCTCTCCGGCGGTATGCGCCAGCGGGTGGTGATCGCTATCGCGCTTGCTTGCAAGCCGGACTTGCTCATTGCTGATGAGCCGACCACGGCCCTTGATGTGACCGTGCAGTCCCAGATATTGGAGCTCATTGAGGACCTTCAAGAGGAGATGGGCATGTCCACGATTCTCATCACTCACGATCTCGGTGTGATTGCCGGGCATTGTGATGAGGTAGTGGTGATGTACGCGGGGCGCATTGTTGAGCGTGCTCCTGTGAAAGAGCTCTATGCTAGCCCACAGCACGCCTATACCAAGGGGCTACTTAGTGCTATCCCAACCCTTGCCACGCCGCGCAAAGCAAAGCTTAAGACCATTGAGGGCCAAGTCGCGTCAATCAAGGATTTTGTCCCGGGCTGTCGCTTTTGTCAGCGTATGGGGCGCAGTGGGGACACTCTGCTCAACCGTGCTCCCTTTATCGAGATATCGAAAAACCATTGGGTGGAAGCTTGCCCTGAGTGCGTTGAGCTCAATGACCAAACCTCGAGCTAAGTAACTTTTTCCCAACTACACGAGATGCCTGATCCCATTCTAGAATTAAGAGACCTGAAGATGCACTTCCCGGTGCGGGGTGGGGTGATGTCTCGTCAGATCAACTCAGTGAAGGCGGTGGATGGTGTCTCCCTGAGTATCGGCCATGGTGAAACGCTTGGCCTGGTGGGGGAGTCTGGTTGTGGCAAGTCTACTCTGGGGAAGAGTATTGTCAGGCTCACGCGACCTACCGCGGGCTCGGTGATTTTTGATGGCAAGGANNATCACCCATCTTTCCCAGAGTAAATTACGCCCGCTGCGCTGTAACATGCAGATGGTGTTTCAGGATCCGGCGGAGTCACTGAACTCGAGATTGTCCGTTGGACAGATTATTGCCGAGCCACTCGAGGTTCAGAAAATAGGTACCAAGGCAACACGCATGGACACCGTGCACCAGCTACTCGAGCGGGTAGGAATGCCCAAGAGTGCGGCGCAGAGGTTTTCCTTTGAGTTCTCAGGAGGTCAGCGCCAACGCATTGGCATTGCACGCGCTCTGGCACTGAATCCGGATATGATTGTGCTTGATGAGCCGGTCTCGGCTTTGGATGTCTCTGTCCAGAGCCAAGTGTTGAACCTGCTACTTGACCTGCAGAGCGAATACAACATGGCCTACCTCTTCATCGCCCATGATCTGGCGGTGGTGAAGCATATCTCAGACCGGGTGGCGGTGATGTATCTGGGCAAAATTGTCGAGCTTGCTGATGCGGATGCCATATACCAGAACCCCCGTCATGCCTACACCAAGGCCTTGATCTCAGCTATTCCCGAGCCTGATCCGATGATTGAGCGGCCCCGTGTTCATTTGGAAGGCGAGGTTCCTTCCCCGATTAATCCACCCGAGGGCAGTGCCTTTGGCCACCGGATCAATCATCCGCGCTATGAGGAGACCATTGGTATGGATCTCTCGATGGTGGAGATCGAAAAGGGACACTGGGTGGCTGCAGATCCCTGCTGCCTGAGTGAGGAGGATTTCAAGCAGGTTAGCTCTCTGTCCTAGAGAATTTCCTCAATAGGAATCTTGCCATTGGTGGCGACGATTGACCAAGCATCGGCATTGCCAGGAATCTCAGTCAGTTCGGTTTTACCGCCGGCGGCCTCCAGTAGGAGCTGACCAGCTGCGATGTCCCAGAGCGAAATACGGGACTCCACATAAGCGTCGAGCCTGCCGGTGGCCACATAGGCCATGCCAAGTGCCGCCGAGCCCATCATGCGCATCTTACGAGCCCTCAGTGAGGCTTTACGAAAACGTTCAAGGCCTGTGGTAAGGGCTTCCTCATCTTTGCCGCAGCCAACAAAAAGCGCGCATTCCTCCAGCTTGGTGCGTGGACTCACAGAAATCGGCTCGCCATTGAGTAATGCCGGGCTGCCTTTTTCGACCTCCCAGAGGTCGCCCATGCTGGGGTCAAAGATCGTTCCCAGAATCAGCTCGCCCTTATGGCGTAGTGCGATGGAAACGCAGTAGTGGGGAATGCCGTAGAAAAAATTCACCGTGCCATCAATGGGGTCGACAATCCATTGGTATTCACTGTCCTGGTTGCCGGCGAGACCTTCTTCTCCATAAATGGCGTGGTCAGGAAAAGCGCCTAATATCACTCGGGTAATCAAGTCTTGGCTCTCGCGGTCAAGGGCAAGCTTGATGTCATGGTGTTTGGCCTCGTCCACATCGAGAGGTTTTCCAAAGTGCTCCTTGAGGAATGCTCCAGCTTGGCAGGCGGCTTGTTTGGCTACGTCCAAATAATTCATGAGCGATCTTTTACAAGACTCAGAGGGAATTGCCACCATGAAAAACGCAGATTGGCAGACTTTTATTTAAACACCCTGTAATTAAATAGCAGGGGGTAATGGCGGTTCAAGGCCCCATTGTTGGGGGGTCTAACACAAGTATGAACTTAATGATTGTTAGTAATTCGATCTAAGGCTAACAGAATGATAATCTAACTTTTTAAATCGGTTGTAATGCATTTAATGATTCCTCGTAAGCCCTTTACTGAAAAAGGCTTTTCGCTGGTGGCTTTGATGATGCTTATGGTGCTTATGGTGGTTGTTTTACTGGGGGTGATATCTCTCTCAGATCTTGAGTCGAGGGGGTCGAAGCGAAATGTTCATGAGCTAGCGGCCCGAGCCAATGCTCGCATGGCTTTGATGATGGCGATGGGGGAGTTACAAAAGTATACGGGTCCGGATCAGCGGGTGACAGCGAAGGCGGCGATCCTTGAAGGTTCTGACCAAGAGCCTCCGCTAGCCAATAGAGAATGGCTAGGAGTCTGGAAGACGACTCACCGTTATCAGGGTCAAGATTGGCCTCTGATTGGCAAGGCTTCAGAGGATTTGGAGAGTAAACCGTATTCTATTCAAGGAGCTTATCAGGATCTAAGGCATTCTATTACCAGCTTGTCTGAAGGGCGCTGGAAGCGGGAGCACGTGGAAACATGGCTAGTGAGTAAACGTCATAGACTGATTGACCCGAGGGAGAGCTTGGATGAAGGCAGTGATGCTGTGGTGAGTTTGCTAGGTCGGGGAACCTTGGGTAAGGCCATGAGCGCAGAAGATTTTGATAAGAGTAAAGTGCTGGTTCAAAAGGTGAAGGTCGGTGGAGCGCATGAAAACGGGGCGTATGCCTGGTTTATCTCCGACAATAATCAGAAGGCGTGTATAGCCCCCAGTGCTGAGATTGAACATACAGAAGCAGCGCTTGAGGCGGCACCCGGCTCTGATCCTGCGTTGGTAGTGCGGGATGATGGAAAGGCTCCGTATCGGGACTTTATGAAGCATGCCCGTCCTCACAGGGGTAAATTGATAAGCTATGCCACAGTATCACTCAGCCAGGCACACAATCCAGCTTGGAAAGACACTCCGGCGCAAGATTATCACCATTTTACAACATATTCTCCAGGTCTTTTTACCAACACGTTGATGAGCGGATTGCGTCGTGACTTAACGCCATTATTGTTGGCGCATGATAATCGTAAAACAATAGATTTGTCATATGTTGGACAGGGGAAACCTGAGTTTTTTTCATCATCATATCCAATCATACCTGGGCCTGAGCATGGTGTGCTTGGGCCCTCTTTTGCGGCATTGAGAGATTGGGCGCAGCATAAATACTCAGATTTGGAGTATGCGGAGACCGTTTTTGATCAAGAGGCAATGCGCATGCGTCCTTCTACTCACTGGCCTCACGGTATATCTGATGGTGCCTGTGTAGATGCTTCCAAATGGGCAGAGCATGCTCCTAAGATTCATCCTGTGATGACGGAATGTCGTTGGCATTATTATTTCTCACACCACAACAATCGTATTCGAACCCATATCATCCCTCGTGTTTGTTTGTGGAATCCATATAATAGGGCTTTAAAAACTACGGCCTTATCTGTGGTCATGCCCAACCCCTATTACGGCGTGAAGCATGGTATGCACTTCTTTCCAGAAAAGGAGTATGTCGAGCAAGAGCTGAAGTCTCAAAGTATCGAGGTCTTTGACCGTTGGGTTGAAAAGAGCGGCTATGCAGGAGGAGATGTTTATAAAATAAGAACGAATCCCTTTCCGCCGCGCCGGTATTTGGCCTTTACCTTAGATCCTGCTGTTTTGTCAGCGGGGCAGTGTCTGGTATTCTCACCTAAGGTGAGGGGAGGTCTCTCTTCTGGCGGCATTAAGATACAGCACTACAACCTAGACGCAGTGTCAGATAATGTATTGAGTCCGCATTCTATCCAAGGAGAGGACCACTTTTTCTATGATCATGATTCATCCGTTGCTTATGAGATACAGACTCCCCAATGGAGAAGTATCAAAGCACATCTTGGGCATATAGACTTTGGAAGAATTTTTGATTACCAGCCCGCACTTGATTTACAAACTGATGGCAAAGTGGAAAATTTTCCGTTTATGCTTAAGGTCGGACAGGCGGCTTCGCTTGAGGATCTTTACAGTAGCTTCAAGCACCCGACCATACAGCTGGTCAATAATGGAGCCGGAGGAGCTAAGTCGACTAAAACATTTCATCGCAATGGGCTATACTGGGGATCAGCAAACCAAAAGGATTTGAGTTTTGGCCATTTGCAAACATTTGATGAGGCACCTGTAAAAAATGCCCCCCATACCCACCAAGTGGGAGCCAAGTTATTGTGGCTGGATGAAACGGTGGGTGAGGGAGATCCATCTAATCGATCGCCCCATCGTCATGGAACATCAACGACTGCACGGTGGCGAGAAGAGCACATGGTGTATAACGTCTGCCCCATAGCGAATTGGAATGTAAGAGCTCAACTGGTCAGCCGGTCGCCCGCGAGTCAATGTGCCAACAAGTGGTATATGAACAGCACGGGGCCATGGCTGCTTCAGTTTGTGCCTCAGCGCCCTATGGATGTTCACGACATGCCGGCGCCATCCATCAATGGCTTTGTTAAAAACCCCTTTGGTTTGGCTGTTGATTTTTCTTTTTTCCCCAATGTGGTGCTGTTTGATTTGCCTTCTGAAGATTATGGCGTGATCTCGGTAGCGAGCTTGCGCCATGCTATGCTAAGCCCCTATTCGTGGAGCCCCAGTTACTTGGTAGGTCACTCATTGAGAGATATGCATGCTCCGGCAGATTCCACGGCCTATGCTGTTGCCACTTCACTTGAGCCTAATGGCAACGGTGCTAGTCGTTGGGATTATCTTATTGGTAAAGCAGCAGGAAGAGAAGGGGGTAAGGCAGCAGGTCATGGTGCGCGCTGTATCATATCAGATTCTCAAGGCTTGCTGCAAATAGGCAATCAATCGGCACTCAGAGAGGCGGGTGACTTGCAGCACAGTTCAGCAGATGAAGTACTGGCTTATGACATTGCCTATGAAGTGAACCATAATTTATGGGACGGGTATTTTTTCTCCAGTATTCCTCTCGATGAGGCGGGAGAACGATTTGTATGGAATCCTGATAAAGGTGAGTATTTATGGAATAGGCGCTATCAATTTAATGAAGATGGTGAGCAGCCCAAGGATGCGGTCAGAAGCATGCTTGTGAGTGATGAAGGCGTGAATTGGGCATTTTGGAGAAGTGCGGAATATTTTAAAAACCGCTCTGCGTTCAATGTGAACTCAACATCAGTAGAAGCGTGGACAGCCTTTTTGTCGGGCACCCTTGGCATCAGTCGCCCTCTGCGATCAGGGGTAGCAAGTGCTAGCATGGTATCGTTTGCGAGATGCCAGCAACCGAAGGGTTTGGCTGACACGGATGCTGCCGCGCCAGATCAGCCCGGTGGGTGGATGGGAGCGCGTCAACTCACTGCTGATGAGGTGAGAATGTTAGCGGTCAAAATCGTCCATGAAGTTAAAAAAAGAGGCCCCTTTGTCTCTATTGCTGATTTTGTGAATCGCAGACTGGTATCGGATCAGGATCAAACATCGTGCATGGGGACTATTGATGCCGCGATACAAAGCTGTGGATTGAACAAAAACTTTGAGCGGCTGGCTACGCAATTATCAACTTCGGTGAATGTTGAGGCATCTTCCGATGCACCAGATAATAATATGCAGGTCTTCAAGGAAGGATATCGTTATCGATACGATGATAAGTGGAATACGGTTCAGCCCACAAGTAAGGCTTGGGGCGTTCCTGGATTTTTGACACAGGGGGATATTCTTCATCCTCTAGCTCCCTTCATGGCGGCAAGAGGGGATACATTCACGATACGCGCATACGGCGAATCCTCCGCTGGAGGAATTATTCAAGCACGTGCATGGCTTGAGGCAACGGTTGAGCGTACCCCTTATTATGTTGATCACAAGTCATCGGAGGTGAGTCAAGCAAGTGGCAATGGACCACTAGATTGTTTGACTTCGATCAATCCGGCCACGGGAACTTATGAAAGGGGCCAGCTTAGTGCGGTAAACGAAAAGTGGGGTAGGAAATACGAACTAAAAAGCTTTCGATGGTTACAACGAGAAGAAATATAAATGACGATCATCAAGACAGGATGTGGTCATGTGCAAGCATGATGAGGGTAAACTTGGCAATCAACGGGGCGGCGGCCTGTTATCGAATGCTTGGCAGGAAGATGCTGGTGACACTTTTTATGACAATCATTGCTGTCACTTGTCATCAATCAAGAGGGGAGGAGCAAGAGCTTAGTCTGCAAACGAAGATCATGATAGTCGCCTTAGGTCCCGTGCCACCTAGAAGATATAGTGCAGGAAAAAATCGTGGCGACGCGGCGATGCTGTTGCCTCAAGTAGGTGAAGTGCCGCCAAGTAAGCTCTATTACAAGGGGTTGGTTGATAACGCAAAAAATTCAAAAGCCGAGGAAACGTGGAGGCCATTCCAGATTGCGTTTAATAATACGACAGTGATGCGATCGATCAAAGCGGGAGGGGAGTTCGTGCTTTATAGAAAGGTAACCGATGGCTATGAGCCCTATGTAACGGTGCCTGCTGGAGAAGTTGGTATGCGTAGAGTGGTATTCCTATCTCCATCGTCGTTGTTGAAAAATGAAAATAGGCCATGGATGGATAGGCCTCAGGTCACGGTTATTTCGCCAGACGCAGGACGCTTAAAAGATAAGCATTTTGTCATCAAGAATCTCTCTCGAATGACTGTTCTGCACGCATTTGGTGATACAGTAGCAAACGTTGATCCAGGTCAGCTGATTGGATATCGGCGTAACCGGCAAGGCGTGTTGTATCATCTGGCAGCGAGATATGGGAAGCAACGAAAGATCATTTATAATATGGCAGTTAAGCTTGGCAAAGGAAGTGGCATCCACCTCTACACTCTTTACGATGCGATGCCTGATACTAATGCGGGGCGCTCTGTTGGTGTTTTTAGAATGGTATTACCAACTGCTGATTGGTAGGGGGACAAAAAAACCCCGACTGCCGTGAGGAAGTCGGGGTTGATGTATGAATTGTAATTGAAGATTACTTGCGCTTCTTAGCAGCTTTCCTCTTGGCTGGCTTCTTAGCGGCCTTTTTCTTGGCTACCTTCTTCTTGGCTGGCTTCTTAGCGGCCTTTTTCTTGGCTGCCTTCTTCTTAGCTGGCTT
>DBBL01000077.1 GCA_002292185.1 Akkermansiaceae bacterium UBA985 | reverse complement strand
TATCAGGATCGAACTCCAAATTCCTGTCATTGGGTGTCGGGTTGTAGAAGCAAACAAACTTTGGGAAATCGCCGTATATTTTCGCGTAATTGGCACTCATAATCTTTCCTGCCGCATCAAGCTTTGTCCTGACCCTAAGATAAAAACAACGGTTTGGATTTGCACTGGTTTCCCCTCCCCCTCCGGGTTTTACAGTTCGGGTATAAATCCATTTGTTTTGATATTGAGCATTCGGCGCTAGATAATGGGGTGAGCGGAGTGTGCACCACAAATTTTGCTCAGTGGAGATGATTCCATCACCAGGATTAGAAAAACTCACATCAAGGCGATAATCTAGATCCATTGGCCCATCGTTTCGCAGTAAAACCGAGCGGAAAACTAGGTCGGGTGTTTTTCCATTTCCGTAAGGTTGCACATAGTCTCCGATCTCCAAATCGTATGCGTAGGGCTTTTCAAAACTTGGGGGAACCAACTCTATTCTTCTGACAGCCAGCGGTGTTGGATTCCTCTTCTTTCGTAGAATCAAAGTCCCTTCGCGCTTGATGTTCCAGCCTTGCTTATCTGAATCTATGCCACCGGGTATAATGTCCAGACCAGACAAGTACCATGGAGTTCCATCACCCCCAGAGGCTACAGAAACCTGTAATGTTGCATTCCCTCTCAAAACAACTCGACCATCTACATCAGTTTTCGCCTTATCTGGAGCACTCGCAAATGGCCCGGAAAAGTAGCCTCCAACTTCCACTCCTTTGATAGGCGTTCCTTGTTCATCTCTGACTACTACATCTATCTTCACCTCAGGCGCTCGCCCTTCGTCAGCGTCTTGATTCTGGGCAGAAAGTTGGCATGTCAACACAAACGATATGCACAGCGCCAAGGTAATTCCATCCCATTTCCTCATATCTTGTTTTTTATAACAGAGCTCAAGCCGTAATACCTGTCAAGAGTTGAACGAAAACCTGCACGACAACTTTAAACCCATGAGGCAGGTGCTGATTCACTGAAGGAAAAGTAATGGTCTTTGCCTAGGGTGGCCATGTCAGCCCCCTATCCGCCTCGGGCGCGAGATTGGTTCTCTGGTCGTATTCCAGATTACGGTCGTTGGGGGTAGGATTGAGATACATGTTAAAACGAAACCTCGGGGCCGACACGAGCTTTCGGTTGACACGATCAAGCGATTGCACCTCAAACGGATTCACATTTCTGACCCTCTCCTGAGGTCTGGTTATTTTCCCATAATACGCAGACATTATTTTTCCAGCGTCCTCGTCTTTAATGCTTCTAAACCTGAGCAGGTAACCAATAGGCTCCTTGATTGCCGCACCATCCCTTGCCCCATTACCTGTCGCACCTCGCGTTATCAGCAGACGCTTTAATTCATAACCTTCATCCGGTGCTATTCGAGGATACTTGAGCAAACTTTCAGTATTCAATAGCTCAGGAATTGGGATGAACCCATCATCCGGATTAGCAAAACGTATAGCGCAAGTAGTCGAGTAATCATTTTGATCAATAAATCGGGTGCTAAATTTCACCAAAAGGTCAGGGTGCTCTCCCTTGCCATGAGGCTGAACCCAGTCTTTCATGTAGAGATCGAAGCCAACCTCCTCACCCACCTTGGGTGCCATGTGGCTCCTATCGCCAAGCCAGACGAGCATCGGTATAGGCTTACCGATTTTTTTGATCATGACATCAATGGTCGGGTTCCAGGGAGAATATCGCCCGGCCTTGCGGATCTGCTCCTCATTACCCTCATAACAGGTCACCGTCTTGCGGCTGAGGTAATAACCCTCTTTCTGCACATCAATCTTAGCTAGCCCTCGCCCTATACCTTCGGCGCTGAACTTACCTACCTCATTGGTCTTGCCTAGGAAGTCGTTATACTGGTCTCGGAAATCGTTGACGTTATGAATGCCAATGCGGACCGGAACTCCAGCCATAGGATTCCCCTCTTCGTCTATCACGCGGGCAGTGATCCGCATGACATAGTTCTCCTCACGCGCTCCCGCCTCGGGGAACTGATCAGGATTTTCCTGACCCATGAGCACCAGACATTGGAATAGTAAGCTAGGCAGTATTAGATATCCTCTTTTCATCATCATAATTCGTGAATCGCGGCTTGTTCTTATTAGTTTAATTTCCCCTTGCTGACCATGTCTTCGTAGAGTTTCCAGACATGATCCATCTTCTGCTCTTTCAGATCACTATGTTGCCAATTGCCCCAGTTGCCAGATTTCAATTTACTCATCATGTCTGTATTTGTATTTTCACCAAAGGCTACTTCGTCAACCTCATTACTCCCGGCCGGATTAGATAAAGCGGGGATGTCATGGCCTAGCAAGAAGGAACGGTTGTTATAATCTCCCGCAATAGCACTGCCGTTCTCCCCATGAACAGACTGACCATCAAAAGTCCTGAATGGCTGAAAAAAAGGAACTTGCCTAAGCTGCTCATTGGTCAATGTGTCCGGATCATCTCTTGCCGGAGTTCCTCCAAAATCAAGAGGATCTGGGAAGTAGGAGAGATACGCATCCGGGTTGAATTCCCAGCCACCAGTCGACGTCCAACCATCCCTGCCAATCCCTGATACAAAAGCTTTTGTGGCTTTGCCCTTGCCCATCTCTTGCTTGATCCAGGCGCCCTCACCCTTGAAAACAACATTGAATAAGTTGGGAGAGGCGCCATCACCACTCTGGAGCACGTCTTCACCCGAGGAATAATAATTGTGCGGCAGCGTCTTGGCGGCAAGTGTTGCGAAGCGTCCACGCCAGGTCAGCTTTCTACGCCCATCACCTTGGGCAAAGCCAAGGTTCCAGTAATCGGAAGGCCAGAGCCGGGTCGGGTAGTTTTTCCACTCTTCGTTCCTGACTTTTTCCCGGTCTGCCTCCGCATGGCTAGCTGAATATGCCTCTCGTGGAACAGCGGCATTGATCATAAAGTATTGAGCTACACCGAGGTCGTGATCACAAATCGCACTGCTGACGAGCATGTTGCCAAGACTATGACCTGCAATCACTTTTTCTCCTCCCGTCAGGCCGTTGACTACTTCTGACAGAGCCGATGAGCTCTTGAAGGCGTTGTGAACATTCTTCCAGTAGTCGGGAGTCTTTCCGCCGGCCAGCAGAATAACTTCACTAATTTGCCCCTGATTACCCTCCCAAGTTACGCCAAGAAATTTCGCATCAGATCCTGTCTGGTGCAGACGCTTAAATACCTCTGCGTTCCAGCTGCGTGCACTCTCTCCGTTGACATTGTAGCCATGGCAAAAGACAAACCAACGGTCCTTACGCGTCTTCCGAAATCGTTCATGTTGTATCTCCTCTATAGCTGGCGGAATGTAACCTTTCTCGATCGCACCTCTAATATTCACATAGGAAAACATGTCTTCCACAGGAACCATATTCATCCACTTCTCACTCATAATACGAGCCATTTCTGATTTGTCAGACTTACGGCATATAACCAATTCAAAGGATTGCTCCGTTTCCTTTTTTGCCTCGATGAGTAATACCCCCATACCATTTTTGGCAGCTTCAAGATATTCCCCGCTCAACTCTGAGCCTTCACCAGCAGTGCTCTTCATTTCCCCCTGATCAGATCTACCCATTGCCTCGTAAGCCATATCCTCATTGGCGAGGTAAGATCCTGCACCATAAAACTCCCTCTGACTTTCTGGTTCAACAGTCGGCATTTCTAAAAAATTCAAGGCTCCCGTCGGATGGGAGATTACATAGCTGTATTGATCAGCTGGTAATATTTCTAAAATATCAGCAAGGCGTAGCTGCACGGGAAAAAAATCTACCAGATCACGTTCACCATTGATCCTCATATCCTCGCCATCAGTGCCCGCACCCGGAACATCGGCATACTCGTGAATCTCATTGTCATCGTTATCGTCATTCACCCAAAAAACAAACGGTGTCTCCTCGTTAGCTTGCCCGACATCCGCATCACTAATCATCCCATCTCGGTTATAATCAGGCACGATCTCAACGGGCAGAAGAAACACAGCGCATTTTTTTCCTGCTGCATTGGTGGCTTGGGCAGCTAACATTCCGTGGTCGTTGATGTCGCGGATTTTGATGTCTGTGTAATCTGAATTGCCAAGAAGTTTGTCGGCTTCGAGATCCAGCCAATAACCGTTTTGCCAAATCCGTGAACTTCCAGATGCATAACCTTGCATTTGAGTGTTCAGATTACGCGGGGGTTGATCTCCCCATTTTGGATCCCAAGTGATTTTTTTGTAGGTGGGGTTTTCATCAACCGGCTGATCATTGCGTAAGCCTGCTTTGGTATCCAGCCAGATGTCCGAGTCGAGTATGATCGTGTTTTTATTATTCAGATGAGCGGCTAACGAGTAGTTTACGTAGTGCTGCGTAAAACTTGGTCCCGGCCAATAGTCGCGCCATTGATCATTATCCACTGCTAGGCCAAGGGTGCTGAATTTCTCGCCATCCCATGTTTCTAACGAATGTGTAACGGTGCCATGCTGAGTATTCACGCTTGAATCTCGCCAAAATTTGTCAAGTTTAGTTCTAAATGCCAGACTGAGATCCTGGGCGTTTGTTGTATAAATATTGGAAATTGAACCCCCTGTGATCCATGTGGGTGTACCCACGTAAGGTGGATCATTATCATTCGGATCTCCTTTACGAACTGTTTGAAGAGGAGACTCGCTCGTGTAGGTGAAGCCACTTTTCCCGTCACCATCACCAGCTGCCACTCCGGCAATTTGAGGCTCAATCGCTTTGGGGGTTCCTAGCATATTTAATATACGGTAAAATCCTGCATACTCGGCACCTGGTGCTGGAATCCCTGCCGGCTTTGGGGATGTTTCCCTATAGGCATGGCTATAAACTGTGCCGGCGTTTGTTACAGAAGAGAAATATTCGTAGCCTCGAAGTTCATAGAAGCTAAACCCCGCGGTAAATACCGAACTTGAAAATGGCATTTCTCCCTTGAGTTCTATTCCACGGTATAGGGCTCCTGGGCTACTGTAATCTTGAGTAAGTTTGCCGATATGCCAACTAGCCCTCAGAAAGTAACCTTCTTCATTGAGTTTTTCATAACGATATGGCCTGTCATCACCTGAAAATTCAGGGAGTGCCGTCACCGTCTCGCCATCATAGTAAAAATGGGGACTGGTAGACCTACCAGCGTATTGAATATTTGAATGCGTTTTAATGAGCCAATGACCGTTATTATTTATTTCACCAG
>DBBL01000178.1 GCA_002292185.1 Akkermansiaceae bacterium UBA985 | reverse complement strand
CTCACTTCACTGGCTTTTCGGAATCGGTTGAGAAGTTCGATGCGGAGTGGGTAGTCACTCATGCGCTCGCGAAATGTGCGCCAGTGTTGCTCGGCGAGCACGGTGGTGGGGACAAGGACGGCTGCTTGCTTGCCACCCATTACTGCTTTGAAAACGGCACGAATGGCCACCTCAGTTTTGCCAAAGCCAACGTCTCCACAGATCAGCCTGTCCATCGGTTTGCCCGACTCCATGTCTGCTTTGGTATCATCGATGGCGTCTCTCTGGCCTGTGGTTAGGGTGTGGTGAAACGAGTTTTCAAACTCCCACACCCAGCGTGTGTCCGGAGGGTGTGCGTAGCCGCGTGCCGTTTGTCTCTGTGCCTGTATCTGGAGCAGCTTGGCGGCGTAATCGAGGATCGATTTTTCTGCGGACTTGCGAGCCTTGCTCCAGGAGGTTGACCCTAGCTTGGTAAGCTCCGGTTCTTTGCCGCCCAGTCCGACATACTTGGATAGCAGGTGAGACTGATCGAGCGGCACACTCAGGGTGCTGCCGTTGTGGTAACCAATATGTATTTCCTCATGCCCTTCTTCATTGGTCTCAATGCCCGCGTATTTGCCAATGCCATACTCGGCATGAACCACGAGATCTCCCCAATTAATATCCTCAAGTGCTGTCTGGGCACGTGCTTTGCGCTGGTGGTCGAGGTGGTTGGATTTCCTGCGGCGCTGGGGTGTTTGATACCTGCCAAATAGCTCTGCGGAAGAAATGAAGGCTAGCTTTGAATCTGGCACGGTGAATCCTTGGATGAGTTCTCCAAAGAGCGGGGTGATTTCTGCAGAACTAAAAAAGTCATCGTGCACGAGTTCCTTAAAACGTTCCTTTTCTCCGACGTTGGAGAAGGTGATGAAGATGTGCCATTCCTCGGCTCTCCAGTCTGCAATTTGCTGAAAGAAACGATGTCGGCGAGTTTCATTGAGAATAAAATCACCAGCCTCAAAGGTGCCAAGTGGGCTGCCTGCACAGAGGGGAGTCAGAGAGGGGTCACCATCGTTTTTGATGATGCCATCGTAGTGATCGGGAAGGTGATCACCTGCCGCAATGAGGCGGTCGTTTTTACCAAGGTAGTCCGCGACAGAGGATGTCTTCCCGGTGTTCGAGAGCGTAATCTGAGCCTCTTTGACGCGATGTGTTGATATTTGCGAGTCGATGTCAAACTTGCGAAGCGATTCGATTTCGGTATCAAAAAATTCAATCCTCAGTGGAGCGGAGGCATGCCATGAAAAAATATCGATGATGCCGCCACGACGCGCCAGTTGGCCGTGAGCATGCACTTGGCTTACCCGTTCATAACCATTGGCGATGATCTTTGTTTCGAAAGATTCAGGATCATGATGCTCGCCGATGGCAAGCTTGAGAGCGGCGTCTTTCAGGCTAGATATGGAGGGTGCAGTATCGAGCAGGGAGTCAGGTGACAGGATGAGTAATTCTTGTTTTTTAGCGGTGGGTTCTGCGCAAAGGTGGTTCAGCACCGCTAGGCGCGCAGCAAGCGTTTCTGGGGCGGTATTGATGCTGTCGTCATCATCAGCTGGCAACTCCGGAAGAACCAAGGCCTTGATGTTCCAAAGCTCTAACTCCGCAGCAATGCGATCTCTTACTCTTGGGTTGGAATGGGTCAGCCAAATCCTGCTATTTTTACGCGCCTCATGCACGCTGTGGCAGGCCAGTGCGGTGACAAAAGAGTAGGCGGCGTCATCGACAGGTTGGAACTCAACCGGATGCTTGGTCCTCGGTTCGTGTACAAGGGATTCCAGCCGTTTCTTAAATGAAGCGGAGCTCATTGCTTCGACGATTCCCGCTATGCCCTTGGGCGGAGATGGGGGCGTCGAATCTTTAGCTGGAGTCGTTTTTGACACCGGTGAAGTGGTATACTGCTGTGTTGCCCAGAGAGCAAGAGACATGATGCGGGGTGTCACACTTATTGATATCACCAAAATAGTTGAAATGGGCACTTTCGTCGCTGAGTATTGTAGGTTACTAATGGGTCATGAGATGGGGGTTAATGAGGGTATTACAGTCTTTGCTGTGTGTCGGCATCACTGTGATACTGAGCTGCTGCTCTTCCTCGGACACGTCCTCGTCTTATAATCGATCTGGGGTAGGCTCTGATTACGGAGCTACCGCCTCGCTAAAAGGGCAACTGGTGCCTCCCACTGCGCGGAAAAGCGCGGCTACACTATATAGGGAGGTCAATGTGAAGCAGGACTTGATTCCGCGTGGCCGGCATGCCCGAAAGTATCACCGCAGCATGCAGCCGCGCTATATCACCATTCACAGCACGCAGAATTTTTCCCGTGGTGCCGATGCTCTGCGACATTCTGAGGCTCTTAAAAACGGTAAGCTTCGTGCTCGCAAGCTGCGTGGATATAACCGCATTGGCTACCTTGTCTGGCATTACACCGTCGACGAGGACCGTGCCGTGCAGCATTTACCCACTAACGAGCAGGGTGAGCACGCTGATTTTAGTGGGCCTGGTAACCGCTACTCTATCGGTATCGAAATGTGTGAAAACAAGGGCAATAGCAGGTCTGCTACCATTGAACGCACCGCCAAGCTGACGGCCTACCTGATGCAAAAACACAATATATCGCTGCGCAAGGTAGTACCTCATTATCACTGGCCACGCCGGGGAGTGAGCCAGCCTCACAAGAACTGCCCTCACTACCTTCTCGATAACGGCCATCCCGGGGGCAAGTGGCAGTGGTTTCTTGCCAAGGTGAATAAGTATTACCAAGCAATCGGTGGCTCGAACCCTCAGCCTAGTGGCCCCTCTATTAACAGCTACGGCCAAATCGTTAGCTCCTCGGCACCGCCTTCTCCTATCAAAGAAAAAGTATATGCACCTGCAAGCTCTCGCTACCATACCGTCAAAAAAGGTGATACCTTATCAGCTTTGTCACGTCGTTATGATGTCTCAGTGTCGGCGATCCAGCGCGCTAATGGCTTGCGGAGCAGTGTCATTGTTTTAGGTAAAAAGCTGCGCATCCCGGCTTCCTGAAGGTTTGCTTGAAGGTTTGCTAGAAGATTTTTTTGAGGGGGTGAGTCCCATTTTTTTAATATGTCTGACGTCTGGTATCAATGTGACCGCTGCACCGCCTGCTGCAAGTGGCCTGGCGACGTGCGGGTGGAGCACGATGAGATCGAAAAGATCGCCCGTTTCCTGGGCATGGAGACCCAGCTCTTTATTGAGAAATACACCCGTCTGCGCACCAACCGGACCGGCCTTTCCCTCATCGAAAAAGAGAACCACGAGTGCATCATGCTCGACGGCGAGTCCTGCCGGATCAATCCGGTCAAACCCGAACAATGCCGCGGCTTTCCCAACAAGTGGAATTTCCCAGGCTGGCAACAGGTGTGCCAAGCAAAGGCAGTGCCAATGGCAAAAGCCAAGGCGATGGGGCTGGTGGAGTGATCATCCGATGCAAGAAATGATACTGACCAAATTTTATGGAACAGGCTCGATGCGTATGGCGTCGGCAATGACATAGTCTGTGGCTTCATTGGTCAATTCGACTACCAGCGTGCCGCTATTGATCAGAATCGAATCGGTAGAGTCGAACACAATTTGGAAGGGTTCACCTCCTTCTATGTGATCCTCTTCTGGTGCTATGCGTTGATTGATAGCTTTCGTTGCTAACAGAGTGGTGCCATCGTAAACTTTATAAGTTGCAATGGGAGCACGGTAAACATCACGCTCACGCCAAGTTATGGCTACAGTGTAACTACTGCCTGGAGGAATTTCATTGAAGGTCCATTTGACCGACTCCGCGTCAGCAGAGTTTGCTACCGGTGCGCTGAACGTGAAGCTCGTGTTGTATCCACTGATCAAGTAGTTTCCTTGGTATATGCGCCAACCTTCGGCAATGCTAAAACCATCATCTCCGTCATCAATCAACTGGGCAGTGGCAGGTGGTGAGTCAGCCAGCGTGAAGCTCTCGATCTCTTGGATATTCAAATTAGGCGTGTCTGCCAAATCTGCAAAACTTTCTGCTACGAAGGTTACAACTACATCTCCATCAATAAAGCTGCCGGTAAATCCATATTGATAGCTACCATCGACCAGAGTAGGCGTGCCGTTTAATACCACATCATTGACGCCATCACCACTGAGTGAGAGTTCATTATCCGGATCGAGAATCGTGGCTTCATCAATCCCATCTCCACTATCAACATAGCTTACTTCAATATATCCTTGGGCGTTGAGCACTGCCGAGTCAATGGTGCTTCCGTCCTGAGGGTTAGAAAGATCAGCGGTCGGGGCAGATACATCAGGTCCGGCTGGGTCGAGTGACTTAATACGCACGGCATCGGCAACGACATAGTCATTTGCCTCATTGGATAACTTGACTACCAAGGTGCCGGTGGAAACATTCACCGAGGCGAATACCTTCTGAAAGGGTTTGCCTTCCTCGACATAATCTGCGGTTGGCTCTACTTGCTGGTTTACTTCGGCCTCGAAGACAAGGTTTGTGCCATCATAGACCTTAAAGGGAGCATTACTTGCCCGGTAGATGTCACGCGCCTGCCATGTGATTGCCACTTCATAATCTCCTGGAAGAAGCCTTTCGAAGGTCCATGTTGCCAGTTTAGTCGGTGCACCGGGTTGGGTGTATGTGAAGTCGTTGTTGTATCCGTTGATGATACCATTTCCGGGATAAACACTCCATCCATCTGTGGCGCTAAATTCAGGATCAGCATCATCAATGATAAGAGAGGAGGGGGGAGGATCAAGGGTCACTGTAAAGCTCTCGATCTCTTCAGCATTAAAGTTAGGCACATCTACCAAGTCAGTATAACTGCTGGCCACGAAGGTGATGTCTACATTACCCTCAATGAATTCACCCGTGAAGGGGTATCGGTAAGTGGTGTCACTCACGAGTACCGCCGTGCCGTCGAGTGTTGCCGTTCCAACTCCACTGCCACTCAGTGAAAGCTCGTTACCGTCAATGCTTGAGGGGTCAATGCCACTGCCAATATCACTGAATTCAACATCTAGATATGCTCTCGCATTGAGCAATGCAGCGCTAATCTCGCTACCTTTGGCTGGGCTGATAAGGTCGGCTGTGGGGGCTGATGGTTCCAGCTGCTTGATGCGTATGGCATCGGCAATGACATAGTCATCAGCGTCATTGGTTAACTCGACAACCAGTGTGCCACTGGCAATATCCACCGAGGCGAAGATAATCTGAAAGTTTTTACCAGCTTTGACATAATCTGCGGCTGGTTCCACACCTTGGTCCACACGGGTAGAGAAGACGAAGTCATTATCATCATACACTGAGTAGGGGGCGTTGCTTGCCCGGTAAATATCGCGAGCGTGCCAGGTGACGGCTACCTCGTAGCTGCCTGGATCAAGCCCT
>DBBL01000088.1 GCA_002292185.1 Akkermansiaceae bacterium UBA985 | reverse complement strand
GGGGTTTCCTGACTGGGGGTTATTCTGATTGTCTGCTTGGCTGTCTTGCTGATCCGAATCATCGCCATCGCCCTTGTTTCCATCGTCTTTTTCACCCTCTTGATCTGAGTCTTTTTTGTCTCCGTCGCCTTCACCCTCCTGCTTGTTTTCTTGGTCGCCTTGATCGCCTTGCTCCTTTTTGTTTTGGTCTTCCTTTTTTTGTTTGGCTTCCTGCTTGGCTTGTTCTTGCGCATCCTTGAGCTGCTCAAGCATTTTTTCAACCTCGCGGAGGTTGTCCTCGGCTTCTGTGTTGTCGGTATTCACCACTAAGGAAGCTTGGTAGTGGCTGATCGCGTCTTGCCAGTTGGTTTTGATCTTGGCTACATCGGCGGCTGTCAGTTTGGGGGCTTGGGCTGCTTGGTCGGCCTGACCTGCCTGAGCTGCTGGGACCTGTGTTTGTTGCTCAGCGGGATCCGCATAAAGTTGACGCATGGATTCTAGGAATATATTTTCCGTGCCGCTTGATGGAGGTAGGTCGAGGGTGGCCCATCCCCATTGAACGAGGGTATTGCCGAGGTTGTAGTGCGCCTTTTCCTGCAGCTTGCCATCATCGCTGAGCAAGGCTCGGGAGAAATAGCGGCTGGCTACATCCCAGCGGCTGAGGCGATAGGCGGCACTGCCTTGTGAGAACTCGATGATGTGCTGCTGGCGTGTGTCCGATTCTGCCTGGGCTTCAGCAAGGGCTTCGCTGAATAATTCGATCGCGCCATGGTAGTCATGCATTTGGTAGGCGTCTGCGGCACGCTCCATGGTCGAGGCCGCCTGCAGATGCGGGCTGCCGGCGAGCATCAGGGTAAGAAGGGCAAGAAGGGCTGAGGCCGTTGTTAGCGTCGGGAGTTTAGCCGTGAAGAGGTTGGAGCGGATCAAGACAGAGAGAATGAGTAGAACAATGGCCGGACACAGAAACCATTGGTAGGTTTCGTTGGGGATATCAATGACGCGGCCAGATTCTTGGGTTCTCTCTAGCGAGGCTAATGCGCGGCGAATGGTATGATCTGCTCCTGATGAGGCTGCTACGTAAGAGCCTGCTCCGGCGTTGGCGAGCTGTTCAAGGGCGCTTGAGTTGAGCTTGCTGTAGACGGTGTCGCCTTTGATGTCGCGGAATTTGCCATCCAGAGTGCGCAAGTCAGGAATCATGCCGCCCTCCGCGGAGCCGACACCGATGGTGCATACGGCAGTGCCCGCATCCCGAATCTCGCTACCCGCAAACTGAATTTTTTCAGAGTGGTCCTCGCCATCACTGATGATGATCAGGGCGTTGGATTGTTTGTCGGATTTTTCAAAGGTTTTGATGGCGAGCTCAACGGCAGCAGCGAGGTCCGATCCTCCTGAGGGGATGACATTGGTGTCCAGCTGGCTGATGGTCTCATGAACCGCGGTATGGTCGATGGTCAGTGGAGCCATGGAAACGGCAGCCCCGGAAAAGGCAATCACTCCGATGCGATCATTGGGAAAAATTTGCACCAGCTCGAGCGCCATGGCTTTGGCGTGACTGATGCGGTTCGGGGCAACGTCTTCGACCAGCATTGAGCGCGAGGTATCAATGGCAATGAGGATGTTGCGACTGCGGATCTGTTCTGTTGTCGAGGTCTCGCCACCATAAGGCCGGGCTAGCACGATGATCAGCAGGGCGCAGCCGAGTAGTCCCATGACCAGTGCTATCCAGCGACGTGTGGTGGAGCCTTCTTTGACGAGCTGTTTGCGCAGCCGGGCGGCGACGAGCTGCTGCCATGCTTTGTTGCTGGTCCGGGTTGTCAGGATAGCAGCGAGCAAGATCATCGGAAGGATGAGCAGCAGTAAAAGCCAGCTTGGGTGAACGAACGACATGGTATTTCTCGGAATGCTTGGACTGAAATCTTAGGGGGCGGTGGGGCTTTTGATCGCTTGCATGGTCAGGCCGATGACGGTGAAGATGAGGGCGGCAGAGGCGCACCATGGGAAGAGCTCTTTGATGCTGACAATACTATGCTGCTTGATTTCGGTTTTTTCAAGCTGGTCGATCGAGTTGAAGGTGTCTCGGAGTTTGTCGGTGTCTTTGACCCGGAAGTATTCGCCGCCGGTGATTTTAGCGATTTCTTGCAGAGTCTTGGTATCAAATTCTTGTTGCGGGTGTGCTTGGATGGAGTTGTTGAGGCGACCCTGCTCGGTGCCGATTGCGATGGCGTAGACCTTGATGCCTAAGACGGCAGCTTGCTTAGCGGCCTCAAGAGGAGCAATGCGGCCTGAGTTGTTGGAGCCGTCTGTAACCAGAACGATGACTTTGCTTTTGGACTCACGCTCATGCAGTCTGCTAGCTGCAGCGGCGATGGCTGAGCCGATGGCTGTGCCTTGCTCTTTGACGAGGCCTGGCCGAAGTTCTCGGAGCTGGTCAATGAGCCAATCATGTTCAAGCGTGATGGGGCTGGTGATGTAAGGGCGGCCTGAAAAAGCAACGATGCCCATGCGGTCATTTTGACGTTGATTGATAAATGCCTCTGCGGTGTTTTTTGCCACGGTGATGCGTTGGGCACGTCTGCCGTTGAGCACGAAGTCGACAATTTGCATCGAGTAGGAGATGTCGATGGCGAGGATGATGTCGACACCACTTGCGGTGCTTTCTGATTGCTCGTTGCGCAGCTGTGGACGTGCCATGGCGATGATCGCACAGATGAGGGCGAGTAGGAGCAATGAGAAGGTAACGAATCCTGGTAGGCGCCTTGGTTTACGGCCCAGACTGGCAAGAATAGATAAGGAGGAGTAGGTGATTGCCGTTGGCGTGCCTGATTTGCCGCCGATAAAGAGCAGGGGGATAAGCACGATGAGGCCGAGCAACCACCACGGGTCGGCAAAGGTAAATTGCTGGATGAAATCTTGCATCTACTCAGGGGCTTTTTGATCAACGGATTTTTGATCAGGCGTGGCCGGTTCTATTATGTGCAGGACCTCAATGGCCTGATCGATGAGTTCTAAAATAGGACCTTGCTGACCCGCCTCAACGTATTTGAGCTGCGTGAGCTTATGAAGGTGATCAATGACGGCTGTGCGGCAGTCATGCTGCAGCTGAGCCAGTGCGTGCGGCCGAAGGGTGAGCTCTTCATCGGTTTCGAAAAGGGCGGGATCCTCAAAGGCGGCCTCAAGGTATTGGCGCATGATCAGGGAGATGCGCACGGCAGAGGTTTGGGGCTTCAGCGAGTCGATCTCTGCTTTGAGTGCTGAGAGAGCTTCAATAGCGGTTTCTAGGAGCTGCCTGCGCTTTTTCTGATTGGTTTTTTTCTTGGTAAGCCTGTGGATAACAAAGCCCATGAGAAGAATCCCTGTGATCATCAATACCCAAAACCACGGTGACTGCCATAGAGGTGGTTGTCCGAGGAGGAATTCCTCGGGGCTGGTGATGTCATGAATGTCTGGGGTCATGATGTTAGGAGTTTCGCCTGCGGGTGCGTTCTTTGAATAGGCGGTGCAGGTGAGGCAGGTAATCACCGGTGGTGCTCAGCTCAAGGTGGTCAATGCCTTGTTGCTTGAAGAGCTGGGCGAGGCCCTCGTTGTGACGTTGACTGAGTCTTTCAAAGCCCATGCGAACATTGGCATTATTGGTATTTACGGTTGTTTGTGCGCCAGTCTCAGGGTCTGCCAAGGTGACCTTGCCGACACGAGGCAATTTCTTTTCCATTGGGTCAGTGACACGCAGCGCGATGGCGTCGTGTTTACTGGCGAGCGCGCTGAGTGGTTTTTTGAGATCGTGTGCCAAAAAGTCTGAAATGAGGAACACAACAGCCTTTCGTTTGACGGTGTGAAGAAGGAAGTCTGAGGCTGCAGGGATGGATGTGCCTGGGTTGTCGGGCTCTGCCGCTAGGATTTCACGAATCATTCGCAAGACGTGTTTATTGCCCTTTGCGGGAGGAAGATAAAGAATGGGTTCGCTGGCAAAGAGAAGCAGCCCTGTTTTGTCACCATTGATATTAGCACTGAAGGCAAGCACGGCGGCAAGTTCTGCAGCGAGCTCACGTTTACTTAGCTGGCTGCTGCCGTAGAGGCTCGATCCTGATACATCAACAGCGAGAATCACAGAGAGCTCACGTTCTTCACGGAAGGTGCGTATGTAGGGATGGTCCTTCCGAGCAGTCACATTCCAGTCAATGAAGCGGGTTTCATCACCGTGTTGGTATTCCCTGTAGTCCTCAAAATCAAGGCCGCTACCCTTGAAGGAAGATTGATACTCACCACTGAATGTCTCCCTCGCCAGACGCCTCGCCTTGATCTCAAGGAGGTGCACACGGCGCATGATTTCTTCAATAGATTCAGGAGTCATTTCTCGCTAATTACTTGGCTTCCAGAGGATGTTGCTTGAATATTGATTTGTCAATAGGTGTCGGAGCCCGTCCCTTGCTGGGGCTCAAATATCGTCAGCAAAATGACTAAGTTGCTTAGCTGCCATTTGAGAGCTAAGCAGAGCAACTTGCCTTGCAAGCCGGCTCTAGCTTTGAGCTATCTGGTCGACACTTGTTGCTAGGGCGGCAAAGGCGGCACTGGCATCATTTTCAGCGGGATCGATAAGGGCAACAGGGGTGCCTGCGTCACCTTGCTCGCGAGTCGGGATATTGATCGGGATCTGACCTAATAAGGGCAGCTTGAGTTTCTTGGCTTCAGCGGCACCGCCGCCTTCACCGAAAATGGGATAACGAGTGCCGTGTTCACATTCAAACCAGGCCATGTTTTCGACCAAGCCCATGATAGAGACGTTGACTTTGTCAAACATGGAGATGGCCTTGCGGGCATCGATGAGAGCAACTTCTTGTGGTGTGGTCACGATGACGGCACCTGTGAGGCTAATGGTCTGGACAATGGTGAGCTGAATGTCACCGGTGCCTGGAGGCAGATCAAGGATCAGGTAATCAAGCTCACCCCAGGCCACATTCTGGAGGAACTGCTGAGTGTAGCGTGTGGCGAGTGGCCCACGAACGATCACAGGTGAAGCTTCCTCGAGCAGAAAGCCCATGGACATCAGTTGTATGCCATGCGCGGAGATGGGAATGATTTCATTGTCCTCGGTAGCAAGTGGACGCTCACGGCTACCAAACATGTGGGCGATCGATGGTCCATACAGATCACAGTCACACAGGCCCACCTTATGGCCGGCCTTGGCGAGTGCCACAGCGAGGTTTGCTGAAACGGTGGATTTTCCCACGCCGCCCTTGCCTGAGGCTACAGCGATGACGTTTTTAACACCAGGGATGGTGTTTTTGATGGCGCTAGATCCTGCGGCATCCGTGTTTGCCTGGGTGGCAGGGTCTTGAACATCGAGCTCAATCCTGGCGTGTTTGATCTCAGGTAGCGGGTCGAGAATGGCGTGACAATTTTTGAAGATTTGCTCAGGTACGGAGGCATCGTTGGTTTGCACACTGATGGTGACGGTGACGATGCCCTCATCAATGCTGACATCCTTGACGAGGCCAAAGGAAACGATGTCCCGTGAGAAGCCGGGATAGGGGACTTGCTTGAGGAGCTCAAGAATCGATTCGGGTGTCATTGCTCAGTTGAGGTTGTATCAAATTACAGGTGCAGGATGCGGCCGCAGTTTTCGCATTGAGCCACTTCTTTTTCTGCTTGAACTTTGATCATGGTGGCGGGCACGACTTTCATGTGACAACCATGACACTGGCTTTTTTCAGCTGAAACAATGGCATCTCCTCCTTTAGAAACGATCAGTCGATCGTAGAGTGAGAGTAGCTCCTCATCGATATTTGCAGCGAGCTTGGTGCGCTCGGCAGAAACCTCCTCATGCTGAGCACTCACTTCTTTAGCTCGTTGGTCGAGCTGGGCGATCTCTTCATCAACCATTGATTGGGTAATGGCGAGAGCATCTTCAGCTTTCTTGTGTTCAATGCGTAGATTGTCGGCTTTCTCCATGAGCTCGAGTTCTTGTGTCTCTAACTCATCAACTTGCTCATTGTAGCGGGCGATTTCGTTTTCTAGCGCAGTAAACTCCTCGTTTTTCTTGGTTTCGTACTGCTGAACCTTGAGCCGGTCTAAGGTGTTTTTTCTGGTGCCGATATCGAGCTCGAGATTTTTGATGGCAACCTCGTTATCCTGAACCGCTTTTTTGGCGCTGGCCACTAGCGCGATGTCGTTAGCCAAGCGCTCCTTGGCCTGCTCTTTGCTGCTAGGGATTCGCTTCATATCCTCCTCTAAGGAGCGGATGCGTTGGTCACGGTCTTGGAGGACTAGTAGGGACTCAATTTCTGGAAGCATGATGATGCTTCTACTAGAGCCCAGTCCTCTGAGCAAGCGCAGGGGAGAGATAATTAAACTTTTTTTTATTGATGGTCAAAAAAGGCTGCAGCTAATAGTTTAAGCGCATTAATTCGTGATAATTCGATTCTGTAACAGGTAAAATGATGAAAATAGAATGCCCCGATTGTGAGCAAGAATTTGATGTCGGTGAGGACTTTCTTGGTAAGAAGGTCGAATGCGGGTCATGTGACCACCAGTTTACAGTCGGTGAGGAGCACCGAATCGCAGAAAAAGAGCGGTTTTATCCAGGCGAGAAAAAAAGCATGGGGCTCGGCAAGTTTGGCAAGAAGGCCTCTGATGGGATTGGTGAGGTGGCGTTCACGCCTGCGAGTTACCAGGATGATGTCAACCCCGAGATGGTTGGTCCTCCTCGCCCGCGCAAGACCTTGGCAATCTTCGGAGGGCTTGGGCTGATGGGTTTGGTGATTGTTGTCTTCCTCTTGGGTGGAGGCAAAGAGGGGCCTTTGCGGGATATTGAAACCAATAATCGTTATGTGCTCTGCGGTTTTTCAGCACTGCTCGGCAGCATCCTTGTTATTTATGGGTCTGCCAAAAACAGATGGCTAGGGGTGATGCTGGCGGTCATCCTCTCAGTGGTATTGTTGTTCATTCCTGCCATGTTTCCAGGTAACCCGGTCAGCTCCTTTATCAAACCTATGGACGTCTCGCTCATTCCGGTGACTGAATCTAAGAGTGCAATCGAAGCGGAAAGCATAGACGACTATCTCATCAGAATCGGTTACGATCCGGTTGAGGAGGCATTATTCGTACACCCGAGGGAGAACGTTGTTGGCATTTATGTGCGCAATGCGGATTATTCAACACAAAGTAAGATCGCGTCATATCTCTATTATGCGACGGGCAGGGTAAGTCGTGAGGTGGTCTTCCCCCGCGGTGATACTGGCCAAGCTGCCATGATTCTTCTTGTGGAGCAGAAAAAGAGCATCGAGCAGATCGCGGCTCTGTGTGAACGTTTTGGTGAGGTTGTAAAAATGGAAAAAGATTTGCGGCTCATTGAGGTTTTTACGGATAGCGCAAAGATGACTGAGGTGGATGAAGTGAAGCTGAAGGATCCGGAAGATCCTGATTTTGAGTTTCTCAACTTGAAGTCATTGAAGCACTTTGACCCTGAATGGCAGCTGGCTGCAGCTAAGCGGCTCGCCAGTGCCAAGCCGGGAGACCTTCGTGCTGACATCACCGAGCAGTTTATTGATATCTTGCCAGTCAGTCATCCTGAGCTGCAGCTAGAAATCATCAGAGCGCTCAAGATCTGGGCGGAGCCGGAATCCAATCTAGGGGAGGCCTTGCTCAACGCGGCTAAAAATCTACATGCAGAAGGCAGGGTGTCGAAGGTGTGCATGGAGCTGCTTATCGAGCACCAAGTAGCTGGGTGTGAATTGATTCTCATGGAGCTATGGAATAAGGACCCTGTTCTTTGGAGTGATCAATTCATCAAGTTGGAGGCAGGTGCCGAACTGATGCTTTTACCTCAGATTGCTAAGATGGATGCGGGGCATCTAAGCATGGCCTCCGAGATTTTGGGTAAAGTGGGAACAAAAGAATGCGTGAGTTATCTCAAAGGCATTATAGAGAATTCCAAGCTGGATGCAAAAAAGATCAAATCGTTGCAGGCTGCCATTGACGAAATCAAAAAGCGTTCTTAGTGTGCTGACCATCTTGATTGAGCACCAGCTTGATTGAGGTCACTTCCAAGTATGCCGCCATGGCGGAATTGGTAGACGCGACGGATTTAAAATCCGTTGAATGGTAACATTCGTGCCGGTTCGATTCCGGCTGGCGGTACTTGGAAATTTTATAGGTGTCTATCGGGTGGGGGTCTCAGTTCGTTCTGCTGGATCCATGGGCACAAAAAAGCTCTCGATCCGTTTGAGGGATGAGAGCTTTGTGTAATAACGTGGTGAGTGCGGTGGGGTGTTCTTTAAATGTGAACTAGAGTTCGATTTTTGTGCCCAGAAGCTTCAGGAAGTGAGCCATCCATGCGTCATTTCCTGGCCATGCTGGGGATGAAACGACGTTCTTATCGGTCATTGCTCCATCAATTGGAATTTCGACATACTCAGCCCCTGACAGAGTGATTTCAGGTGCGCAAGCCGGGTAGCACGTTGTTTTCACATCTTTGGTCACACCTGCTGCTGTTAATAGCTGAGCCGGTGCGTGACATGTGGCGGCAATGGGTTTGCCCGACTTATGAAAATCACGGATAAGATTCAAAACCGCCTCATTGGTGCGTAAATACTCGGGCCCACGACCTCCGGGCAGAACTAAGGCGTCATAGTCAGACTCTTGTGCATTGGCGAAGTCAGCATTCAAGGCAAAGTTGTGGCCTGGTTTTTCTGTGTAGGTCTGGTCACCTTCAAAATCATGAATGGCCGTTTTAATGGTATCGCCAGCTACCTTGTCAGGGCAAACGGTATCAACGTGATGTCCAATCATGCGCAGTGCTTGATAGGGGAATATGAGTTCGTAATCTTCGGTAAAGTCTCCAGCGATAAGTAGTATTTTTTTTGCCATACGGAGTGACTGTTAATTGAAGATAATGAGATGTGAAGAATAAGCGTAAATTTTTGTCATGGTGAGTGGGCGCAAAAAAGCTCTCGATCCGTATGAGGGATGAGAGCTTTAAAATGGTGCTGCGTTGACTCAGACGGGCGGGAATGATTTCGCTCCGCTCA
>DBBL01000083.1:22485-24424 GCA_002292185.1 Akkermansiaceae bacterium UBA985 | reverse complement strand
CGGATAAAATCCCCTGGCTGGATAGCAGCTGGGATGCCATCCACACCTTCATTCGCCCGGTTGGCGGCTGCCTACTCGCCTTGGCCGCACTCGGGGAGATGGATCCAGCCGTCGCGGTGATCGCCGCGCTGCTCAGTGGAGGCACGACCCTACTCACCCACGCTACGAAGGCCAGCAGCCGCTTGCTCATCAACATGTCACCAGAACCTGTCTCCAATGTGGTTGCTAGCCTAGGTGAGGATGGTGTGGTGATCGCTGGCCTTGGCCTGATGGTCTTTGCCCCGGTGGCCGCTTTTTTTGTTTTTCTGGCAGTCGTCCTTATCGCCGTCTGGTTATCGCGCAAAACCTTTGGCACCATCCGCCGTGGATACTCAGCCCTGCGCAATAAAAACAAAGCCGTGCCTCCCTCGGTAGGTTCACCATAAGCTCGGGGCATTAGGCGGGCACTCAAACTTGGTGAATTCAGAAGATATGCATTCAACACTCAAAATTCACCATTCAACATTCTGCCAGATGCAGGCTAGAAGCCCGCGTTCCCCTTAAGACTTCAGAGGATCTGCATCCACCAAATTCCAAATTCCAAATTCCTCATTCCAAATTCACTCTTCCTTCTTCCCAACTTGCCTCCAGTAGTCTAAAGACAAGCCAGCCGCGACTTTCGAGCCGGTTTCCTAGGCATGTTTCTGCTAAAAAAACTATTTCAGCTACGCGACAAGACGCACCAGGAGGAGGAGAAGCCCTTTCTTGAGCATCTCGAGGACCTGCGTACCGTCATCACACGCGTGGTGCTGACCCTACTCATTGCTATGGGTTTCTGCTTTGCCTTTCGCAATGAGCTGATGGAGCTCATTCGCCGGCCAGTGGAGCAGGTCTGGCAAGTCAGCCAGGAAGAGAAAATGCCTAGTGATCTGGCACTCGATACCTGGGAGGCCGCCAAAAAAGCCGAGCGCGATACCGCCAACTTCAGCTCAGGTCAGCGTGACTACTACTTCGAGCACCTTGACCCTGGCGGCAAGCTCAAGCTCAAGTTCCACACCGATTCCGTGCGCTACTACCGTGCCGCCATGGACATGGAAAACACCGACGAGTCAGGTGAGCGCTTCATCAAGGAATTCCCAGGTGTCTCTGACGACATGCGCAGCCAGCTACTCGCCCTGCTCGATGGAGAAAAACGCCCGGACGTCGCGGTCGATTCACGTGGCAAGCTAGTCTTGATGCAGGCCCTGAATCCCACCGAGGGTTTTATGCTTTCGATCAAGCTTTCCCTCTTTGCCGGCATCGTGATTTCCTTCCCACTGCTGCTGCTTTTTACTCTGCAGTTCATTTTGCCGGGTCTGAAGAAAAAAGAGAAGCGCGCGCTCTGGCCTGCGATGATCATCGGCTTTGGACTGTTCCTTGCCGGTGTGCTGTTCTCCTATTTCTTTGTATTGCCTAAGGTTCTGGATTTCTTCTATAACTACAGTCAGGAAATGGGTGTCACCAATGAGTGGCGGATCGGTTATTATATTTCCTTTGCCACCCAGTTCACTCTGATCTTCGGCCTCGCCTTCGAGCTTCCCGTAGTGGTGATGACCTTGGTCAAGCTAGGGGTGCTCAACTACGAGATCATGCGCAACACACGCTCGTATGCCATTCTCGCCATTGTGGTCATTGCCGCACTCATCACCCCCACCCCAGATGTTGCCACGCTCGCCTTCTTGGCTGTGCCCATGATTCTGCTCTATGAGATGTGCATCTGGCTCTCCTTCTTCCACAAACGCAAACAACGGGAGCAGGAAATACGCGAACGCGAGGAACTGCGTCAGCAAATACTCGCAGCACCACCGGCCTTCGCCACCAGCCGCGAGGAGGAGGATGAAGAATGGAATGATGACTACCATAATGACGATCATCACTACCATGACGACGAACACAACGATCACGCTGATCCGTATCGTCA
>DBBL01000083.1:19137-22364 GCA_002292185.1 Akkermansiaceae bacterium UBA985 | reverse complement strand
GGCGAGGAAGATGACACCGGCACTTATGACTTCCCCGAGGATGAGCTAGCTCTCGACTTCACCGATGAACAAGCATCCGGTGATTCCAGCCCCGACTCTGACTCTGACTCTGACTCCGGCTCGAACAAAGAATCTAAAGACTGATCTTCTATCTTAAACTGCCGCAGGCGGACCCCATTCACTATTCACTATTCTAAATTCACTATTCTACCCCATGCATTCCATGACAGGATTCGGCAGTGCCGAGCACGCCACCAGTACCATCGTCGCCCGAGTAGAGGCGGCATCCGTCAACCGCAAACAAGGTGAGGTGGTCGTCAAGCTACCCCGCCCTTACGCCGAACTGGAAGCAGGCATCCGCAAAGCCGCGATGCAGAAACTCTCACGTGGCCGAGTGTCCATCAGCATTCATCTGGAAAAAGCCCAGGGAGCGACTAGCGCCATTCGCATTAACAGCTCACGCGCCCGTGCCTTGGAGGACGCCTTCACCGAGCTCTCCAAAGCCATTGACCGGCAGGTGCAAGCCACGGCAACCGACTTTCTGCGCACCCCAGAAATCCTCGAGTTTGATGACGATCCTACAGATGCGGAAGATGCGCTCAAAGCCATTACGCCGGCACTCGAAGCCGCCTTGGAGCAGATGATCTCTATGCGTGCTGATGAAGGACAGCATCTCCATGACGATGTTGAACCCCGCATCACCTCTCTGGAAACCATCACCAAACAAGTAGAAACCGAGGCTCCCGCTGTACTCACCCATTACAAGGAAAGCCTGCACCGCAGACTTACGGAATCTGGGCTTGATATCGATCTCGATGACGAGCGCATCCTCAAGGAGCTCTGCATTTATGCTGACCGCTCTGACATCACTGAAGAACTCACTCGCTTGGCTTCTCACTTTGAAAAGTTCCGTCAGTACTTAGGTCTCGATGAGCCTGTCGGCCGACCATTAGACTTTCTCTGCCAAGAGCTCAACCGTGAGTTCAACACCATCGGGTCCAAGGCTAATAATGCCAATCTTGCGCAACTCATTGTAGATGCCAAAATCGAGCTCGAGAAAATCCGCGAGCAAATCCAGAACGTGGAATAATTACCATTCACTGTCCACCAACGACCACCCTCTTCCTTTGTCTTTTCTCGATCCAAACCAGACTTCGCTCAAGATCTGTGGTGTTACCCTTGCTGAGGATGCACAGAGGCTCATCTCTCTAGGAGTCGATGCCATGGGCATTAATTTCTGGCCTCATTCTAAACGCTATCTAAGCCCTGAAGCTGCCAGATCTCTCCTCATGGAGGCAAGCGGCCGGATCACACGCGTAGGTGTCTTTGTCAACGCAGAGGCGTCTGTGCCGCGGCAGCTTCTCGAAGACGGGCTCATCGACATCGCTCAGTTCCACGGTGACGAATCACCAGGGTACTGCGCGCCCTTTGCCGATGACTCGCTGCCTTTCATCAAGGCGATCGGAGTAAGTAACAAGGCCTCGCTGGAAAACATCACTGATTATCGAGCGAGCGCCATCCTACTCGACACTCCCGCACCCGGCGTTTACGGCGGCACCGGAGAAGTTTTTGACTGGTCACACGCCGTGGAGTTCATCGGCGCCCACCCTGAAATCCCTGTATTACTTGCCGGAGGCATCACTCCGGAAAATGCTTCACAGGCGATCGAAAAAGTTCACCCCGCAGCACTCGATGTTGCCTCTGGTGCCGAGCTCTCGCCAGGAATCAAGGACTTCAAGAAAGTGGCAGCACTCATGGAATCGATAACCCGTTCCCGAACCCCGTGAACTTCGTCTACATATTTATAGGTGGTGGCCTAGGCGCGGTGTCACGCTTCGCTCTCTCATCAGCCGTGCAGACACTCGCAGAACAGACTCGCCTGCACCGTATCCCAGTGGGCATCCTCGCCTGCAACTTACTGGGCAGCTTGTTGATCGGCGCTTTTTTTGGCTATATCGCCTCGCGCTCTGAGGGCCACCCGGCATGGCTCCACCCTTTTGCCGTCACTGGCTTCCTCGGGGCTTTCACCACCTTTTCGACCTTTGCACTCGATACGCAGAAACTCTTTTCATCTAGCCCTTTGCTAGCTATCATCAATATCGCAGCATCGGTCATTGGCTGTTTGGCTGCAGTCTGGCTAGGATTCAAACTGGCTAGCTAAAACATTCCGACTGCCCTTAACCCATTCAATCACCAGAGAACCATGAGAAATCTAAAAGACGGTATTCGTTCACTGGTCAAAATCGACTTTTACGGCAACGTGCATAAATACTTCCGCGGCACCGACAAGGAGGAGCGTTTTGCCAACGAAATCCGCATCCTCAAGGCCCTCGAACAACGTGGCTGTGAACATGTGCCCCGCTATATCGAATCTGATGAGAGCGAGCTTCATCTTGTTACCAGTAACTGCGGCTCGCCAGCACCAGATATCTCGCAGAAAAAAACCGACAAAATCTTCCGAGATCTTGAGGAAAAATACGGTGTCCGCCACGATGACCCGTTTTCTCGCAACATCACCTACGACTCAAACGAGGGCCGTTTTTGTATTATCGACTTTGAACTCGCTACCCTGCTTGACGACCCAGGCAAAGGCGACAAGACCGCATCAGACCCCGAGCCGTGAGCGAGACGCCAAATCCATTTCTGCCTGGAGCTGGCCGCATGGAGGCGGAGGGTTGTCCCAGGGCCATTACTTGGTCCGCCAACTCGGTTTCGGGTACTAAAAAACCTATCAATGACGATGCCTGGCTGGCATTCGCCTCAGACATCAACGGTGCTTCATCACTGGGAAAAGACGGACGTCATTCGCTAAAGTCTCATGACCTCGTGTTTGCCGTATCCGATGGCATGGGCGGCGGCAACGCTGGCGATGTAGCCTCCCGTTTGTTACTTGAATATCTTAGCGAGATGATTCCGCGCACCTTTAAAACGGCAGCCTCGGGCATGCACCCGGATTACCTGCACCACATGCAGCAAGCCATCAATGCCGTGCACCTCGCCATCAATGCGGATGCAGCCCATGATGACAACAAACAAGGCATGGCCGCAACCCTCGCTCTGGCATGGTTCACCCCGGAAAACCTCTACTTTTGCAATGTAGGAGATAGCCGACTTTATGTTCACCGCGCCCAAGGAGAGGAAAGCAAAACCACCCTGCTGACCCAGGATCATACTTTTGTTTGGAAAAAGCTTAACCGAGGTGAAATCAATGAGAGGCAGTTCCGGAC
>DBBL01000083.1:7510-19121 GCA_002292185.1 Akkermansiaceae bacterium UBA985 | reverse complement strand
GTGAACCCTTATCTGGCGACATTCCCTTACCAATCAGGCGATCGTTTCCTGCTTTGTAGTGATGGCCTCATCGACGGGCTATGGGAAAAGAATATACATGCCACATTTTTAAAAAACTCGGGCTCGACAAGTGAGCTTACTGAGGCTCTGATGTCCCGCGCTGTCAGCAATGACGGCACAGACGACACAACACTGATATCACTTGAAGTGCATGACCTTGAAGAAAACAGCTAATAATAGCCTTGTTCTTCGGAAGTTGGCACATCATTTGCTCAAATTTGAATCGTTCAATGCTTGCCACGGCTTCTCAGACAGTGGCACTTCAGACAAAAATCCATCATAAACAAAGAATATGGCTAAATACAGACTCGATTACATCTGGCTAGACGGTTACACGCCTGTCCAGAATCTCCGCACCAAGTGCATGCTCAGGGACTTTGACGAGTTCCCTACCCTCGACCAGCTTCCTGAGTGGGGCTTCGACGGCTCATCAACTCAACAAGCTGAAGGTGGTGACTCCGACTGCGTGCTCAAGCCCGTAGCGCTTTACCCTGACGGCACCCGTGAAGACGGCATCCTCGTCATGTGTGAGGTCATGCTACCCGACGGCAGCGCTCACTCCTCCAACGGTCGTGCTACCATTCCCGATGATGAAGGAACATGGTTCGGCTTTGAGCAGGAATACTTCCTCATGCAAGAAGGTGTGCCCCTCGGCTTCCCCAAGGGCGGTTACCCCAATCCACAGGGTGAATACTACTGTGGTGTCGGTTTTGCCAACGTCGGCGGAATCTCTCGCGAAATCACCGATACTCACCTTGACCTCTGCCTCTACGCTGGCATCAACCACGAAGGCATTAACGCCGAGGTTGCCAAAGGTCAGTGGGAATTCCAGGTGTTTGCCAAAGGCTCCAAGAAAGCTGCTGACGATATCTGGGTAGCTCGCTTCCTTCTGCTGCGTCTCTGCGAAGAGTTCGAAGTAGACGTTGAGTGGCACTGTAAGCCAATCACCGGCGACTGGAACGGCTCAGGCATGCACGCCAACTTCTCCACCGATCACCTCCGTGAAGTCGGCGGCAAGGAATACTTCCTCAAGCTCATGGACGCATTCGAAGAGTTCACCGAAGAGCACATTGCTGTTTACGGTCCTGACAACGATAAGCGCCTTACCGGCCTCCACGAGACTCAGTCCATCGACAAGTTCTCTTGGGGTGTTGCTGACCGTGGTGCATCTGTCCGCGTGCCACACGGCTTCGTCAAAGATGATGCTTACAGAGGTTATCTCGAGGACCGCCGCCCGAACTCACAGGGTGACCCCTACAAGATCGCTGGCCGCATTCTTCAGACCATCAACTCGGTCGAGATCTAGGTCTCAGTATCTTCATTCTATCATGAAGGGCATCCTGCATTGCGGGGTGCCCTTTTTTTAGGCCTGAATTTCTGAGCCTAAAACAATCAATGCAACCACTGATGAGATGCTAATATCAGGCCCTACAACTTTACACGCTACCGACTTAGCCGCAGCGCAATCCTACCAATCAACATTAATGCCGCGGGTGTCGACATGGACAAAGGCCGAATAACGTCCCACCCCACCTCTGTATAAACCCTGACTGCGCAGTTCTTTGGCTGCGGCGGCTACATGGTAGGTAGAGACGCCATGAAACTTGATGTCACATGCCATATTCTGCATATGATAAGACTTTGTTCGCCCGCCTACAGCACGATTATAGCTTGGGCTACGGTAGGCAGATGCGATTTCCTTAAGCGGAGAGCCAATGCGCGAAACAATGCTATCAATCAACTTAAGAGTTGGCCCGAGCTTTCGCCAATAGGTCTTAGGCGGCAAGGAGTTTGCGACACCTCCTCTGGATTTGAAATGCGGCGCCAACACCATACGAGGTGTGATGTTGCGCAGATTGAGGCTCTGAATGTAACGAGCATAACGGGTAACATCCGAACCCTTCGCTTGTATCCAAGCATGCGGGATGCCCGGAACGGGCTTGTCCCCCATAAGACCAAAGAATGCAGCCTCACTTTTTGGGGCGCCAATGATAACCCCTGCGGCAGTCAGGCCGGCTGCGCCAAGGAATTTGCGACGATTGACATAGCCCGGCTTAAGACACTCAGGCACACCTCCACCAACGAGAAATTGGTCTGGTTTTTCTGAAGGTGAACTCATGGCCATGGACGGACGTAACCTGCATCAAAACAAGAGTTTTGACCAGCGGTTTTTCACAACAACGAGCCCCTAGCAGAATCAAAGAGCGCGAAAGTATTATTCCGTAATGGTTTAAGACTAAGGAAACTAATCAAAAAAAAAATGGGCTGAGTCATGCCCTTGCATCCTCAGAGCTGCATACGCTTACTTCCCTTCTGTATCAGCTACGTGCTGGCGGAAGATGGCGAGCTCTTTTTTAACTACAGGTAACAAAAAGTAGAGTCCTACCATATTCGGAATGACCATGGCAAAAATCATGGCGTCAGAGATTCTGATCACATTACCAAGCGAAGCAACCGATCCAACGACGACAAAACAGCAGAACAGGAGCTTGTAGAGCAAAATCGCCGTCTTGTGTGGTCCACCGCAGAGGTAAATCACCGCCTGTTCACCGTAATAAGACCAAGAGATCATCGTGGAGAAAGCAAACAACAATACAGCGACAGCTAAAAGCTTTGGAAACCATGCAAATTTTTCGCCAAAGGCCATCGACGTCTTGGCAATACCTTCCACCTTGTTGATGTCCTCAACATTGACCCACAGATCCGTTTCAGCACCGTCTTGCCAGACCTTGCCAAAGGTTTGTCCAGAATCCTTATCTTCAGAGCTACCTAAAATACGCAACTCGTCACCTTTGTCGATTTGCTGAACCACAACGGCTCCTGCCAAAGGCATGCTGTAGAGCTCGGCAGAATCTGATTTAACGATACCGTCTACCTTCCAGGCACCTGTCACAATCAACACCAACGCTGTCATTGTGCACACAACCACGGTATCCGTAAATGGCTCAAGCAATGCCACAATGCCCTCACTTGCCGGTTTATCAGTCTTCACTGCCGCGTGAGCAATGGGAGCCGAGCCGACACCTGCTTCATTGGAAAATGCAGCCCGCTTGATTCCTTGGATAAGCACACCGATCAAACCACCGCCAACAGCCATAGGAGAAAATGCTCCTTCGACAATCTGCCTAAATGCGTCTCCTACCATGTCAATATGAGTGCAGATAATGACCAAAGCGGCCACCAGATACATACCGCACATGAAAGGAACCAGGAATGACGTCACCCGTGCAATGGCAACAATGCCTCCGATGATCACCATAGCGACCAACACAGCCAGAATGATGCCGAAAATAAGTTTGCTCTCCGTGAAAATACCAAAAGCACTGCTCACTTGAGATGCCGCTTGGTTTACCTGAAACATGTTACCGGCGCCAATGGCACCACCCACACACATGATGGCAAAAAAGATGGCCAACACTTTACCCAGACTCCCAAAACCTTTTTCTTTCAGACCCTGACTCAAGTAATACATTGCGCCACCATGCACTCTGCCTTTGTCATCAATCCGACGATATTTAACACCCAGCGTGCACTCGCAGAACTTAGTGGTCATGCCACACAAGCCCATCAGAATCATCCAAAAGGTAGCTCCCGGACCTCCCAAACCAACCGCGACAGCCACGCCTGCTATGTTACCCAAACCTACCGTTGCCGACAAAGCCGCCGTCAACGCCTGGAAATGAGTAATCTGACCGGGTGCATCAGCTCTAGTATACTTTCCGCGGGCAGTCCTAAAGGCTAAGCCTATCGATCGCAAGTTGAGGAACTTGAAATAAATGGTGAGAAAAATAGCGGTGCCTCCGAGAACAACCAACACAATGGGCAAGCCCTGCCCAGCTACGTTAAACGAATAGAAAATGATATTCTCAAGCACATCCGCTACTGGAGCCATGGCCGCGTTGAGATTATCTGCCGTGCTTGACCCATCAGCGGCCCATAAGGAGCTGATTAGAAATGGCAGCAACAAGACGAAACGACTGATGACGGAACAACGAGATATATTCATAATAGTAAGAAACTTGGGCACTCTGTCAGCTCGCCGATCTAGCACAAGAAAAAAGAATACTACTCAATCATCTTTGCAATTATCTCTCGCAGCTCACGTGCCGGAATAGCAAAGGTTGCCACCCTACTTGCACGGGCAATATTCATACCTATGCATATCCCGTCCAGATTAAGCAACGGCCCTCCCACAGACACCTTCGTCAGCGGGGTATCATGATCAATGACCCGAGGGAATTCTGAGCGTCGCGCTGAGAGCTGATTCTCACCACCACTCATCTGGTCATTTCGAGTCATGCTTTCTTCCCTTGCAGAGAGCTCAACACCCAGGCGAAGCTTCTTTTTGTCTCGCATAAGCTCGATAGCAACCTTGTCTCCTGGCTCCTTCTTTTTCAACACCTCGATGAGATCTTCTCTCTCGCTCAGCTTGACGCCTTCAGCTGAGATGATGATGTCGCCGACTTGTATGCCCGCCTTCTGAGCGCCCTTGTCTTCGCTGACACCGGCAACCTTCCATTGAGCCTCTTTACCTTTTTCGAATTCAACGCCCAAAACCACATGACTTTTAGTGGCTGATATTTTGCGTATCTCAGCGCTGACAATGCCTAGACGCACTCGTCTCTGACTGCGCGTGGTTGATCCATTAGAGACTACCCAGTGCCCCTGCCTGATATCATCGCCACTACTCAGCTCAACAGGAGTCAATGGCTGCTCGGCGCTTATCTTAAGCAAAGCGACGTCCCATTGTTCATCGACTTCTAATAGATCAACCTCCGTATAGACCTCACTAGCAATGCGGACACTGAGATGTGACTTACCCTCAATCTCGCTCGCCTTCGTCAGGATGTGACCCTGTTCACTGACGACTGTGCCATAAAGGGATTTAACCCTCGCTCTCTCATCCGTGTAAATGACCGCGCTACTTCTTTGTAGGATTTCACGATGCGGCTCAAAAGCGGCCCAAACACGTTTCCCATTGATACGCTGATCTGCAGGCAGCCCACCTTGAGCTGAGCTAAGCTGCGTAGAAGCTACAAATAGGCTCACGCTGAGAACGAGCATGGGCATGAATGTCATTTGAGAAGCTGCCATATTCCAAGCTGAAAATCTTTTTTTATCATCGCGATTCATGAGATTACCTCTCGCCGAGTTTTACCGTCATTTTTTTCTGTTCACCATTTCTCATGATAAGCAGCTCCACTTCTTCTCCACGTGTTTTCTCTTTGAGCATGGATTGAAAATGTTCTTTGTCAGTAAGAGCCTCACCCTCGAGCTCTAAGATAATATCACCTGTCTCGATCCCTGCATTGGCCGCTGGACCATCCTCGAGCATTTCGCCAATGAGTAAGCCGTCCTCCGTGTCCGTTGAGGCAAAACCAAGAAAGCCCGAGCCCTTATCAGGACGTTCAGCAAATGGACCATCACCCAAAAACTCATTACCCTTCAGCGCATCCCAATGCTTAAGATACTCCCGTATCGGCACGTGCATGTTCTGCTCTAAGCTGGCGGAGACTCTACTATGTATACCGATCAACTCGCCACCCATGTCAAACAATGGACCGCCAGAATCACCTCCAATCACCTTGCAATCTGTGTGCAAGGTTGAATCATTTTCCATCACAATTCTGCCGAGTCTTACAACAGCTCCGCGTTCAAGATCAAATCCACCTGCATGACCTAATGCAAATACCCAGTGCCCCAATCGATAATCATTATTCTTATTAATGTTCACATAAGGATATTCTCCCTCATCGATGATGCGCATCATGGCGGCGTCACTCTCAGAGTGTAGGCCCATGGAGATGGCCTTGTGTTCACTACCACCATTAAGAATAACCGTCATTTCTTCATTCACCTCCGCGGTCACATGAGCTGCGGTAAGAATCAAACCCTCAGGAGACACAATCACACCACTACCGAATCCTTCGCCAATACGAATACTCACGGTAGCCATACGGCAAGCCTCAAGGTTTTCAACCAAAGCGTCCTGTATCGCAACCAAGTCCGCTTTACTTTTCGGCACCTCTTGTTGATTCACCGTGAATGCCCCAGCACAAAGACTGCTGGCCACCAGCACACAGCCGATAACAGTAAACTGGCAGCATGAAATACGCCATAATTGAAGGCACAGATATCGCAACGGTAAGTAACAGCGCTGATGCATAGGGAGCTAATTTACTCTATAAACAACACCAACTCAAGGTGGTTTTCGGGCCTCACAAGCAAGTGAAAAACGAGTATAAAGAGAACAGTCCGATTAGCTAAATCACCAGGAAACCCCCTAACCTGTATGATCCAATACTAATCGGACTGTCTGCTCCTTTGAGGGAACAAAGGCACAGTTATCAGCAGATCGAGCTTCGTAAAGTAATTTATTTTCTAAACAGGGATTTAAGCAACCTTTTCATTTTTTCTGCCAGTTCATATGATAAAATGAAGTGTTTTAAACCCGTTTCAGGTAGTCAGGCACTTGATTACGCTGACTTGATGGTGAGCCCAGTTTTTTATGGAATGCGATGACAGCCCCAACCCCTGCTGCATAACTAGCTCCGAGTCTCTCGGGTGTCTCCACCACTGGGAAATGATAACGACGTGATCGACTCCACATGACCCAGCCAAAAACACAACCAGCCATCAGGCACAACAAACCCAGAAGGCCCAAAATGATCCAGTGCATATTAGACTTTAAAACAGAAAGCCCGCCAGCGTCGATGACGGGAACCACCTCGGCTTTTCCGGCACCATTACCTGAGGTCCATGCCTTACCTGCGAGCGCTCGGCTCCCCTCTGCTGCTAGCGCCGCGAGAGTTTCAGCTCTTTCAGCCTCCAGCCAATAAAGGGAAATGGATAGCTGAACAATAAATGACTCTAACTGCATGGCGGGATCAGATTTCTCCATCGACTTAATCATGGCAGACTCGAGCATTTTTCGCCGATCTAATGCTATCACATCGGCTGCCCCCTGACCGGCGAATGCCAGCTGACTTCTTTCAGGATTACCCAAAAAGCAAAAAACGATCGCCGTGAGAGGCGCATCCGCGTAATGATCTTCACAAAGTTTTTCAATCGTATAGGTGGCAGGCAAATTCTGTTCTGAATCAAACAGATACATCCTTATTTTGAGCTCTGAGTCATCAGCGTGATAATTCAGAAAGCCCAATCGATCGAGGGCTTCTTGATTGGATAACAACTGCTGAGGGTCGATCAAATAGCTTTCAGAGGAAGTAAAATAAAGCGGCAAGAACTCAGACGGAACCACCTTGGGATCGTATTCTGGCTCTGGCTCCAGCTCGGGCGGTAAAGATCGAAGCACCTCAGACTCTAACCCTAGCCTCAAGGATGCAATCACCCTTTTATCCTCTACAAGGATATCCGTACCGGCAATGATTTCCCCTCTGAGTAGACGAGCCCTATCTTCGTCCGACCACTGCGGCAAGGACTCAGCACGAGCAGAATGCGATACCAGCAGCAGCAACAACAGCCATCGAAAAAAGCTTACCTTCACGGCTCCTTCTCCTTATTTACAGCTCTCGTGGTTTGAATACTTTTAAAGTTATCTTGCTCTGCGGCAGAACGATTAGATCGATTGGATCGGATCCTTTCCAAAGCATTTACCGCTCCACTACTTTGGTTTATTGGAGGTCCAAATATTTTCTGCTGGAGAATCGCGCGTCTAGATTTTTTCCTCAGGACGCGTGACAACTGCTTCACAATCACACTGGCCGCCTTCAAGTGATTCCCTTGCAATAAATGAGGGTGAGCTTTCGCCAAGATATTAAATGTATCCTCCTCGGTCAGGAAGGAATCCAACATATAGCCAAACGAAATGGATGCTACTTTCGTATTCAGGTCTACCAGTAACAGAATCCCTCCATCATTAGGGCGACTAATATCTAAGTCCTCATAAGCTGCATGATTGAGCAACCACAGACCAAATTGGCGTATATTAGCTCTGTCCTCAAGCGCACCATAATAGACGCTAAAAAACAACTGAGGAAAACTGGTCTGAAACTCATCAAGCAAACGCTCCAGCTTTTGTCTCTCCTTAAGGCGTAATGCCCCTGCCATATCACTCAGGCGCCTCAATCGAACCTCACCCGAGCCATAGAGATCATCGAGGTCGGACAGAACAAAGCCACAGTGAGGGCACTGCGCCGCACTGCGGTGAATTGTTTGGACACATCGTGGGCACCTCATCTCAACGCTGCTGACTAAACATCAGTCTTTATTATTCCCACTCAATACTTGCAGGTGGCTTTGTCGAAATATCATACAAGACACGGTTGATGCCATCAACCTCATTAAGAATACGATTACTGGTTTCTCTCAATAATGTAGCTGGCAGCTCTACCCAGTCGGCTGTCATGGCGTCTTCACTTATCACAGCACGCAGACTTATTGCCCACTCATAACTTCGCTCGTCCCCTTTAACGCCGACGGTTTTAACGGG
This sequence comes from Akkermansiaceae bacterium UBA985, assembly GCA_002292185.1. Lineage (GTDB taxonomy): Bacteria > Verrucomicrobiota > Verrucomicrobiia > Verrucomicrobiales > Akkermansiaceae > Oceaniferula. The sequence goes on along the minus strand of DBBL01000083.1, from coordinate 10,609 downwards.
AATGAGGCCCGCATAAGCCTGCCACACCTTATCATACCAGCCATGATCCTTAAGTCGGCTTATGAAAATAGCATCACACTCTCTGATGATGCGCAGCTTCTTATCGGTGATGTCACCCGGGCACCTGACCGCGAGACCGGGACCAGGAAATGGATGACGCTGAAGGATATCATGGGGTATCCCCAAGGATGCTCCAAGCTCACGGACCTCATCCTTGAAAAGCTCAGCAAGAGGTTCCAAAACCTTGCCCTGCTTCTGGAGTTCTAAAATACGCGGTACACGATTGTGGTGAGTTTTGATCTTCGAGGCTTTTGATTTGGCATTGGATGCAGATTCAATCACATCAGGGTAGAGTGTCCCCTGTGCTAGCATCTCAGCATCTCCCACAGTGTCCCAAAAAACATCAATGAACAAATTGCCAATGATTTTACGTTTCTCTTCCGGATCAGAAACATCAGCTAACTGCCCCAAAAAGAGCTCCGAGCATTCGACCGTCTCAATGTCCACACCCATGCGGTGAAAATTGTTACGCACTTCATCACCTTCATCCATCCGCATCAAACCGTGATCGACAAAGATAGCTCGTGTATTCACTCCAGCCTCCTTCAAAAGAACTGCAAGTACCGTGCTATCGACACCACCACTGACGCCACAAACAACCTGCTTATCTCCGACTCTCTCACGAATACCGGCGATCAATTCACGCTTAAAGTCCTCAATCCGGAACACCTCCAACTCGCCTGCCTGCAATAAAAAATTATGCAGGATGCGAAGGCCCTCATGACTGTGCGTCACCTCCGGGTGAAATTGAATACCGTAGTAGCGCTCGCCCCACTTCAAGGAAACTGGCGTGCCCTCTTTGTTGGCCGCTAGCACCTGGCAATTATCCGGCAAATCACTCACCGTATCCGAGTGACTCATCCATACCTGAGACTCATGAGAAATGCCTTCATAGAGACCTTCACTCGCCAAGGGCTTTAATTCTGCTGGGCCGTATTCGCGACGATTACTTGATTTAACGGAACCCCCAAATTTGATGTTGAGCATCTGCATGCCATAACAGACACCCAATACGGGAACACCAAACGCCTGCAGCGCATCAAAATCGATGTCTGGCGCGTCGTCATCACTGGTGCTTTTAGGACCACCTGAGAGAATGACAGCACCGGGCTGGCCAATGGATGATATTTCCTCCGGCTCATAGAGCTTAGCGAAAAAGCCTAGCTCACGAACCCTCCTCACGATGAGTTGAGTATACTGTGAACCAAAATCAAAAACGGCGACGTGATTTTTTTCTATCATAAAATATTTCAGTGAATTGACCCAATCATTCAAGATCAAGTCAGTAATAATAAACAGTTGTGACGGTGCCTTTAGGCGGACGGCTGGTAATTGACAGGCTCCTCTGTGATGGTGATGTCATGCACATGACTTTCCTTCAGACCGCCAGAGGTAATTTGTGTGAATTGCGCCCGTTCGCGCAACTCATTAAGATTAGATGCACCAACATAACCCATGCCTGATTTGAGACCACCCATGAGCTGGAAAACAACTTCCGAGAGAGGCCCTTTGTAAGGAACTCGGCCTTCAACGCCTTCTGCTACCAGTTTGCCTGAGCTGTTTTGTCCATAACGGTCACCGGAGCCCTTGCGCATGGCGCCAAGTGATCCCATGCCACGGTATGATTTAAATCTACGCCCTTGGTAATGAACCGTTGCTCCGGGGCTTTCACGCGTTCCAGCAAGAATGGAACCAAGCATCACCAGATCAGCTCCAGCCGCAAGCGCCTTGGCGATATCTCCTGAATAACGAATACCACCGTCTGCGATCACAGGAATACCCTTGTCCCTACAGTAGGAAGACACATTTTGAATCGCCGTAAACTGAGGCATGCCGACACCTGATATCACCCTCGTGGTGCAGATAGAACCAGGACCAACACCGACTTTAAGCGCAGATGCACCGGCCTCTACCAAGTCTCGAGCGCCCTCAGCAGTAACCACATTACCAGCAACTACCGGCACGTCATCGAGCTCTCGCAGCTTACCGATCACCTCGATCACACGACTTGTATGACCCGTGGCAGCATCAATAAACAAAGCGTCTGCACCAGCTTCAATCAGGGCCTTGCCCCGCTCAACACAGTCTGGGCCAACGCCTACTGCTGCACCACAGCGCAACTGGCCGTTTGGATCCTTAGCCGCATCCGTGAAAGTAATGCGTTTTTCAATATCAGCTCCAGTGATCAGGCCCGTGAGCACGCCCTCATCATTAATCAGTGGAAGCTTCTCAATCCTATTTTCGTAGAGAATAGCGCGCGCTTCACGTAGTCCTGTATTTTCATGGGATGTAATTAAGCGCGTTAAAGGAGTCATCACCTCTGAAATCGTTGCCGCATTGTCAGCCATGTGACGAACATCACGGCCTGTTACCATTCCCTCGAGCTTGCCTTCTGCGTCAACCACCGGAAATCCTGAAAACCCCTGCTCGTCCATGATCATGCGCAGTTGGCCAACCGTTTGATTTTTCGAGACCGTGTAAGGCTTATGAATAACGGCACTCTCCGAGCGCTTCACCTTAAGAACCATTGCCGCCTGTTCCTCAATGGTGTTATTACGATGAATAACTCCGATGCCTCCTTCTTGTGCTAGCGCAATGGCCAGATCAGTCTCCGAGACCGTATCCATAGCCGCGGATACAACCGGAATATTAAGGCATATATCAGATGCCAAACTGGTTTTTAAATCTGCGTCACCAGGTAAAATTCCGCTATACCTAGGGGTGAGCAATACATCATCAAACGATAGTCCAAGTGAGATCTGCGCCATGAGTGAATAAATAGATGCAGCTGCGCAATGACAAGCGCAAATCCTCATGGAGCGAAAAAAAATACCCCCCTTGAGCGATATTGAGATAAATGTTCGAGATTTGGATCTATTCCCGACCGTAACGATCACGAAACTGCTTCAGCAGATCTTCAATTCTGTCATGATCTTCTTGAGTAACGGTGTGCGGCTGATCCTCATCACCTGCAAGGAAAGGATTAGACACCGGCATGACATCGGCCTCTTTGATTTCCTCTGATTCCTCTGATTCCTC
>DBBL01000083.1:407-7468 GCA_002292185.1 Akkermansiaceae bacterium UBA985 | reverse complement strand
TTCAACCTCTTCAACCTCTTCGACCGGACTCTCATCCATATCGAAGGGCGATTGAATAGTGTTTACAGTGTCCTCATCAGTATCGACCTCCGCATCTGCAGCCATAGAGAAAGGCGATGGAGCAAGATCTTGCGCCTCAGGCTCAGAGTTATCTATATTTTCATCCTCTAAATCTTTTCCAAAGGCATTGGTCGCGGCTTCAGTTGCATCATCAACATGCTCAACAGCACTGGTATCGATCGCAAAGGGAGATTGAATCGGAATTGCAGCGCCCACCTCGGCATCATCATCTGAGTCTGAAATCTGACTAAATGGCGACGGCACAAAATCTTGTCCCGCAGGCTCAGCATCCTCAGCAACCTGCCCCTCTAAATCCGGCTCAAACCTGCTTGTCAGTGCATCTGCCACCTCTTCTTCATCCATCGCAAATAAAGGTCTAAATGGAGCGCTAGAAATCACTTCCTTCTCTAATTTAGGTGGGAAAACGGCATCGGTCAGCTTCGATATCGGCTCTACCTCTTGTGATGTGGGCTCCACTCCTTGCGATGTCGGCCCTGCCTCTGGCACCCTCACATCCTCTGCCTGCTCGTCTGGTTCTTCTGGTTCTTCTGGTTCCTCCACCTCGCTCTTAATACCTAGCAGTTGAGATATCGACTCTAAATCCAAAGGAGGAGCAAGTTCACTTTCCGTTGGGTCATCCTCGTCAACTTTAGAGAATGGAGATTCTACGATGACATCTAATTCTTGAGGTGTCGCAGCTTCATTAGAAGCCTCATCGTCACGCACGACTGGCACATCCTGCAAATCTGGCACATCTGGTGTGTCCTGTTCGTCAGCCCCAGCTGACTCGGCTACGTCNNCGTCTCCTACTTCGACTTCCTTCTGACGCGCATCAATATCATTCCAGGCAGAAGCTGCCGAACGAACGATGCCGCGTGGGTAAACAACACCACAATCAAAATCGATCGTCTCTGCCAGCACATCAGCACGGTCTCCTGCACGATCGCGCAAGATTCTTATCGCTTGTTCTTTGGTGATGGGCTTCAAATCGACCACGATATCCGTCAGGCGATCTTTGAGACCACACGGCAGACGGGGTAAAAAAGCAGTTTGCCACACATCGCCATTAACACTGATAATAAGAACCATCTTTTTACAAGATTGATGTAATGTGTTTAGAAAAGTGACGATTTCTAATCCAGATTCCGGACTACTCGACAAGCCTTCGACTTCATCAAGAACAAGCACTGGCGAAGTGACCAAACCAACCAAGTTCAGCAAAGTCACCAGCTTTTCATGCATGTCTGCCTCATGCTGCTCACCATTAAACACCGTCTCAAAGAGTGATCCATTCCTATTGCCCTGTTCGAGAGAAGCTGAGCTGTAGCGAAAAAGCAGCTCTATCCACCATGCTACAGGGCGATACCTGGCTTCTATTTGCTCAGCCAGTTCTGTTGAAAGCCGTGGGCCCAGTAGGGTGAAATTGGACAATGCCCACTGCGCAGTGGATGCCTCAGCGTTGTGGAAATCAAAGGTTTCAGCCGGGCGATTTCTCATGGCCTCGAGCGCACTTTCCTTGTCTTGGCTGGGCACTTCACCAGATAAGACCAAAGGCTCAAGCCCCTTGGCAAATATACGTCGAGCAAGCTTATCCAAATAGGTCAGGCCATCACCGTCCGGTAACATTCTCGAAAAATTTCGCAACACCGCATCAAGCACTAACTCATCATTCAAATAACGCCCCCTGCTTGGTTCAAGAGCAATGAAATCATGAGTATTAGCAACACGCTCGTTGAGACGTATCAATAAGTGCGTCTTGCCAAAGCCAGCTCGTGGAGACCTCAACAGAACGATACGGCCAGAATTCTCCGCCCTAATAGACAAAGCGCCGACCAGCCGATCGAGCTCTTCTGCGTGTATACAATCAGTTGAAACCTCAGGAGATTGGCCTAAGAGCTCAAAAGCATTATCAAAGGGATTTGTGGTGGGGGGTATTGATGAACTAGCCATAACGAAAAATGTATTTTCTGTAAAAGTCGCTAATTACTCACTCAAAGTAATAAATTAATTCTGGCATGGCTATGCAGCCTAGTCACTTGAAAAATGCATATTTTCCTGCCTCGACAAAATAATTCACACCCTTAGCTTCGCTAACTTACAAAGTGCATCAATATTTAACCATGTTCATCGGCACGGCCTACAGAAAACGAGCCTGCTTGTATTGATTCATGGTGCCTACAAGACACCTCCTTAAACACTATTAACATTATGGATATACCAACTACTGCATTCGGTGACGAAACAGAGATCAGCGGTGACAACTCACCCCCTACCCTTTCCGCTGACGCCTTGCCCGCTGATGATGTCGCCGCCGTCGACCAACTTCGCCTCGTTTACCAAGAATTTAAAAATGAAATCGGCAAGGTCATCATTGGCCAAGAGGAGGTTATTGAGCGCCTCGCCATTTGTCTATTCTCCCGTGGCCATGCATTACTGATGGGTGTGCCCGGCCTCGCCAAGACCTTGCTCGTCTCATCCGTAGCCGAAACAATGGATCTGAGTTTTAACCGCATCCAGTTCACGCCTGACCTGATGCCAGCTGACATCACCGGAACTGATATCATCCAAGAAACGGGTGCAGGGCATCGTGAATTTGAGTTCATCAAGGGACCCGTATTTGCCAACCTCGTGCTTGCTGACGAAATTAACCGAGCACCAGCAAAAACCCAATCTGCCATGCTAGAAGCCATGCAGGAAAACATGGTTACCGTTTTAGGAAAAACTTACCCGCTCGATAAGCCGTTCTTCGTTCTCGCCACTCAAAACCCAATCGAGCAAGAAGGCACTTACCCCCTCCCCGAGGCACAACTCGACCGCTTCATGTTTCTCATTGAAGTAGAATACCCGAGTCATGAGGAGGAGCTACGCATCGCGCGTGAAACAACTGGGACATCAAAACCCAAGCTGAATCATATTCTCAGTGGCGAACGTGTCCAAGAATACCAAGATCTTGTTCGCCGCATACCCGTTCCTGATCACATTTATGATTATGCGGTTGAGCTTGTGCGCAAAACACGCCCAGGCTCTCAAGCCGCCCCCGAATGGATCAGTGAATACGTGGGATGGGGCGCAGGACCTCGTGCTGTTCAGTATTTAATCTTAGGTGCCAAAGCACGTGCCGCGTTGAGCGGATCCTACATGGCTCGACTTGAAGATATAGAAGCCGTCGCAAGCCCCGTCCTCAATCACCGAGTCTTAACCAACTTTGCCGCTGAATCACAAGGCATGACTTCATCCAAGGTGGTTAGTAAGTTGATCGAAGAAATGAAGGAAGCATGATTCCTATCATCCGTATGAGCACCCTCATCGGCATAACAGCGTCCCCGCTTGATAGACCCAATAGATGAAATACGACTTTCTCGATCCAGATGCGCTTGCTCGTTTGGGCGCTATGCCGCTCGAGGCTCGCCATGCCATGACAGGCAGCGTTGCCGGCCGGCATCGCTCCCCTCACCGCGGCTCGTCCGTGGAATTCGCAGAATACCGCAAGTATGTGCAAGGGGACGACACCAGAAGGCTTGACTGGAAAGCCTACGCGAGATCGGACCGCTATTATATCAAAGAGTTTGAGGCAGACACCAACTTGCGGGCATACTTCGTGCTCGACGCCAGTGCCTCAATGGCATTCAGCGCAGCCAATGACTCACGCATTCAGTTCGCCCGCAAACTAGCTGCCACGCTTTCATACCTTATCATTAACCAAGGTGACGCCGCTGGACTTTCAGTTTGCCAAAAAAAAATCCATCTGGAAATTCCTCCCACCCGCAGGGCGGCACAGCTCAACAACATTTTTGACGTGCTCGCCAAAACGGAGCCTACGGGTGAGACCGGACTCGTTAAGGCACTGCATGCGATTGCTGAAAAAACAAATCAGCGCGCGCTCATCATCATCATGTCTGATCTCTTCTGTGATACCGCAGCATTAACAGACGCTCTTCAGCACCTGCGCTACCGCAAGCACGACATCGCCATTTTCCACATGCTCGACAAACAAGAGCTTGAATTTGATTTTGAGCGCCCTCACCGCTTCATTGACATGGAGGATCAGACCTCACTCGTCGCCGAGCCCGCCCTTATCGCAAACGATTATCGGCACGCCATGCAGCAATTTTTGATAGATGTAAAATCCGCATGCCATGACGTCCATGCCGACTACCACCTCATCACTACGGATCAAGATTATGAGAAGATCATCCACGACTTCCTGAGCACGAGGCTTCCCAAAAAAGGAAGAAAATAACTTCGCGCGCTAACGAATTTCGACCTCAGCTATGTCTGTCTCCTTTTTACAACAATCACTACTATGGGGTCTATTAGGAGTCAGCATACCTATCATCATCCACCTGCTCAATCGCCGGCGCTACCGCACCGTGCAGTGGGCAGCTATGGAGTTCCTGCTGAAAGCTTCCCGTGAATCCAGGGGCAAGAAAAAGCTGAAATACATCATCATCCTCACTTGCCGCGCACTTGCCATAGCCGCGCTCATCTTTGCCATAGCTCGCCCCCTCGTTGGTGGATTTCTTAGCTGGGGCGGATCCAATATCGATACCGTTATCCTGATCTTGGATCGCTCCTCGTCCATGGAACAAATCGCCGAAAACGGAGATGAAAGCAAACGACTCAGTGCAATCAAAAGTGTCCAGCTATCACTCCAAAGCCTGAATAACCCCAAACTCATCCTCATCGATAGCGCCAGCGCACAGCCACAAAGCATCCCCTCACCTGACGCGCTCAGTGAATTAAGTGCTGCAGCCGCAACAGATACAAAAGCTTCTATTTCCGCACTTATATCCAATGCCATCGATCACATTGCTGAGAACTCATTGGGGAGCACTGAGATCTGGTTAGCCTCAGACCTCCAGCAGTCAGACTGGGCTCCGGATGATGGTCGTTGGGACGCTATTAGAGCTGGGCTTGCCGACTTACCCCAACAGACGACACTGCGAATCATCGCTATGGGCTCAGCAGTCACTGACAACACCGCTATCAGGACCCTCTCCGCAACCCGCATCAACAATGAGCTCGCACTGGAAATTGAAATCATCAGGAGCGATTCTAACATCTCAAGCACCATACCCGTCACATACAGCATCAACGGCAATCGAAGCTCAGAAACCATCATCTTCGACGGCCAAAGCTACAAATACACTAAGAACTTAGCACTGGGAAACAGAGAGGGTGAAGGGCACGGCTTTATCGCTATCCCCTCCGATGCAAACCCTCGCGACAACGTATCATTTTTCGCCTACGGAGAGGGCACACCCGCAAAGACATACTTGATTTCCGAAGGCGGAGAATCAAACACATGGCTCTCACTTGCCGCTGCTCCCCCAGGACTCAATGACAACGAGTGCCGCCTACTTTCCCCGCAGCAAGCCGATCAAATAGACTGGGCTGGGGCAACCTTGATCATTTGGCAAGCCGCTCTACCCGCTGGACCGATTGCCCAACAACTCAATCAATACATTGAAACTGGTGGAGCTGCACTCATGCTGCCACCTCGCGGGGAATCAGAAAACTCCTTCTTAGGCATTCAATGGGGTGATTTACTCACATCTCCACAGGGCCAGTATTTCATCATCGACGACTGGAACCGTGCAGATGGCCCGCTGCGCAACGGCATAGAGGGAACGGGTATTCCAGCATCAAAACTCAAAGCGATCAAACGCCGCGACATCATTGGCGAGTATACTACCCTAGCCGCGTGGAGTGATGAAAAGCCGTTTCTCATACGCCGGGTCATTGGAGATGGCACTGCAATCTTCGTAGCATCCCTGCCCGATTACACATGGTCAAACTTAGCCGATGCTGATGTATTACTTCCCGTTGTGCAACGCATGATCAAGCTAGGAGATTCACGTTACAGCTCGGCCTTTGCCGCCATCGCTGGAAGCTCAAAAGCAAAAGCTGCAGATGGAGAAATCCGAAGCCGGGTTGACGCCTACCAGGAATCCAATTCAAGCAATGCTGCCTATGAAGCCGGAGTGTGGAAAATCGGTGATCGTCTCGTAGCCACCAACCGCCCCGACACCGAAGACGAGTGGCTCGTGCTCGATCCAAATAACATGGAAGCACTTCTTGAAGGAATCGACTACCGTCTTTTTGAAGAATCAGCAAACTCCAAGCCCCTCATCAAAGAGATCTGGAGAGCATTGTTGATCGCCATGCTTGTATTCCTTATCACCGAAGCCCTGCTCTGCCTCCAGCCCAAATCAGAGAAGAAAAAAACGTAAGTCCTCTGTATAACCTACCTTTTAAAAACTGTTGAATTTCTCAATCTACAATCTGTCGTTTTCACCGAGCCACTTTACATTTTGGCTCGGTATCGGTGCCTTGTTGTTGATGGCTTTTTTATGCGCTATTTCCATCCGTCGCTCAGCAAGACCAAAGAGAACGTCGGCTCTCGAGTTCCTGCGTTTTCTTTGCACATTGATCACCGTGCTCATGCTCTGGGAGCCTGAATGGCGTGTTTCTCTTCAACCTACCTCCAAGCCCGAAATCGTCATCCTCTATGATGCATCACGTTCTACTGAAACCACTGATGCCATTCTGCCTCCGTCTTTAGATAGCAGCCAAGAAGTCGTAACACGGAAAAACTGGATCGAACAGGTTCTCGCCAGTGACCACTTCACCACCCTCAAAGAAGATGAAGACAACCGGGTTTTCGAACTCCCCTTCTCTGCGCCTCCAGAAAATGCTGACCCCGTAAGCTCATCGCTCGCGGGAACAGATATTTACTCTGCGATCGAGACCGTTCTCGAAGATCATCGTCATTTGCGCGCCATCATTTTATTAACCGATGGGGACTGGAACACAGGAACACAGCCCGTCGCTGCAGCCCAAATAATGAGGCGCCGACAAATCCCCTTATTTGGCATACCCGTTGGTAGTGAAAGGCGACTTCCTGACCTCGACATCTCCAATGTCACTTCTCCCACATACGGTATTATCGGCGAGAATGTTCAGATCCCATTTACCATCACCTCGTCACTGACTCGTGA
>DBBL01000083.1:0-351 GCA_002292185.1 Akkermansiaceae bacterium UBA985 | reverse complement strand
GATTATTACGATTCGATTTTATGGCGCTTGTCCACGGAGGGATCATCCACCCTTGAGATTTCAATTCCAGTTGCCAATGGCGAGCTAGTATCAAAAAACAACTCCCGAGAGTTCACTATTTCTGGGCGCAAGGAGTCTATCAAGACACTCGTCATTGAAACGCGGCCACGTTGGGAATATCGGTTTATTCGTAATGCTCTTTATAGAGACCCGGGTGTTCAAGTCGATTGCCTGCTTCTCCATCCAGAACTTGGTGCAGGAGACGGACCCGGCTATATTGAGAAATTTCCAGAGAAGCTGGAGGACCTTCAAAAATACGACGTGGTATTTATCGGGGATGTCGGCATAAGC
>DBBL01000147.1 GCA_002292185.1 Akkermansiaceae bacterium UBA985 | reverse complement strand
GCACATCTCAACGCCGCCGGCATCCCCTCCATATGTATCGGCCCAGGATCGATCAATCAGGCCCACACCAAGGATGAGTTTATCCGCATTTCCGACTTGGAAGCTGGTGTCGATTACTTTGAGAACTTCATCCGCTCACTGGCAAAATAAGCATACAACTTGCCTTGTTTTAAGCCTGCCCATCGACACGCCGGATGGCAAACTTGTTAACAATAGGTCCCACGATCTCAAAAATGACCGTAGAGCTTATCACAATCGGTGGCATCACCTACTCATAATCTAGCAGCAAGAAACCTCCCACGGTCAACAAAAAGTATGGGGAAACGTTCATGACTACATTGGAAGAATTAGCGCCGTTTCTTTTGCCGCTTCAATGGCTTCTGAGCTTCTCGATTACGGTAATTTTTTTCCTGTTCGCGAAACACAGGCAGCAATTGAAATTCCATCCAATCAAAAGCAGCCTCAAGCCCCTCGCCTTCATAGATACGACCTATTAAGGCCTCTACAGAGGTCGGGTTACCAATATTGCGAAGAAAATCGTTCGAGGTGCAACGGATGAACATCTCGCCATCCATTTTCCCTTGCTCCTTGAGAATCAGTCGACGCACGAACAAGGCCAGCACAGCATCGCCTACCCATGCTTCTTCACGCTCACGCATAAGCTCCTCGTCTATTTTTTTGGGCGCTGCCATAATGGTGTGATGATTGATTATCGGAGGTTTTCGTTGTCGATGACTTCTCTGAGTGCTGATTCAGACTCAGCATCCCAGTAGCCGCTTCCTAATTCCATGAACACAGATGTGTATGGAAGAGCGCTGCGCGTCTTGATGACTAGCACCCGGTAGGTCTTACTGGCGTCGTTAAGCATACGCATTAACATTGCATGATCAAGCTGGACTGTCTCCCGGCCATGCAAAGCCTCCTCAAGCTGGTCGCGATAGTTTTTAATTCCTGGGGCATAATCGTAGGGCACACTGGCTGCCTCCGTGGCCACATAGAGGCGCGGCTTAACGTGAGACTTCTCCTCAATGACACGCTCCACAGCGTCCACCACATCTGGAATCTCACCATTAAGCTGAACAACACTTAGCCCTCGGCGACTGTGAATGGGAAAAGCCGCCTCAGCCACAACCACCCAATTACGCGCGCCTAAATAACCTAGCTCATGGCGTAGAGTTCCCAACCAAGGCCTGGCACGGTCTGCATTGCCTACACAACCTGAAAGCAAAACAATGAGCAGCAGTAAAACAGATCGTGTCNNTCGGGGTCATCATCTGTCACAGGGGACTTGCACTAGATGAATAACATTCCCTAGAAATTCAATCTCAACAGCCGTCATGCCTACATCAGCTGTGCTCCAGCCTCCGCCAATGGACTACGCTCACCTCGCAGCAAAGTAACATGAGCGGCAAATGGCTGACCCTTGAGCCTGTTACGAGTAAACACAAGCCCGTTACTGCGGCTATCCACATACGGGTTATCAATCTGAGCAGGATCTCCGACAAGCACCAGCTTTGAGCCACGAGACATACGTGTCACCACCGTCTTAGCCTCTTGCGGAGTCAATTGCTGGGCTTCATCCAGGATGAAGAAACGATTAGGAATCGAGCGCCCACGGATATAGCAAAGGGCTTCAATTTCAATGATGCCACGTTCGATGAGATCATCGTAAGGCTTACTCGCAGGCTCATTATTATTCTCTTTCTTCTGCTGCTTACGGCGCGGTCCCTGATTACTGCTTGGCTGCATGAGCAGATCGAGCGCATCGTAAATAGGCTGTAGCCACGGCTTCATCTTTTCATCCAAGGTACCGGGAAGAAAACCTAATTGATCGCCCATAGAAACCACTGGTCGGCTAATAGTTAGCCCATTATAACGACGGTTGAACATTTCGTGAAGTCCTGCAGCCACGGCCACAAGCGTTTTGCCTGTTCCCGCCTGGCCATAACAAGTCACCAAGGAAATATCTGGGTTGAGCAGTGCATCAATCAAGCATTTCTGTCCTAAGTTCAGAGGCTTAAGGTGATGGCCATCGGGAATGCGCAGCACTTCAGGAATCTGAAGACGCACAAAAGTTCCGTTCGCATCAAGCCGCGCTGGCATGGTCTGCTTTTCACCTCCCTTGAGTAAAACATACTGGTTGAGCACGACCTCCTTACGGCGTGGATGTTCTAGGGCAAGCTCACCTGAACTGGCAAAGCGCTGTAACTCCGCAGGGTCAACATCAACACAGCACATATCATAGCTTCTGATCTCAGCAGGATCGACTTTATCATTCAGGTAATCCTGACACTCGATGCCCACCGCACGCGCCTTGAGCTGCATGTTCAAGTCCTTCGTCACCAGCACCACAGGAGCGTCGTTATGCTCCATCAGCAGTACCGTTGCCGCTAAAATACGATGATCAACACGTTCGCGATCAGGAAAGACACGGAGAAACTGGCCGAGTTCTTTAGAATTTTCTTCACAGAAATCCGGATCATAAATCACCAACCTGATCGTGCCACCACCCTCAGTAGGCACTCCAGAGGTCACCATGTCACCTGAGGAAAATAGCTCCGTTAGCCTGCGGTGCACTTGGCGAGCATTGGCGCCACGCTCACTTTGCTCACCCTTGAACTTGTCGAGCTCCGCGAGCACATCGACGGGTATGCATATATGATTATCCTTAAACCGATTAAGACACCCTGGGTCATGTAACAGCACATTAGTATCGAGAACGAAGTTCTTCACTTCGTTAGATGATGCCTGGAGTCCAAATTCTTGAATGCGGGACTTTTTCTGAGGCTCTGTTGTTTTTCTGTGATTAGTTGAAGTTGTTGTTGCTTCTTCAGATGACTGACTTTGTTCGGGGTGGTTGGGTTGGATCATTNNGGTTGTTGGTTAACGACGATGAAGTGGCGGGTGAATTTACTACAGACAACAGCCGCCCACTTTATCGGCTGCCATCCGTGATCACGAATGCGTGAGTACAAGTTTCCGCAGTTGATGCTTTTGCATCGGGAGTCTCCAAATACTCCTCCGCGAGTTAGGATTACAGATTCATTGAACAATGAATAATCTTGTGAATTAAATATCAAGATACCTTAATTATT
>DBBL01000086.1:7380-17972 GCA_002292185.1 Akkermansiaceae bacterium UBA985 | reverse complement strand
CAACGCTACATCATTGCCAATGGAAACGAGGGTGATGCAGGGTCTTATGTAGACCGCACACTACTAGAGCGTGATCCACACAGTGTGATCGAGGGCATGCTCATCGGGGCATACGCCATGGGTGCTAGCAAGGGCATTATTTACATCCGCTCTGAGTATCCTGCTGCCGCTAACATCATCAAGCGCGCCATTGCAGAAGCGCACGACGCAGGCCACCTCCAGACAGGGAATTTTTCATGTGAGATATCCGTCGTGCAAGGGGCTGGCAGTTTTGTTTGTGGTGAAGAAACGGCACTGATCAATGCCATCGAAGGGCTACGCGGCGAGGTGCGACTGCGCCCCCCCTACCCCACAGAGGCCGGCCTGTTTGGCAAACCCACCGCCGTCGATAACATCGAAACACTCTGCAACGTCCCCTACATCATCGAGCATGGCTGCGAGGATTATAAGCGCATGGGAACCCCAACCAGCTCGGGAACAAAAACCCTCTGTTTCAATCATGGTTTTGTCCGCCCGGGTATTGTCGAAGTCGAGTTTGGCACAACGCTGCAAACTGCCATCGACGCTGTTGGCGGCAGCAAGTCACCACTCGCCGCGATTCTCCTAGGAGGGCCTATGGGCTGCGTGATCACCCCCGATCAATGGGACACACCAGTGTGCTATGAAGCCATGCAGCAACGCGGCTTCGACCTCGGTCACGGCAGCATCATTGCTTTACCCAAAAGTGCCGACAAAGCAGCACTCCTTCGCCACTGGCTATCCTTCATGGCAGCTGAATCTTGTGGTAAATGTGAACCCTGCAGCCTCGGATCAAAACGCTCCTTCCAGATTGCCAGCGGACCATTGACGGCGACCTCACAAAAGCAGCTTAATGATTTACTCCACCTGATTGGCCAGACCAGCCTGTGTGCATTTGGCAGAGAAATCCCACGAGCGCTTAGCCAGTATTTGGATATTTTCCGTGACGAAATTTTCACCCCCAAGTCATCATGAAGCAGACCTTCATCAATGGCCAATCCATCACTCCCCAGCTTGGCGAAACCATCCTCGAGGCAGCGACGAGGCTGGGCATTACCATCCCGACAAACTGCCACTCTGATGCATTAAAACCCGAGGGCGGCTGCCGAATCTGCCTGGTGCAATGCGAGGGGCAAGACCGCCCAGTGGCGGCATGCCATAGCGCACTGCTGCCGGGCATGGACATCCGCACAGAGACCACGGAGATTGAAACATTACGCAGCCAACTTCAGGAGCTTTATGATCAAAGCCGGCAGGAAGCTGAGCTAAGCCGCTCAGCAGTTCAAGAAACTCATCCTTACCTTAGACTCGACCTCTCAACCTGCATCAACTGCAGACTTTGCCTCAACGCCTGTGAGCAGATTCAGGGGCAATTTGTGTTCAGCATATCTGGCAGAGGAGCGGACAAGAGAATTTCCATTGGAGATTCTGATACCTTTGCCGACAGTCCATGTGTCGCCTGCGGTGCATGTGCGGACATTTGCCCTACCGATGCCATCACTGACCGTGATCAGCCCAATCGTGATGCACTCAAAACCAGCACACACCAAAAAACCGTCACTTCTACCTGCGGTTATTGCGGGGTGGGTTGCCAAATTACCGTCGAAGTCGACCAGGATCACAACGATGTCCTCAGCATCCACGGTGTCAGAGATGCCATCGTCAACAAAGGCCACCTTTGTGCCAAGGGGCGCTTCTCCCACAGCTACCTCAAGTCCGGGGATCGCCTGACTCACCCCTTGATCAAAGCCGATGATGGAAGCTTTCAACAAGCCACTTGGGCAGACGCCTTGGCACGCATTACCGACACCCTCTCCAGACTAGTCAGCAAACATGGCTCCTCCTCGGTGGGTGCTTTCACCTCATCCCGATCAACCAATGAAGCCAGTTACCTACTGCAGAAATATTTCCGTAGTGTCTTGCTCAGTAACAATGTCGATTGCTGCGCCCGAGTCTGCCACTCCTCCACCGCCCTCGCGCTGCAGCTTGTCACGGGAACAGGCGCCGCCTCTTCATCCTATCAAGATATTGAGTCCAGCAGCTGCATCCTAGTCGCTGGGGCAAACCCCACCGAAGCTCACCCTATTGTCGGGGCCAGAATCAAACAGCATGTGCTCAATGGCACGCCGCTCATCGTCATCGATCCTAGGAAAATCGAGCTTACCCATTATGCCGATATCCACCTACAGCTCATACCAGGAACGAACGTCGCCCTGTTCAATGGCCTCGCCAAAATTCTGTATGAAAATGGTGACATCGATGAACCATACTTGCATGAGCGAGTGGAGAACTACGGGCACTTCAAGGACTTCCTTGAGACACTCTCCTTAACTGACATCATCGAGGCTACCGGGGTCGACCTCGCATCGATGCAAAAGGCGGCATCCTTGATGGCTGCGTCTACAGGCACCCTCTTTGTTCATGGGCTTGGCCTGTCCGAGCTTGAGCAAGGCACCGCATCCGTCATGACCCTGTGCAATCTTGGCATGCTCACCGGAAGCATCGGCAAACCCGGCTCCGGCATGTTGCCACTACGCGGGCAAAACAACGTCCAAGGCAGCGCTGACATGGGCAGCATGCCAGATCAGTTCACCGGCTATCAGTCCGTTGCTGACTCATCCGCTCGTGAACGAGTGAAAAAGATATGGGGCAGCCTACCCCCCGAAGAACCGGGACTAACCATACCGGAAATGATCGACGCAGCAGCGGACGGATCGATGCATGGACTGTGGATCCAAGGCGAGGACATCGTGCAAAGCGACCCCAACGAATCCCACGTCCGAGCAGCACTCGAAAAACTCGAGTTCCTCGTCGTGCAAGAAATTTTCTTTTCTGAGACATGCCATTTTGCCGATGTGATTCTTCCCGCAGCCAGCTACCTCGAGCAGGAGGGAACCTTCACCAATGGCGAGCGCCGCATCCAACATGTCAAACCCGCCGTCTCTCCCCCAGGTGAGGCCATGCCTGATTGGCTCGCCGTTCGTAACACCGCGATACTGGCAGGAGCGAACTGGGACTACCAAAGCCCATCCGAAGTCATGGATGAAATCGCTCAGGTCGCCCCGCACCTCTTTGGTGGCGTCTCCTACTCCCGACTAGAAAAAGACGGGCTGCAATGGCCATGCCCATCGTCTGAAAGTGAGGGCACATCAACCGTCCATAAAAAAGGGTTTTTACGCGGCAAAGGAGCGCTCACCACCATTGACTACGCCCCGAGCTCAGAACATCACGTCACTGGTTACCCCTACCTGCTCATCACCGGTAGAATCCTACACCACTACAACGTCGGCACCATGACCCGCCGTTCTGGACAATCCTCTCTGGTGTCACGCGATCTTCTGGAGATCAATCCTGAGGATGCCCAACGAGAAAACATCGAGGATGGTGACATCATCACAGTACAAAGCCGCTGGGGTGAAATTGCCGTCCCCGTCAAGCACTCCACACGCACCGCCCCCAATACACTTTTCCTGTCTTTCCACTTTCCCGAGACGCACACCAATCAAATCACCGGGCCCGCTGTGGATCCGATGTCCAAATGCCCCCAATACAAAGCAACAGCGGTCAAGCTCCTCGTTTAGTAGGTGGAGGAGCCCTTATGAAGCTGTTATCGTGAAGCTGTTATGGTGAAGCTATTATGGTCCGTAATAAGGCACCTCATACTCGGGCTCCAGCTTGACATAATGGGCATTAAGAAACGCCACGATATTGATCATTTGATCAACGGTCATTTGATCGACCATGGATGGCATCGGTGATTGAGCACCCTCGCGTTGCTCCTTGTCGACACCTAACAAATAATCCTTCGATAGATCATGGTTAGGGTTGATGACCGATGTCACTAGCTGACCATATGTCTTAACACGGTAAACCTCACCGCCAAGATGTAGTTTTACCAACGATGGCTCAACATTCTCAGGTAGCAGCTCGCCAGCCACGCTGTGACATTGGTGACACTTTAACTCGATAAACGCCTGCTTGCCTTTTTCGACATCACCCGCTGGCAAAACAAAACCCTTTGCCATTTTCTTCTCCTTGCCTCCGCAGGCGACCAGCATCAGCAGCAAGCATGCTATTCCAGTGCGGGCACCAATGCTCGCGATGCCGCTCATAGAGCTTATTTTTTGTCTTTTTGTTTTCATTATTTTTTCCATCATTTCAGTGGGGCTTGTTCTAATCCCAGCTGCAGCCTAGACCAAAAACCCATCGCTCACTCGCCGCCAATTGTCATCTATCTCCCTTATATTGCACTATCGAGATAAGCTGAAACGTTGGGCCCTGTAGGGCAGCGTCATTTTTTCTTGATCACCAATAACTAACTGATAGATTAGTTATTAGTTGATAGATTAGTTATTAGTCTATTATTTTGATGGATCGCCCTTGCTGTCTCTCCACCCTCCAACGCCGCCAGGCACAAAAGCAACATGGCCCATTCCACAGCACCAGCAAGTCACCTCATTGAGAGCTTAAAAAGCTCACCTTTTTATCAGATATGTCAGGACTCATTCCGCAAAGCGACCGGACTTCCTCTGGTCATCATCAACGCGCATGATGCCCAATTCAACCCCTGCCACACCAGCCCAAACCAGAACCCATTCTGCCGCGGACTCAATCTTAAGCATGGCACATGCGAAGAATGCAAACAGGAGCAAAAACTCATCCTTTCCCGCTCTAATATACAGACCTACACTCACACCTGCTTTGCTGGGCTCAAAGAAACCTCAGTGCCACTCAGACTTGGCAAAGAAACCATTGCCTTTCTTAAAACCGGCCAGGTCTTCACCGAAAAGCCGAGCGCTACCCACGCCCATGATCTCCGTGAAGTATTAGCGGCCAGCGGTTATTCAAAAGCCGAACAAACGGAGGCCATCAACGCTCATCAAAACACCCCAGTATTCGATGAGATACAATACCGAAGCATGATCACACTGCTCAACATTGTCTCCCTACAGCTTGCCGAATTACTCAACCGCCTGATCTTGGAAAGCCAGCCACAGGAGCCCGAGCTCATCCGCAAGGCCAAAAAATACATCACCGAGCGGATCGACGAAAAAGTCTCTCTCGCTGAGATTGCTTGTGAAGTCAATGTCAGCAGCTTTTACTTCTGCAAGCTATTCAAGCAATCCACCGGCATGACCCTCACTGAGTTCACCAATCGGCATCGCATCGAGCTGGCAAAAAACGAACTTAAGCAATCCACAAAACCCATCACCGAGATTGCCTACGAAGTTGGTTTCCAATCCCTGTCCCAGTTTAACCGGTCATTTTGTAAATTTGCCGGTGAGTCCCCAAGAGAATACCGCCAACACGCTGCATTCTCAGGGCAAGACAGGCTCTCACATACTATGTGACACCACCGCCCATGTAAGGGGCAGCTTAAAGTCAGGGACAGCTTTCGAGCGTGTATGTGCGTGAGCGCGAGGGTGAGAGTGAGGCTACTGCTACAAGATCTGCGCAATCATTGCCAAAAATTGCGCAGTTCAGTACCTCTGTGCGGTCTAGTCTGTAGACATTGAGAAGAGTTTTGAGTGGGTTCACCATCCTGGCAACATCACAGCCTCTCATCAAAAACTTCTCTTACTAACAGAAAAAAATATACAAAGCCATGAACCAACAAATAGAAAAATGGGATCCAATGAAAGAATTCAACCAACTAGGAAATCGACTATCTTCACTTTTTGCAGGCAGAAATGAACAGACTAACTTAACGGGAGAACTCTTCGACACCGACAGCTCGGACTGGAAGCCCGCTTGTGACATTACGGAGGATGACAACGAGTATTTGGTGACTGCCGACCTGCCCGAAGTCAAAAAAGAGGAAGTGCACGTCAACATTGATAACGGGGTGATATCCATATCTGGAGAACGCAAGACCAAGTTAGAAAAGAAAGATAAGAAGAAAAAATACCATCGTATTGAGCGCAGCTACGGTAGCTACCAACGCTCATTCAATCTGCCTGAGAATGTTAAAGAGGATGGAGTAAATGCAGAATTCAAAGACGGCGTGCTACGCGTTCACCTTCCAAAAATTGAAAACAAAAACCAAAAAAACATACAGATCAACTAGCAGGATTATTTCAATTTAACCACCACGCGAAAATACGCCATCACATAGCGCAAAGGACACCATCCCTCAGCACACCATGAAAAAAAAACTCATCATCCTAGTTAATAGAGGATCGCTCTGCGCTTACTCTCAGTCGAGCGAATTACTATCACCTCAGGATAAACCGATCAAAAAAATACAAGTTAATATGAAACCAAGCCGACCAGATCCAACCATTTGTAGCGATCAAGATGGTCGCTTCCCCGGTGGCTCGTCGATTGGATATTCGACCTCTATGAAACACGGCGAGGCTCATGGCAGAAAAACGGAACAGGAAAAACGGAAACTCAGCAACCTTGCTCACACAATTAGCAAACTAGTAAACGAGGAGGATTGTGACATGTGGAACTTGGCCATTCCCGCTGAACAAGCAAATCAAGTCATTAACGAACTGCCCATTGACGTTCAGAAAAAACTCACGCAACTGAAGGAAGGTGATTACACATGGCTCCCCGTCAGCGAAGTAGAAAGCCTGTTCAGAAACTAACCACTTCTCCACTCTTCATCATCGTGCATCAGGGTGCTTGCGCGTTCAAACCCTTACTCACGTGGTTCGTAAAGGGTTTTCGGTCCGCGCCAGATGCCATTACCCCAGCCCTCGTAGAAGGGCTGGGGTAATGGCAGAGGGAGTGGGATTGCCTTCATTCTATGAAGGCTATGCGGGCTAGCAGAAATCCTCCTCCGGATTTCTGATCTGGTAAAATGCGTGATGCACGCACTGGCGTGTGCGTTCAAACCCTTACTCGCATAGCTCGCAAAGGGTTTTCGGCCCACGCCTGATGCCATTACCCCAGCCCTAATAGAAGGGCTGGGGTAATGGCAGAGGGAATGGGATTCGAACCCATGGTAGGCTATAAACCTACACTCGATTTCGAATCGAGCGCCTTAAACCAACTCAGCCATCCCTCCTTAGATGCAGCAAACTAGTCAGAACGTGCCTACGCACAAGCAAGAATTTACGCCTAGCATTAATCCCAGTGGCTCATTGCTTTGAGTCCCTCAAGCCGCTCATGGATCTGCTGCTCGGTGACGGTCTCAAGTCTGCGGGTGGAGAAGTCTTCACAGGTGAAGCTGGCGAGTATGGAACCACGTAAAATGGCATCTCTAATTTGCTCAAAGGAAAAATCAGTGCCACCTAGTGAGGCTAGGTAACCGCCCATGGCACCGAGGAAGGTGTCCCCTGCTCCGGTAGGATCAACAATCTCACGTAGTGGCCAGGCATGAAAACGGAACATAGCATTGTCCGGGCCGAACAGGATCGCTCCAAACTCACCCAGCTTGATGACCACATAGCGCGGGCCTTTTTCCAAAAGTTTCTCTCCCGCCAGAATCAGGTTGTTAACCCCCGCATACTCACGCGCCTCGCCTTCATTGATAACCAGCAAGTCGATACGCTGCATCACCTCGTCAAGCCGCTCGCTGGCGATCTCGATCCATAGGTCCATGGTGTCGGCAATGACAAACTTCTGCTCCGCAGTGCACTGGTCAAGCATCTGGATCTGGTTGTCCGGTGACATGTTTGCGGGCACCACAATGCGGCTACCTGCAATTTCAGCTGGGATCTCAACCTGCCAACTCTCCAGCACGTTCAAACCTACTCGGTGAGTAGTGCGGTCATTCATGTTCTCATGATACTCGCCAGTCCAGGTGAACGACTCACCATCAGATCTCGCCACACCGGCGAGTGAAACTCCGCGGTCCTCCAACATGCTGAGGTGATGTTCTGGGTAATCGTGTCCCACCACACCAACCAAGTGAGCCGGCTTACAAAAATAACTCGCCGATAAGGACGCATAGGCAGCTGAACCTCCCAGTAAATTTTCAGCCTTGGCAGTAGGCGTGGATACGTTGTCGATAGCGATGGTTCCGCCGATGATAATGGACATAATATAAATAAGGATCGTTGGTTGGTTATACTAACCTGCATCCAGCTCAGTAAGGATATGCTGTGTGGCCTTGGTAACATCCTCCGCCTGCAGCAATGAAGAGACAATGACCACACGTCGTGCCCCAGAGGCAAGAACCAATTCCAGATTTTGCGGTTTGATGCCACCAATGCAAAAAACAGGAATCTGGCTGCCAACCTCTTTTTCCACCTGTGAAACATCCTCGATGCCGATCCCAGGGCGTCCCTCTTTGGTTGGTGTTGGAAACAAGGGTCCAAACCCGATATAGTCAAAGCCCTCCTCCAGCGCGGCCCGAGCCTGGCTGAGTGAGTGCGTCGATCGACCGATCAGCATGCGCTGCCCAACCACCTTTCTGACATCCGCTAACGAGCCGTCGTCCTGACCAATATGCACACCATCGGCCTGTAGCTCCACCGCTGCCGCTGAAAAATCATTGATCACAAAGGGAATGCCCTGTGACTTGCACATTTCGGCCAAGCGCGGTGCATATTCTCGTACTAATTTGATCACCCCATCGCTGTCATAACCTTTGGCTCGCAGCTGCAAAACACCAACCCCTCCCTCTATCAGCTGCTCAGCAACGTGCTGCATCCGCTCTAGCTCAACGTAGCCCGTGTCTAAAATGCCGTAGAGCAAGCCATCGATACGCTTGCGGTTTGAGTTGGTTACTTGGTTGAGCTCCTGCACGGCACTAGCCCTAAATGATAAAGGCCCAATGATAAATACTAAATTCAATTGCCATGATGCTCGTCCTCCGCTATCACCCGCAGAAATACGCGCTTTAACTAGAGTGCACAAACTACAGACATTATGGCTGAATCATCATCACAACCAACTCCAGAAACTAGTGCTCCCATCGCAGAAATCGATTTGGGACCGAGCAAACTCGATCAATTCATGGATAACCACCAGACAAAGATCATCATTGCTGCCATTCTTGCCGCTATTGGAGTAGTNNTTACCAAGAAGTCATCAAGACATGGCCAGAAAGCAACGCCGCAGCCAGTGCTCGCCTGCTACTCGCTGATGCTCAGTGGCCTGATTCCCAGCCTGACTCCATCGCCACACTGGAGGAGTTTATTAATAATTACCCCGCACACCCATCCATCGGCACCGCAAAAACAAGCCTCGGCCTACGCCTTCTCGATCAAGGCAAAACAGAGCAAGCCCGGGAGATCCTGACCGAAGTTGCTGAGAGCGATTCCTACAGTTACATNNGATGCCTCTGAGTGGTATGAAAAAGCTCAACTCGATTCAGCAGGGCACGGTAATGCATTCCAAAGCCTTGCCGCTGCACGCCTGCTGCTGGTCAATGCCAAACCACCTACCAAGGTCAAACCCTCTCTGCCCCCTGTGCAAGAAGCCCAAACGCTTAGCCCGCTGAAGCTTGAAGTTCCAGACACTGGAGTGCAGCCAGCAGCAGAACAATCTGCAACTCCTCCTGCCACGCCTGCTCCTGCCGCCCCTACCCCTGCTCCGGCGACCCCCAATCCAGCGCCTGAGACTCCTGCACCATAAAAGGTAAAACAATCCGAAAGAAAGCCCGATTTTTTTCGTTTTCCCTTGTGTGACCTGAGCTTTTGCTCTCAATTCTAGTATCAACCCAATATCTTCACCGTGTTTCAAAAAGTAATAGGACAAAAACAAGAAAACGGCATTTCTTCAGTGGGCTCAGCCCCTGCAGACAAAGCCCCAAGTGCCTCATCATCAGCGCCAAAAGCTCCAAGCAGCGCCCCCGCACCGTCACGTTCGACGAACGCAGCACCAAGTGGCCGCAACGTTCTCAGCACAGATGTTGAAATCAAAGGCAGCATTAAATTCTCCAACGACCTCGTCGTTGACGGTAAAATCGAAGGCAGCATTTCTTCAGATGGTGCTCTCACCGTCGGAGAAAACGCCCGCATCAAAGCTGAAATCAAAACTCACTCCGTGATCATCTACGGTAAGGTGCACGGCAACATTGAAGTAACCGACATCGTCGAGCTCAAGGCCAATGCTGAACTGGTGGGTGACATCAAAGCCGCCTCACTCTCCATTGAACCTGGTGCGATTTTTGTTGGTAAATCAACGGTGGGAAGCCCATCGGTGAAACCCCAAGCCACATCCTCTGTAAGCTCGGCATCTAGCTCAAGCAGCGCCAGGGACTCCAGCAACAAAAGCGGTAACGAAAGCGGTAACGAAAGCAATAGCACCAACGAATTACCCCTGACCAGCAAGCCCAACTCAGGCAACAAGGCGGTTTCTAGCTAACGAACTCTTTCGAGATTACTCATCAAGAATCACTGAAGCCCGCCACCGGTTCATTGCCGGTAGGCGGGTTTTTATTATCATTGATCTAGATCGCCCTATTGGGTTAACCTAGCACGCTTGCTCTGGCAAACACATCGACACATGTCCTTTTTTTCTCATAAGAAGCCTCCTCAGACTGGCCAGCAACCAGCTAAAAAGAGAGAGGTAAGCATGATGATCTGCCCGGAGTGCCAGCATCAGCAGTCCGAGTCGAAGATCGCCATATCGACCTACTGCCGTGGCTGTGGCAGCCATTACAAAATCAGCCATGG
>DBBL01000086.1:0-7341 GCA_002292185.1 Akkermansiaceae bacterium UBA985 | reverse complement strand
GAGCCAGTGGATCGCAATGCAGGCGGTGAGCATACCCTCAATGCTGCTGCCACTACCCCCGCTACAGAGTCAGATCAGCGAGATGGGCAAAAAGACGGGAAAAAAGAAGAACAAAACAGCTCAGCACAAGACCCTACTCAGCGAGCCACAAGTCTCACCAGCGATCTACGCATACAGCTCAGCCAGAAGGCGTCTTCCGCCGGCAGCTTTTTTCAGCGGAAGAATAAGCTAAGAAAGGTAATGTGCCTACAATGCGATCATGAGCACGAGGCGCCAGCAGAGGCCAGCTCTACACTTTGCTCCGCCTGCGGCACCTACGTCAGCCTTAAGAATTACATCATTAACAACCACTGGAATCGCCGCATCGAAACCAGAGGTAATGTCACCATACAAAAAAAGGGCTCGGTCACTGACATCACCGTGCGTTGCCATGACATTCTTGTTCTTGGAACCCTCAAAGGTGGCATTGACTGCTCTGGTGACATCACACTCAACAGCCATAGCAAGATTATGGGAAACGTGAGCTGCCGACGCCTGGTGATTGATAAGCGCGCTGATGTTGCCTTTGCCAATGAAGTCGTGTGTGAGGAGGCGATCATCGATGGGCATGTCACAGGGCATTTTGTTTGCACTGGCAAGCTACACCTTAAGAAGAAAGCCGTGCTCAATGGTAATATCGTGGTTGCCAATATGACCATCGACAAGGGCGCCCGTCACAATGGAAAAATCTCCATCCAGCAGTAAGGGGCTGCAGTAAGGGGCTGTGGGGTCCGTGTAGATTTCCTGCTTTGCCACTCCCTGCTTGACTCCTAAGGCTGCAGTACCAACCATCCAGCCATGCCAAGCACATCCTTAGATCTTCGTGATGAGATTCTGCGCCTGAAAAAAGAGCGTAATGCAGTCATCCTCGCCCACAATTATCAAACCGGCGATATTCAAGACTTGGCAGACTATGTTGGTGACTCCTTAGGCCTCGCTTATCAGGCCCAGGAAACAGATGCTGATGTCATCGCTTTCTGTGGCGTGCACTTTATGGCCGAGACTGCCAAGATTGTTAACCCTGAGAAAATCGTCGTGCTTCCTGATAAAGACGCGGGCTGTTCCCTAGAAGAGTCTTGTCCTGCCGAAGACCTAGAAAAATTCATCAACGACAATCAGGAAAAGAATTACTACGTCATCGCCTACATCAACTGCTCTGCTGGCGTCAAGGCGCTCTGCGATGTGATCTGCACATCAGGCAATGCCGTAAAAATAGTCAACAAGGCGCCATCAGACCGTCCTATCCTCTTTGTCCCAGATGCCAACCTCGGTGCTTGGGTCATGGAGCAAACTGGCCGAAAAATGGATCTCTGGCAGGGTGCTTGTTATGTTCACGTTGAGTTCACCCGTGATTCCATCAATAAAATCAAAGCTGAGTATCCTGACGCCCTGGTCGTGGCTCACCCTGAGTGCACCACCGCCGTGCGCCTCCTCGCCGATGAGGTATGCTCCACCGAGAAGATGGTCACCTACTGCCAAAATGCACCCGTGAAGAATATCATCGTGGTCACAGAGAGCGGCATGCTTCACCGCCTACAGAAAGAAGCCCCCGACAAAAATCTCATCCCCGGACCGACTGACCGCTGTGCCTGTAATGACTGCCGATTCATGAAAATGAATAACCTGCAAAATCTTCACGACTGCCTTGATTTGCTCGAGCCACGAGTAGAGCTCCCAGAAGACATCAGAAAGCGTGCCGAGGCACCTTTACTACGGATGCTCGAGCAATCAAAATAGCCTGACCTCCGCACACGGCCAGATTGAAGCCACTCCACATTCACCACTCCACATCTCACATTGTAAATTCACCACTCACCAATCTTCAATCACCTTTCCCATGCCTACAGTACATCTAGACCTCGCTGAGCGCTCCTATGACATTCTCGTCGAAGACCATTCGCTCGACCGCGCAGGCGAGCTGATACGCGAATGTGGTTTATCAGGTAAAGCTGCCATCATTACCGATAGCAATGTCGGACCTCACTATGCAGATATGCTTGTCACCAAGCTTGCGGAGGTAGACATCCACGCCAGTCTCCACACCGTGCGTGCCGGTGAAGCTAGCAAATCGATGTCTCAGTCAGCTGAGCTCTGTGGCGAATTAAACCGCGCGGGACATGACCGATCTTCCTTTATCATCGCCCTTGGTGGTGGTGTTGTCGGTGATCTCGCTGGTTTTGTTGCTGCCATTTTCTACCGCGGTGTTCCCTTTGTCCAGATTCCCACTACCATTGTCTCCCAAGTAGATAGTTCAGCCGGCGGAAAAACCGGCGTCAATGCCTCTGAAGGTAAAAACCTGATTGGTGCATTTCACCAACCACGTCTGGTGATCGTTGACCCCCTCACCCTCGACAGTCTGCCAGGCCGTGAATACCGCGAGGGTTACGCAGAAGCGATCAAGCATGCCGCCATCCGTGACGCGGCCATGATCGATGACCTCGCCGCCCTCGACCCCGGCAACCAACACCCTTCCGCTGATCTACTAGCACGCAACCTCGCTATCAAGGCACGCATCGTGGAGGAAGACGAACGTGAAACTGCCGGCACACGCGCCCTGCTCAACTTCGGCCACACCATTGGCCACGGCATAGAAGCCTCCCTACCCTACGGCGCCATGCTTCACGGTGAAGCTATTTCCCTCGGCATCCGAGCGGCGCTCTACCTTTCGGAGAAAGTCAACGGCTTCCCCGCCGATCAAAGCAAGCGCATCCTTGATCTGCTGAAACAGTTCCAGCTGCCGCTCACTCTGCCTGAGCACATCAGCACAGATATCGTGATGGACAAGCTAAGCCACGACAAAAAATTCACCGGCGGCAACATCAAGTTCGTCTTGCTGACCGCACCTGGAGCCGCAGAAGTCTCCACCAAGGTCAGCCTCGATATGATACGCGAGGCCGTCGAACACCTGCGCAACTAGCCTCTTAGCTTAGCGGGCAACCCTGGAGCGGGTAACCTTGAGCGAACTCTTAGCCGAACTCTTAAGCAAATTGCTTAAGGAAGCGCACATCGTTCTCGATGAGCAGGCGGATATCCTTGATGCCCCACTTGATCATCGCAAGCCGGTCAATGCCCATGCCGAAGGCAAAACCGGTGACTTTATCCGGTGAGAAAACATCATCACCGCGCACTTCACAGAGCGACTCAAACACGGCCGGATCAACCATGCCGCAGCCCGCAATTTCGATCCACTTCGGCTCTTGGCCCTTGGCGTGCAGCTTGATATCGATCTCAAAGCTAGGCTCGGTGAATGGGAAAAAGTGAGGACGGAATCGCACTTCAGTATCATCACCAAACATACTGCGAAGGAAAAACTCCAAGGTTCCTTTGAGATCACCCAGCTTTACATCCTCATCAACATAGAGACCCTCCAGCTGGTTGAAGACAGACAAGTGAGTCGCGTCAATTTCATCACGACGGTAGGCCGATCCTGGCGCAATAATCCTGACAGGAGGTGTCGCTTTTTCCATGGTTCGGATTTGAACACTAGAGGTGTGCGTGCGCAGTAGTTTGCCGCTGTCGAAATAGAACGTATCCTTCTCGTTACGAGCAGGATGATCTTCGGGGGTGTTGAGAGCATCGAAGCAGTGAAACTCGGTCTCAATCTCAGGCCCGTCAGCGAGGGCAAAACCCATGCGGCGCAGCACCTGAATCGCACGATCCTTGGCCTGGGTCAGCGGATGCAAAGCACCCGAGGGCAAAGGCCTTGCCGGCAAGGTAAGATCAATGCCCTGAATGGACTTGCGGTCCGCCTCATCAGCAAGTGCCGATTGCTTTTCATCGAGTGCAGAAGTAATCGCCTGGCGGGCTGCATTGAGTAGCTGCCCCATCTTCGGCTTGTCCTCTTTTGAAAGATCCTTCATTCCTGCGGATGCGGCCGTCAGGACTCCCTTTTTACCAAGGAAGGCGACACGGGCGTCATCAAGAGATTTCTCATCACCCGCGGCGGCAATAGCAGCAAGCGCGTCAGTCTGGATCGATTCAATTTCCTGGTTCATGGGAGGGATCGATTTAGGGGATTATCGAGCGTAGGGCAATCGCCAATTTTGCACAGTCGGCTAAATCACCTTATGGCTCTTCGCTGAGATCATCCCTCGAAACTTGGTAATGAGAACCACAACGTGGGCAATTAACCGTAATCTCTTGGTCATCCAAGAAGAGCTCATCAAGGCGAGAACGCCACGAAGCTAGTGTCGGTAGAATCCTCTCCTTGCTGCAGCCGCAGTTGAAATAAAACTTCCGTGTTTCTAGCACCTTGGTTTGTTCTACCTCGGTGATGTTGACGACTTTGGCGGCGTCAACTTCTTCAAACCATTCCTCATCGTAATCTGGCTGAGCTACCAGCAGGGCGTAATTTTCATCATCAAGGCGGAAGCACTTGGCAGGGCGCTGCTCGCTTTGTTGGTAAAAATGCTCAATCCAGTCAATCGGATCATTAGTCGCCAAATCCAGCGTGGTCGTGCGTGGTTCTTGTCCTGAAACACTTGTCTGAGAATAAAACATATTACGGTCAGGCTCTCGTATGTCTTTGGTGAAAAGACGACCGGTAATATTTTCAAAGGTGCTGCTGCCGGTGACAAAATAATTAACCCGCGGCGCCCTCAGGTTAACCGTCCAGGCAATTGTTTCGGCCCAAGGCCTAGCCGTCAGATGCAATGTTAAGACCGCAAGCAGGTCCTTCAAGCTCGCGTCCATCTTGGTTTCATAGCGTAGCTTGTGCTCTAGGAGGTGCAGATAATAATCAGTGAAAATAGGTGTGAACTGAGCACGCACCAGCAGGCAATTACGATGGCGTACAAAGATGGACTCTACTTTGGTAAAGTCTTCGACTGGCTGTATGGATTCCTCGCTCATGAAAAAAAGTCCCTCTAAAAAAAGTCCCTCTGAAAAAAGCTCCTCTGGGCTAGGCGGCTTTTAGACACAGTTGATCAAACTTCAACCTGAAAACTTTAATCTCTGAGTAAAACAAAACAGCCAGCAGCTATCACAGCAATCAGGCCCACCGTGAATCACGGTGAGCCTGAGAAGTTGGGGCCAGCGCTGGTTAATTGACGCTGATGGTTTTTGGTTCGGCTTTGGCTCGATGTGGTATTTCCAGATACAGAATACCGTTTTCAAGCTTCGCTTTGATATTCTCGGTATCGGCCTCGTCTGAAATTTTCAAACGCCTTTCTTGTTTGCTCAGGAAACTACGCTGCTCGTCCTCGGTCTCCGCCACAATAGAGAGAATGCCCTCATCGATGCTGAGTTTGACCTCGTCTTTGCTAAAGCCGGGGAGTTCAAGCCGAAGCTTAACGCCAAGCTCATCATCACTGAGAGATTCCACACTAGCTCGGTTGTGTTGTTGCTGAGGTGTCACGCGCTGCCTGCCTGAATAAGCTGGCACGAGGGTATTATTGACCAAGCGGTTAAGCTCGCTGAAGATTCCGTTGCTGATTGGGTAATGGGTAGTCATGGTATTATAATGGTGGTTAATCGTTGTTGATTTGATGTGTTCAGCAATCATAGATGCAATCTGTATGCCAATCCACTTAAATTCAACATATAACACTTATTATAAGCAAGTTGCAAATATAGAGCCTCTTCAAAAAACAACTTAAACACCTCCATAGGTGTCATTATGTCACACACTATTGTCCCAGTGGGACATTCCCGTTACCTACAAATATTACAGCCCCACACACAAAAACGGCCACCAGGTTAAACCCGATGGCCGTTGTAAGTTGTTAATACTCGCTTGAATTAAGCAGTCGCAGGAGCCTTCTTATCGAGGGCTGCCTTTGATTGCGCAACGACGCTGTTGAAAGCATCGATGTCGTGCACGGCGAGGTCTGCAAGAATCTTGCGGTCTACCTCGATATTGGCGGCCTTGAGGCCTTCAATGAAACGTGAATAAGTCAGGTCCTGTGCACGGACACCGGCGCTGATGCGCTGGATCCAGAGGCGACGGAACTGACCCTTACGCTTCTTACGGTCACGATACTCATACTCGCGTGCCTTACGGACAGCGTCCTTGGCATACTTGTAGAGTTTGGAGCGGAAACCGCGGAATCCTTTGGCGCGTTTAAGAATGCGCTTCCGGCGTTTGCGGCTTGCTGGGCTATTGGTTGCTCTTGGCATGTTTCTTTATTTTGGAACGGACGGTTATTTTCACACCCCCCGCAGTCTCGTCCATTCGGTCCCGGTTTTCTATGTTTAGAGCGCCGGGAAGGCTGCGTAGGGGCCACCCGTGATGCGGGTGGTTGGCGTTGGCCGCCGGATTGGCGTTGTTATACGCCGGATTCTTAATGTTAGGCAAAGGGAAGAGAAGCTCTTACGGCTTTCAAGTCTGCGTCGGATACAAGAGCTGCCTTACCCAGACTGCGCTTACGCTTCTGGCTTTTCTTTGTAAGAATGTGGCGTTTCCCTTGCTTCCGGCGAAGAATTTTCCCTGTGCCCGTCACCTTGAATCTCTTGGCGACGGCCTTACGGGTCTTTGCTGTACCTTTTGATTTGGCCATGGGGCGGCGAAGCTAGCGAGGCAACGCTCTTTTGCAAGGGAAAATTTGTCAAATACCCAGCAAATTCCAGGAAATCGCTACAAACCTTACGCAGCCTTGACGAAAACCCCGCTCTAGCCTCTAAATTCAGCGCATGCGAACGCTGATCAAACACGCCCTGCACAGCAAGGCCGCCATGGACATCATTACCGTCAAAGGCTGGGTGCGTACCCGCCGTGATTCCAAGGACTTCTCCTTTCTGGAAATGAATGATGGCAGCTGCCTTGCTAATATCCAGTGCATTGCCGATACAGGCATCCCCGGCTACGAGGATGTCACCAAGATGACCACTGGCTCTGCCGTTGGCATCACTGGTAAGCTGGTGGAATCACCCGGCAAGGGACAGCAGTGGGAAATCCATGCTACCGAGATAGAACTCATTGGCGAAGCCCCCGCCGACTACCCCCTGCAGAAAAAAGGCCACACCGCTGAGTTCCTGCGCTCCATCGCCCACCTGCGCCCGCGCGCCAACCTTTATGGAGCCCTCTTCCGCATGCGCTCCCGTATGGCTCAAGCCGCGCACCGGTTTTTTGACGAACGTGATTTCACCTACGTGCACACCCCGATCATCACCGACTCCGATTGTGAAGGTGCCGGAGAAATGTTCCGCGTCACTACGCTGGACCCCAGCCAAGCCGGGGCCCAGAAATTTGAAAATGACTTCTTTGGCAAAGCCACTTACCTCACTGTCAGTGGCCAACTTGAAGGTGAGGCCTTTGCCACCGCGCTATCCAACATCTACACCTTCGGCCCCACCTTCCGGGCA
>DBBL01000183.1:658-22696 GCA_002292185.1 Akkermansiaceae bacterium UBA985 | reverse complement strand
TATCAGAGGTAACCTCAGCGGTAACAAGCGGGTGACCATCGCGATCGCCGCCAACCCAGGTGCCGAATTGCAGCTTAGGGTAAGCAGATGCTTTGCGAAGCTCTGCAACATCCCAACCCACATTGGACCAGGCCGCTTCCAATGAGGCGTCGAGTTTTGCAACGACCGAGGGAAATACATCACGCAGATAATAAATGGTATGCCGCAGTTCACCCAAGATACTTGGACGTGAGGCATGGATCTCCCCAGTATGCCATAGTGTTTCGAGGCCAACCTTGATCGAGTTCATTACTGATGAAAGGCTTAATGGGTCATCCAGACTACGATCCCAACGCACTAAATCCTTATAAATGGCCAGATGCCGTTCGCGCACGGTGTGACGTTTAGCCTCCGTGGGGTGCGCCGTAAGCACCGGAGTCACCTTAATTTCCTTTAACGCTTTGATGACCTGCTCTTGGCTGAAACCAGCCTCATGAAGAGACGCGATCACGCTTCCCCACATGCCACGCTCGGCGGCAATACCAAAATCTCTCCTGCGTCTCTGCCTTACCACAGTAGCTGTACGCTCCTCGACAATATTGAGTATCTCAAAACAAACCGCCTGAAGTTGAGCCATCGAGGCCATACCCTCAGTATCCATGGGCCGTTGCACCACTTGTTTTTCACGCCAAGGAATACTATCGGTGAAGTCTATTTCCTCGGTAAGAACCTCAGCGAGACTATCCATCAAAATGCGCAGACGCTGCTTGAGGTCGATAAAACCCTGCTGACGATAGTCTTTGTTAGCAACGGCAAGGCTATTTACAGGCTCTTGAGAGGTATTATTTGAATCCATGTTATACACCAAAAAAATAATAGTGATATGGGGCACTGTCCAGAAAGATCATCTGCCCAACGAGTCATGTTTGCTGGTTTGATGCCTTGGGGGTTGTGGACTTGCTGCCGATGATGTAGAAATTCACCAGACGATGATTTCATTCGCAGAAGAAGCAGGCACCCACCGTGCTCCCGGTGAGCTGGTTACAGAAATGGAACAGATGTTCTCCACAGATGGAGGGCTATCTGCGTCACCTGATTTTGAGTATCGACCACAGCAACAGCAAATGGCCATGGCCGTCGCTGAAGCATTAGACCAGCGGCACGTGCTGTGTGCAGAAGCTGGCACCGGAGTGGGAAAATCATTAGCCTATCTCATTCCCGCAGCAAAATTTGCGATGGAGAGCGGCAGAAAGGCCATCATATCTACGCACACGATCAACCTTCAGGAACAGCTCATCAGCAAAGATATTCCGCTGGCCAACAAAATTCTTGGAGGAGGTCTGCACGCTGCCTTACTCAAGGGACGCGGCAACTATCTCTGCCCACTGAGAATGAGGCGGGCCATGGACCAAGCCGGTGACTTATTCAGCACCAGTGAGTCCGAGGAGATGAAGGCAATCTGGGACTGGGCCGAGGGCACGAAAGACGGCACAAAAAGTGATCTGGATTTTATTCCTACACCGAAAGTCTGGGCTCAAGTCTGTAGCGATGGCGCCGTCTGCACGCAGCGCACATGCGGCAGAAATGGCAACTGCTTTTACCAGCAGGCGCGCAAGGAGATGGAGGCTGCTAATGTGGTCGTGGTCAATCACACCTTATTTTTCTCCCTCTTTGTGCTCAACGAACTTCCTGATGATGATTTGGGTTATCTCTTTGCTGATGACTTTGTCATCTTCGACGAGGCCCATACCCTCGAGCATGTAGCCGCAACTCAACTGGGCTTACGGCAGAGTCACGCAGGGCTGAAATTTGAGGTTCAGCGTCTCTACAACCCAAAAAACCGCAAAGGTTTGCTGCGCGCATTGCGCCACGCTGGATCGATCAAAGCTGCAGAAGTCGTGTTGAGTGCCGCTGATGATTTTTATGAAAATATCCAGCACGAGGTGGAGTTCGGAAAATTCAGCAAAGAATATCGAATCCGCAAGCCCGACTTTGTTGAAAACACCCTCGCCGAACCCCTACGACGACTCTGGACCGAGGTCGAGCACGCTGCAGATGGACTAGAAAATGATTCCCCTGCCAAAGCTGAGCTAATGGATGGCGCCAGGCGTATGAGAGACATTCATGCCGGGGTTAGAATCTTTCTCGATCAGGAAGATGACGAAAGTGTTTACTGGGTTGAAAAAGGAGGTCGCGAGGGTGACATGCTCAGCATTCACTCGGCACCCATAAGCGTCGCGAATCGTCTCAGAAGAATGATGTTTGGCCATGGACGCACCTGTATTATGACCAGTGCCACGCTTAGCACGGGGGACAACGAGCTAAGCTACTTCAAGAAAAGAGTGGGTGCAGAAAGCGCAGTGAGCATCAAAATTGGCAGCCCTTTCAATTACAAGGAGCAGATGCAGATCTATGTCATCAAATCCATGCCTGACCCAAGCAGTGATGACTATGAGGATGCCCTCGTTCATTGGATCGGCCGCGTTTTAAAATACACAGAGGGCAAAGCTTTTGTGCTCTTCACCAGCTACCGCCTGATGCGTAAAGTAGCTGAAGCCATGGAGGATTTCTTCTACGATCATGATTGGCGTTTGCTGCTGCAGGGTGATGGCATGGCACGCCACAAAATGATCGAGGTTTTCCGCAAAGACACCAACAGTGTTCTCTTTGGCACAGATAGTTTTTGGGCGGGTGTCGATGTCCCTGGAGAGGCCCTCTCCAATGTGATTGTCACTAGATTACCTTTCGCCGTGCCTGATCATCCACTCGTCGCCTCCAAACTTGAGGCAATCGAGGCCCAGGGAGGAAATCCTTTTGTCGAATATTCGGTACCTGAGGCGGTGTTGAAATTACGCCAAGGAGTTGGGCGGCTGATTCGCACCGCAAAAGACAACGGCCTGGTGGTATTACTGGACAACCGCGTTGTCACCAAACCTTACGGCAAGACCTTCCTCAATGCGCTTCCTGATGCACCCATCAAGATTGTCACTGAGAAAGCTCAGTAACGGGCCTATTTACCCTAAGTCCTCAATTCGGAACACAACGGGCCTGGAGTTCACGCAGCTGAGCGCCTCAACCTTCTTCAAGGTTTCTTTGAGTAAACCAAAGCGGCAGGTATGCAGCTGGAATACCATATCTACAAATTCTGCATCGGGCTCATCGGGATGAACCGGTGAATGCATTCCCGAAATGCCAATCCCTGCATCTGCCAAAAGATTGGCTATTTCTGCGACTACTCCTGGCTCATCGTTGACATCAAAACGCACGTAGTAAGGCGTTTCGGTATCTTCGATACTCATGACACTGCCTTCCTGCTGATAGGGAAGAAAGCCTCGGTGACTACCCTCATGCCGAAGTCCCAATGCCGCCTCAACAATATCAGCAACCACGGATGAAGCCGTTGGATCCTTACCGGCACCACGCCCGTAAAACAGAGAGTCTCCAGCAGCATCTCCTCGAACGGCAACGGCATTAAACACACCATTCACACTAGAGAGAATGTGGCTCTTGGGAATGAATGATGGCTGCGTGCGAACTTCGATCACCCCATTAGCGTGCTCACGCACCACACAGAGCAGCTTAACGACAAAGCCGAGCCGCTTGGCAAAATCTATATCAGTCGCGCGCACTCTTTCAATACCACGCACGTATACTTGCTTGTGATCTACCGTAAATCCATAGGCGAGTGTCGCCAAAAGAATCGCCTTATGGGCAGCATCCCAGCCGTTGACATCGAGAGTAGGATCAGCCTCCGCGTATCCTAACTGCTGCGCCTCACCCAGCGCCTCTTCATAGCCGAGACCAGCGTCTGTCATCCGCTCCAGTATGTAATTGGATGTGCCGTTAATGATGCCAACCATCGATTGGATGCTGTTACCGACAAAGGAGTCCTGGACTGTTTTGATGATAGGAATACCACCTGCAACCGCTGCCTCAAAATGAATGGGTGTATTAAACTGATTTGAAAGCTCGAATAATTCCTGCCCCCTTTCAGCAAGCAGTGCCTTATTACCGGTAACAACTGGTTTACCAGCACGAAGCGCGGCCGCCACAATATCAAAAGCGGTATCTGTTCCGCCGATAAGCTCGACAACAATGTTCACCTTAGGGTCATTGACCACATCCTGCCAATTTGTGGTGAACTTATCTTCTGATACCCCCTCAATTCTGACCTTATTCAAATCACGCACCGCGATCCGAACAATATCGACCTTCACGTCACTGCGGTTAAAAATTAGTTCTGCATTGCGTTCTAGTGTCTCCCACACGCCGGTACCTACGGTTCCGAATCCTGCGAGTCCTATACCTAATGATTTCTTTGGATCGTTGCTCATGAGAATGATGGGTGCTTTGACCGCGTCAGTTCTGTATGATTAGGAGGCTATCCAAAAGAGCAAAATGTATGATCGCTAAAATAATCCTCATTTTCACCACAAAGGATGGGTGTTTTAGGCATCCGCTCGGCAAATACCAACAATAGACGGATTGACAAACAAGGCCCTCATATGTGACTACTGTGTCCGTATGTCCAATGACACGGTCAGTATTCCGCAGAAGCCACTCGTTGTTGGATCTGTGCAGAGCCTCAATCAGCTTGCCTGCCTCCAGCCAGTCGAGCTTGAAGCGCATTGCGATATACTCGAAGTCCGGCTCGATGGCATGCCCGGCCACCTCGACACCCTCAACATCGAACTCGATCGATTTAAAGGCTTCCCTCTACTTTTTACTGCCCGCTGCGCCAATGAGGGCGGTTTATCCGAACTCAATGCCGAGCAGCGAGCCCGTCTGTTAATGGAAGTCTCCAAAAGAGCTTCATGGATTGATGTAGAACTGGCTTCGTATGGCGAGATGAAAGACACCTTGCACCAGATCAGATCACAGGGGGTTGGTTTGATATTATCTTATCATCATTTCACGGAAACTCCGGAGACAACTGAACTGCAACGTCTTGTCGAGCTCAGTGAAGAAGCCGACATTATTAAAATAGCGGTGCACCATAATGAGGTCAGTGATTTAGTGCGATGTGTAGAAATTCTCCAAAGCACCGATCACCCGATGTCGATGATGGGCATGGGACCCTTGGCGCCCGTATCACGTCTGCTTTACGCTCAACATGGATCTCTCTTGAATTATGGCTACCTCGGCAATACCGAAACTGCCCCAGGCCAGTGGCCCGCTAAGTTGCTTCGTGAGGCCATCGCTACCCTCGACCCACTGAGCTAGGCAAGTCAGTCACGACTAAACACCTGCACGGGTCCTACTCCAGGCCCACCCTGAACGCTGCGCAATTTAGAGGCTGCTTTCTTGAGAGCCTCAACAGCGGCATCCACATCCTCTTGAGTGGTGAAGATCGACAAGGAAATCCGCAAACTACTTTTTGCCTGGGATGCAGATATACCCATTGCGGTCTGCACATGTGAGGGTTGCTGCTTGCCTGTCATGCAGGCGCTACCCGCGGAGCACTGAACTCCATATTCGTCGAGTAAGATTAAAAGCCCGGCAGCTTCACAGCGATCAAAGGAGATATGACTGGTATTGGCAGTGCGGTGATCATGAGCACCATTGATTTGAATATGCTCAAGCTCAGACAATAGACGTTGCTCCATATGGTCTCGTAAAGCGGCCACACCCGCATGCCCGTCATCATCAAGGCGCTGCTTCATCAGCTCAGCGGCCTTACCCAGAGCCACAATTCCAGCAACATTCTCGGTGCCGCTGCGCCGACCACCCTCTTGACCGCCGCCATAGAGCATCGGCTCAAATTTCAAACCCTCTCTGATATACATCGCCCCCACCCCCTTGGGTGCGTGAAACTTATGACCTGAGATCGAGAGGTAATCCACAGGCACTTCTCTGACATTGACCACGGTTTTCCCGACCGCCTGAATGGCATCGGTATGAAACGCAACTCCTGCCTCACGAGCGATCTGGCAGGCCTCGGCAATGGGCTGAATTACACCAGTTTCATTGTTTGCCCACATCACAGACGCCATAGCAGCATCGCCGCCGGCTATCGCCTTGGTAAAGCCATCAAGACACAAACGCCCATCGCTATTGACCCCGACTTTCTCGACTCTGAGATGATGCCTATCTGACAAATACTCTGCATGACGAAGAATGGCACTGTGCTCGATCGCACTGGTGATGATCTTTTGATCGCCCTGAGAGCGCGAGGCGAGAAATGACAGCACCGCATTGTTGGACTCTGTGCCACAGCCGGTAAAAACGATCTCGGTCGGCTTGGCATGAATCAGCTCCGCCACCTGCTCGTGAGCAAGTTCAAGAGCCTTGCGCACTAGCTTAGCCGCACGATAGCCACTGGAAGGATTATACCATTGGTCTGTGAGGAACGGCATCATTGCCTCCAGCACCTCAGGATGAACTCGAGTAGTGGCATTGGAATCGAGATAAATCACGCCGCATTACTAACCCGATGACCTTCTCACCGCAAGCCGTGATCTCGTGTGCATCTGGCTGCCAAGCTGAATGAGATCATCTTTCCCGCACAGGAAACCTTGACCTCCATAGACTAAAGCATTAAAAGCCTGCCAGACATTCGGTATTTTCAGCCGATGAACCCACCTAGCCCATGACTCGCACATCCATCGAAGCCTGCGCCAAAGCTTTTGTTTTTGTCCTCTTTATTCTGTTTCTCTACTCAGCTTACCGAGTAGCAGGCATGATCGGCTGGGTATAAGCCCCCGCTAAGATTCCTCAATGATGTTGAGCATCTTGATGGTAGCTTGAATAGCGGCTTCAGTCTGATCCGCGTCGAGACCACGCGTCTTGAACTTCTTGCCTTTGAAATCCCACAGAATAGTGGTCTCTACCAAGGCATCGGTATGTCCCCCCGGAGGAATGTGTACTGAATAATCCTCAAGTGTTGGATGATCTTTCTCCAATCTTGCGTAGATACTCCAAAGAGCACGGACAAATGCGTTATACTGACCATCACCAGTACTTGTTTCCTGGTAAAACTCACCTTTGATACGAAGACGAACCGTAGCCACAGGATTTAAACCTTGGGTCAGAGTGAGTGAATAATTGACGATTTCAATGTCTTGAGTCTCTATATTATCACCCAATACATCAGCAATGATAAAGGGCAGGTCTTCCTTGGTAACACGTTCTTTTTTGTCACCTAGCTCAATGATTCTATCGGTAACGCGCTTCATGCCATCCTGGTCGAGACTGATGCCGAGCTCTTCGAGGTTTTTCTGAATGTTCGCCTTCCCTGATGTCTTGCCTAATGCGTATTCACGAGTACGACCAAAACGCTCTGGCAGTAGATCATTGTAATACAGTTTATCCTTGGAGTCACCATCAGCGTGAATCCCCGCGGTCTGGGTAAAGACAAATTCACCAATGACGGGTTTGTTGGCCGGCACCCTGACCCCAGAATAGGTTTCTACAATACGGCTTACCTTGTTGATCGATGCTTCCTCGATGTTGGTCGTCAATTTAAGTTGGTCGTGGATGACCCCGATGACACTGGATAGAGGCACATTACCCGCGCGCTCGCCCATTCCATTAACCGTAGCATGAATACCGTGAACCCCAGCCTTGACCGCACTGTAGACATTAGCTGCAGCAAGATCGTAATCATTATGGGCGTGAAAATCAAACTTCAGCCCAGGGTAGCGGTTGACCATCTGCTGACAGAAATCATAGGCTTGATCTGGATTTAAAATACCGAGTGTGTCCGGCAACATGAACCTTTTGATCGGGGTATCTATCAGACCCTCCACCAATGCGTGAACATAGTCTGGCGAGTGAATCATGCCATTGGACCAGTCCTCAAGGTAAATATTGACGTCGACATTCTGTGAGCTTGCGTAGGCGATGACCTCCTTGATGTCCTCAAGATGTTGCTCAGGAGATTTGCGCAGCTGCAACTCAACGTGACGCTTGGAGCCTTTAGCCAGTAAGTTAATGACCCTTGCACCAGCCTTGGCAATCCAATCAACCGATACTTTTCCATCAACAAAACCGAGCACCTCCACCCTGTCTAATAAATCATTTTTATCCGCCCATTGGCTAATCGCTTGAACGCAATCAAACTCGCCTTGCGAAACGCGTGCAGACGCAACCTCAATACGATCCACCTTCACATTTTGAAGCAGGATCTTGGCCATACTCAGCTTCTCGTATGCAGAAAATGACACCCCAGATGTTTGCTCACCATCTCGGAGCGTTGTGTCCATGATTTCTATATGCATTTGTATAATAAATGAGTGGTTTGGCATGACACCTGATAGGCGCCGCTACGCGGGAGCGTATCTTTGTTGCTATACAGATCAAAGACAAATACTCAGATCAAAGGCAAATACTGGCAATCTTACTACTCGTCCTGGTAAGGCAAAATGCGGCCTATCTCGACACTACCGGAAAGCCAATTGAGTAGCTTATCAACGTCGGCACTATCGCCACGGATGGCTTCAAGAGAGCTCCAGTCAAGGTGAGCACGTGACTTGGCCATTGCTACACGTGTCACATCGAGCCTTTCCATCAATGCCTCCGTCTCACGAGGTTGTGCATTAATAATATTTGCTGGTCTAGGCAGGTCATCGAGAATCTCAGCAGTCAATCCAAAGGTTGTCACCCCAATGCCAAAGGTAGCACTCAATTGGCGGATAGAATCAGCTAAAGCCTCATCTTCAATAGGCGCAGCGTAAATAAGCTCTCCGCCCTGTGCCCAAGAGGAAGAGCTCAGAGCCTGAAAGAAATCTTCGCGGAAACTATGGAGGGCTGGCAGAATGCGCAAACGAGCTGCGTGCAATCTAAAAGGCGGCAAACCCAGTTGAGACTTCAACTTGATGGTAGCACGTGCCTGCTCAACCTCTTCTCCGTTATCCCAGTCGATCAAAATCATTTCAGGAAATTTCCAGAGGTTTCCAATCGGCGCATCCGCACCAAAGGGCTCTCTAAAGGCAAAGGGAAACCTTCCGTTGACGTCACACCACTTGTTGACAATCGCACGGAACTTACGAATCCGCATCATGGCATGATCCACTTCATCACCGTTACCCTCGATGTCATCTAGGCGTCCTTGATACTGAGAAAAAAGCTCCTGCGCCGTTGAGAGTGCTGGCACGGCAGCCGTGCGGCGGTAATACCCCTGCCCCTTTTCCACCTTGGCAATAGGAGACGTCGGATCACAGGACATGATCGAAAAATGATACCTGAGCGAGGCGTCTGAATAATTTCCCTCAAGCTTCATGCGCAGCAAACGAATCAACTCAGTTCCTTTGATCGCTTCCTTCGGGTTAGCGGGCAAATAATCTGTTAAAACGTCGGTCAGTTGATGGCGTAGGCTCATGATGTAGAAATAATGCAAAGAGACGCTCGTGTGAGAGCAAAGACAAGTGACATCCAATCCACATGACATCATTGGCTCAAGCCCCATTTTGACTTTTTGGGCGAAAAAGCGCATTTTGTGAATAACTCTGTTGTCCTGAACGTCCAAAAGGTTACATATCAAACAACATCACTATGCTGAACCATTTTTCAAAAGTTATCTCATCGCTTACTCTTTGTGCTGCCATGCTTACCATTGCAGTCGGCATCTCGCCGATGGCTGACGCGGACACTAGTTCTGACACTAGTGCTGAGAAACTGCTAGAAGGCATACGGCTCGGCACCACTCTCCAGCATGGCAAGCTTGATGGCCACATTCGCAAAGATGGCAAACGCACCCCGCTCTCTTTGCATTTGAGTGGTGAAGACATCACTTTCCAGTTTCATACCAATAACACTTGGAGCGGCTTTCACATGCAGCTCAAAGAAGGTGAGGCCAAGCTGTTTGAAACTGAGCAGGGTAAAGCCACGCCCTTCCCTCCCCAAAAAATTGGCGAGGCAATCATCGGTAGCGATGTCACCTATGAAGATCTATCATTGCGATTCCTCTATTGGAAAGATGCTGAAATAGTCGGGGAGGATAAAATCAAAATGCAATCATGCTACAAACTCCGCCTGCTCAACCCCGGCAAGGATGGACGCTATAGCCTCGTCTATATCTGGGTTCATAAAAAATACGGCGCCCTGATGCAAATGGCTGGATACGACGCCCAAGGAAGATTACTCAAACGCTTCCACGTCACCGACTTAATGACCGTCGACAAAATCCAGACACTCAAGAAAATGAATGTCGAAACCTACCAGACAGGCACCAATAAAGTCACTGGTGTCACCTACCTCGAATTCAAAAAACCCAGCAAATCTGTGCGCCGTGGCTTGTAGCTTCAGGCCCCCAAATTCATTTCAGCAAACATCGAAGCCGTCGATGCCTTCCTCCGGCACCTGCACGAAGATAATGAAGTCAAAAATAGCGACGAGAAGGCCAAAAATATTCATTGGGTTTTTTACATTCTCAATCTAGGATTGCGAGGCCGCCACACCCCACCTCTCCCTCTCCCTCTCCGTCACCATGCCACTCTGGATCCCTCCCATCATCGCCTTTCTTGCAGGTTCCATTCCCTTTGGGCTTATTATTGCCAAGGCGAAGGGCATCAATATCCGCGAACATGGCTCTGGCAATATTGGCGCCACGAATGTGCTGCGCATCGTCGGCAAACCCTATGGTATCGCCTGCCTCATTCTTGATCTCCTCAAGGGGCTCATTCCCGCTGTTCTCGGAATCAGCCTATTCACTTATGCTGGCGAGTCCAACCCCATGACCCTGCACGCCCTTGAGCCCTATGCCGTTGAGCTTAGCCAGACAAAGGCGCAGATTTTACAAATCCTTACAGCCCTAGCTGCTATTCTTGGTCATAATTATTCACCCTGGATCGGCTTCAAAGGAGGCAAGGGCATTGCCACCTCAGGAGGGGCACTTATCGCCCTCATGCCGGCCGCGGTTTTGATACTCATCGCCATTTGGGCAATTCTCTTTTTTACCACCAAATATGTCTCTATTGCCAGCATAGGCGCCGCTGTCAGCTTACCCTTTTTGATGATCTTTGGTTCCTGGTATCACGACAAACTAGCCAATGGAACTTGGAACAAGCCACTGTTTGTATTTTGCATCGTCGTCGCTCTTCTTGCTGTTTGGAGGCACCGCTCCAACATCAAGGCCCTCATCGATGGCAGCGAACACCAATTCTCCAAAAAAAACAAATGATCACGCGCGCAGCCATACTCGGAACTGGATCTTGGGGAACCGCCCTCGCATGCCTACTGGCCCATCGACTTGACGAAGTTTGCCTCATTGGCAGAAATCAAAAAATAGCCGATGAGATTAACCAGAATCATTCCAACCAGCACTACATCCCCAACCTTAGTCTAGATACTAAGATCATTGCCTCCACAGACATCAAGCGAGCTCAGGACTACCCCCTGGTTCTCTTTGTCGTCCCTACCTCAGCCACCGAGGCTAGCGCCAGCCAGCTCGCGTCTATCGACTTACCAGAAAACACGATCCTTGTCTCCTGCGCTAAAGGCATCTCAGCGAATGGAGAGCGTATGAGCCAGATCATCCACCGCCACCTCCCCAATAACCCACTTGCTGTTCTATCGGGGCCAAATCACGCAGAAGAAGTATCCCGCAACCTGGCAACCTGCGCTGTCATTGGCGCCAAGGAAAAGGAACTAAGCGAGCAGCTACAAGACGTCTTCACCACCAACTTCTTCCGCTGCTACACCAGTGATGACATCGCCGGTATCGAACTCGGCGGTGCCATCAAAAATATTTTCAGCATTGCCGCTGGCATCGCAGATGGCATTGGCTTGGGTGACAATGCCATTGCGGCTCTTGTGACACGAGGACTTGCAGAAATGACGCGGCTGGGCACTGCCCTAGGCGGCCAAATGGAGACCTTCATCGGTTTGTCTGGTGTCGGCGACCTCATGGCGACCTGCTATTCACCCCATTCACGCAACAACCGCGTCGGCAAAGCACTTGGAAAAGGAGGCAACCTCGATGACATCATTGCCAATCTCGGCATGGTTGCTGAGGGTGTGCCCAATACAAAATCTATTTATGATGCTGGGCATAAAACCAGCGTTCGCATTCCACTCATTGATGCGGTCTACCAAATTCTCTACGAGAAAAAATCAGCTGTCACCGCACTCGAAGAGCTTCTCACCAGAGACACGAGACCAGAGACAGACTAAACACCCTTACTACAGAAAACATGGATCAAGAAACCATGAAAACAAAGATGCTCAGCGAGGGCTCTTTTCTCGGTCTTTACGCTCGCGGACACTGGGAATACGCGTCCAGAACCAATTGCTTGGGAGCAGTTGGCATCTTGCCTATCACCGATAACCAGGAACTCATCCTCGTCGAACAGTTCCGCATTCCTCTCCAGGCTCGTGTGATTGAAATTCCGGCTGGTCTTGCAGGTGATGAGGACGCGTTTTTGAATGAAACGCTTGCTGAAACAGCAGCCCGTGAGCTACTTGAGGAAACTGGCTACCGGGCTGGCAAGATCACCCCTCTCATCAGTAGCCCCACCTCCCCAGGCATGACCACAGAAATGGTCAGTTTTTTCGCCGCAACCGAACTGACGCGTGAGCACAGTGGTGGCGGCACCCAGCAAGAAGATATCCTCGTGCACCGGGTCCCACTCGCCGAGCTTGAAACGTGGCTCAATCACCAACAGGCTAGAGGGCTGCTTGTAGATATTAAAATCCACGCCTGCCTTTACATCGCCAACCAGCAAGGGCTGATCAAATCATAATCACAAAGTCTCAGAGATTAGAATTATGGATAGATTTGGAGGCATTCAGCGTCTTTACGGCAAGGCCAGCATCGAAAAATTCCAACGTGCTCACGTCTGTGTGGTTGGTATCGGAGGTATCGGTTCTTGGTGCGTTGAGGCACTTGCCAGATCAGGGATTGGTCAGATCACCATGATCGACCTTGATGAGATCTGCATCAGCAACATCAACCGCCAACTACATGCCATGGATGGCGAAATTGGCAGACAGAAAACCTCCGCCATGGCCAGTCGAGTGAAGTCCATCAACCCTGACTGCCAGGTCATGTGCAAGGAAACCTTCTTTAGCGAGCGCAACGCCGAAGAAATCCTCAATAGCGGATTTGACTACCTCATCGACGCCATTGACCACGTCCGGGAAAAGTCACTCTTATTGGCCGGCTGTAAACAGCGAGGCATTCCCGCCATCAGCTGCGGCGCCGCCGGAGGGTTACGTGACCCCTCTCTCATCCGCATTGACGACCTCTCTCGCTGCCACAATGACAGCCTCATGAACAAGGTCCGCAAAACGATGCGTAGCCAATA
The DNA here is from genome assembly GCA_002292185.1 of Akkermansiaceae bacterium UBA985. Lineage (GTDB taxonomy): Bacteria > Verrucomicrobiota > Verrucomicrobiia > Verrucomicrobiales > Akkermansiaceae > Oceaniferula. Next base: position 9,473 of record DBBL01000183.1, on the reverse strand, counting down.
CGGATTTCCAGCTGGGAAGGACACCAAAAAGAAAATAAAGGCCCGCAAGTTTGGTGTTCACTGTGTTTTTTCATCTGAATCACCTGTTTTTGAACAGTGTGATGGCGAAGTCACACCCCACAAGCCGAGCCACAATCAAGATGCGGCCAGCAAACTAAACTGCGTATCTGGATTTGGCAGTATTACTCATATCACGGCTACCTTTGGCTTATTTGCCGTTTCAAAATGCCTTGCCGAACTCTCGGCCCAATCTTCTAGTCGACCCCCCGTATCAGTGCTTGAGCAAAACGATATATAAGTCTAGCTTCGGGCACAGCTCCCAAGTTGTAAGCCTCTCTTATTATAGGGGCTTATCACAAAGGCTGTATTGAATATTATGAGTGAACGCATCGACATTGGTGAACAACTACTTAAGGCTCGAGAAAACAAAAATCTCACGCATTCCGAGATTGCGCAGTCAACTCGGATCACATCGACCATTTTGATCGCACTTGAGAATAATGACTATTCTTCTTTGCATCCCTCATATGCCCGTAGCTTTCTACTACAGTATAGCGAGTTTTTGGATGTTGATGTCAGCGCCTTACCTGACTCCCTTGTCCTCGAGGAAGACATCACCAACATCAGCTACCTTCAAAACCGCCGCGATCGCCTCAGTGAAAAACGTGGCTCAGCGCCAAACTCTCGCCACAGGAAAAATAGTAAAAAACGCCTCGATCAGCTGGAAGGCACTTCAAATCATTCCAACGGCAAAAACATGATAGGACCCCTTGTCATCGCGGCTCTCATCGCACTGATCATTGGGGGAGGATTTTACGCCTGCAAAAAATATCAGCCCAAACAAACCACAGCCGCAACTGATTCAGCAAGCGCCAACGGGCTGACTGCAGGGCAGCAAAGCAGCAGCTCTCCTGAGCCCTCCGCCGATCAACTACCACCCGATCAAGAAGGCAACAACGGGGCCGAGTCACCTAGCCTATTTGACCCTATATCCCCTGGCGATAACATGCTCATACCAAGCAATGCTCCTGCCTCGCTCGAGGAGTTGGCCGGCTTGAGCAAAAGCGGCTCAGCGGAGCAAGATTTAGCCTCCTCTCCTGACACATCAAATGATGCTGAGGAGGACCTTGTCACCTCCCAAGACAGTAGCCCACCGCCCAGGGCGATGGTCATTGACGAGGGTGAAGAATAAGCACCCCATTAGCTTCATCATGCCGTTCTCAGATTTTCTTACTAAACGGTATTTCAGTTAGGTTTTCTTAATTGAATTTGTCAAAAAAAATCAGCTTTTTTGTTTTTCATACAGGCAGTATTTCGCCGTCTTGAGTCATGACCTCTTTGAGAGAAAAAGCTAGGCAGTGAGTAAAAACAAGCCTTACAAGACCTTTGTTTTATTTGAGCTTATTATTAGCTCATAATAATATACAATAGTTGTTGTTTATAAAGCACCCGAATATCGTTGGGGTCATATTCTTGTTAGGACAGAATGGCTATGCCATGAGTTCCCCCTCCTTCCAAATTCCCTCTTTCAAAATCTCTATCGCTGCAATATTTGTGGCCGCCCTTGGATTCTCACACTCAACGGCAGAAGCTGTTATTGTAGTCGATGATGTTACCAATACGCCTGGGTATCGTGACAACCTAAACGGATACGATGCCTATTACCAAGTGTTTGACGAAAATAAGTCAAACTCCGGCATAAGCCTTGATACATTTTTGACAACAGATGGAGCAGGTGACAGTATTGAGGTGAAGGCATGGAATGACGGGGATAACACTGAGGCTGCAGACAACATATACGTCAAAAACACAGGCAGTTCTGATGGGGGTAGCTCCTTAACACTAGCCGAAGCTGGGGCGTTGATATTCAGCCCTATTGATGGCGATAGCCAAGAGTGGGTGGCTTTTTACCTAAGTGCCAACCAGCAAGGCTCCAGCACTGATAATTTTTACGGGATCAGTAAGCTCGACATTTATACATCAGGGCTTTCTGACGTGGAGGATATCGATACCTTTGCTGCTGCTGATGAAGCTGTTCGCACGTTGGCATATTCCTTCGATGCTGATCGGACTGATGAAGGAAACGGCACTGGTGAACTCCAACTATTTTATGGAACGGGCAACTCCAACTGGGATGTTGTGCTGTATGTGCCCTTAGCAGAACTCAAAGAGTATGGTGGCAGCCAGGAGACCACCTACATTCAGTTTGTTGTCGAATACACGGACACCGCCGGTTCAGATTCATGGCAATATAATGTGGGTACTGGATTAGTGCCTGAGCCATCCAGTGCACTTCTCGTCGCTCTTGGAGGACTCATGGGTCTACTAAGAAGGCGTCGGTAAGGAGCTTCATCTTCCTCACCTGCCCTAGTAACCCAGAGCTTATTGGGCTGATTCCGAGGTTTTTAATGATTCATTGACGATCGCAAGGCGTAGGATCAGCAAACAAAAGCAAGGATGCCTCGCGCGGAGCTATTTGCCCTCAATATGCGAGTTTGTTAAGTGATCTTAACAAAATACTCGGTGATTTGGCTAAGCAATTGAAGATATATGTCACTTTTTATTATTTAATAAAATTAATATAAAAGGCGCGGAAACCCTTCTTTTTATCTTCTTTTTATCTTTTTTAATCTTTGCATTACTTAAATATACCGCAATTCGATCTGTTAAGGTTTGAAAAATATAATTGTCTGGGGGTTCAGAATCGACTAACTTGTGTGCCTTGTGAATTCATTCCTCATTCAAATTTCATTTTGCAAAGTCTCCATGGCCGCATTAATCGCAGCCACGATAGGTCTTTCTCACAGCGCAGTGAAAGCAGCTGCAATCATTGTTGATAGTTCTAATCCAGTGTATCACGACAATGCTGATTCCGACAATGAAGCATACTTCTTTTATTACGATATTGCCAAATCTAACTCTGATTTAGATGACACTTTTCTTGAGACAGGAGCCTCTGGTAGTTCTACTCTAATCACTGCTTACAACGATGGTGATGGCACGGCCAACACGCCTACCGACAATATGAACACGGCCACTGCAAACTCCCTTACCCTAGCTCAAGCTGGATCATTTACCTACAATGGTAGCCTGTGGGTCACCTTTTACCTTGATGCAAATCAACAAGGCAACACCTTCTACGATGTCGACAAGTTAGAGATCTACACCTCAGCCTACAGCCAAGTAGATAGCTACAACACCTCTGGCACGAACGCTGTCACTGATGGCAACCTGGCTTATTCCTGGAATAAAACAGATGATAATGGTGGAGATGTTCTTAGTCTATTTTATGGAAATGGCGCTTCAAACTGGGATGTCGCTTTGTACGTTCCGCTGGATCAATTCACCTCCATTGACACGGACTCCAGTATTCCTGATACCGAGGAGACCTATATTCAGTTCTACGTCGAATACACGGACACTGCCGGAGCAGATACATGGGGCTATGACAGAGGTGCTGACATCATCCCTGAGCCGTCCAGCGCGCTCCTTATTTCCCTGGGAGGACTCATGAGTCTTCTGAGAAGGCGTCGATAGGACTTTGCCTTTATCTGCCTTACTAGCCAGCACCTTGCTAGCCAAGAAGACTGATGGATCAGTATATGTCATCTAGTCATGAGTTTATAGACTATGACACTAGCTCATACCCTTGTCGGTTTGCATCATGATTACCCTAAGCCCTCTAGGTCGGGATACTCTATAGCAGTCAATAAGGTGCCGGTCAGGGCGCCAATCAGAGCTTAGGTCCCAATTGCCCCGTTATTAAGCCGGGGCACCAATGGCCTCACCTGCAAGTGGATCTTCATCACTTGGGGTCTCTTCGATCACAGACTTTTTGGGAATCCCCTCATCCGTTTGGTTACCTGGAACAGTAGGAGCATTGGGGTGCGTTGGTGGATTTTTCATTTCACCATGCTCCATTATATCTTTCACCTGCTGGGCATTGAGCGTCTCAAACTCCAATAAGGCCTCTGCGAGCAGCTTAAGCTCGCCACCGTGTTCAGTGAGTAACTTCTTGGCTAGTGCATAGGAATCATCAATAAGCTTCTTGATCTCTGCATCAATCTTGCGAGCCGTTTCTTCAGAGTAACCCTTAGATTTACCTATATCACGGGCAAGGAATACCTCTCCTTCACCCTCTCCGTATTCGACCATTCCCAGATCTTCACTCATACCCCACTCGCAAACCATCTTGCGAGCAATATTGGTAGCCATGCGAATGTCCCCAACAGCCCCGTTGGTCACATTGCCAAAAGTGATCTCCTCAGCGACTCGGCCACCCATGGCAACACACAGCTGGTCGGTCAATTCTCTCTGGCGGTAGGTGAACTTGTCTTCTTCAGGTAAGAACATGGTCGAACCAAGTGATGGCCCTCGAGGAATGATCGTCACCTTGTGCAATGGATCTGTGTGATCGAGCAATTCATTGAGGATAGCGTGGCCGGCCTCGTGATATGCCGTATTTTCTTTTTCCTTTTCACTGAGTGCAAGACTGCGACGTTCACGCCCCCATCTCACCTTATCCCTCGCCTCCTCCATCTCTGCCAGAGTGACCTCTGAAAGGCCTTTGCGCGCTGCCAGTAGAGCGGCTTCATTGATTAAATTAGCCAACTCAGCACCAGAAAAACCTGGCGTGCCACGGGCAATGATGGCGAGATCGGCATCAGGATCCATTTTGATTTTCTTCACATGAACATTGAGGATCTCCTCTCGGCCATTGACGTCCGGCAAGCCTACAGTGACTTGGCGGTCAAATCGACCCGGGCGAAGTAGAGCAGGATCAAGCACATCAGGCCTGTTGGTAGCAGCGATGATAATGACACCAGTGCGGGTATCAAAGCCATCCATCTCGACAAGGAGCGCATTGAGTGTCTGCTCTCGCTCATCGTGACCTCCGCCCATGCCATGACCACGGTGGCGGCCAACAGCGTCAATTTCATCAATGAAGATGAGACAAGGAGAGTTCTTCTGGCCTTGCTCAAACATATCACGCACGCGGCTAGCTCCTACACCAACAAACATTTCGACGAAGTCGGAACCTGAGATTGAGAAGAAAGGCACATCCGCTTCTCCCGCAATGGCGCGGGCAAGCAGAGTTTTTCCTGTTCCGGGAGGACCTACCATCAGCAAACCCTTGGGGAGATTACCGCCAAGCTTTTGAAACTTCTTGGGATCTCGGAGATATTCTACCACTTCAACGAGTTCATCCTTGGCCTCTTCAATTCCGGCAACATCTTTGAACGTCACTCGGTTTTTTTCCATGGTCAGAAGCTTGGCTTTGGACTTACCAAAGCTCATGGCACCACGACCAGCAGACTTCATCTGATGACGGAACAGGAAGAAAATGATAAGGATGATGAGGAAAATAGGGAAAATCTGAATCATGAACATCCTAAGCATGCCAGAATCAGGCTGGAAAGGGGCGAGGTCATTGATGAATGCCAGTTCTGAATCATTCAGCTCCAAGTAGTTGATGTCTAATTCAAAGGGGGCAAGGTCCTCATCCTTGGTGGCTGCAGGGGCATCTGCAAACTTGTAGCGCGTGCCTACAATATATTTGTTGTCTGAGCCATCAGCGGAGAGCATTTCAAACGCTCTTTCGGGACGATCACCTGGCTCTAATATCTCTGATCTTGCCAGCATTTTGCGAAGGTCATCGAGCGTGTACAATGCCCCACCATCTTGGATAGGGAGGTCGGAGACGACACGTAGTGGAATAGAGTGGCGAGCTAGGATTGCTTTGATTTCGTCATCGTGAAACTGAGTGATGACGGGAATGCGGAACTCTTCTTGAGGCGCATTTTTTTTATCCTCGATCCATGGATCGACCTTGTAGAAAAAGCCGTTGATTCTTGGAACTGCGGCAGATTCGCCTGATTTCTTCAGCTTAAATCGAGAATCTGGAAATTTACCCTCATTCTTGTTGGGCAGCACCTGGTTTGTGATGATTTTACCGGAATCAACATAATCCCTAAATTGGGTGTAGGTGAGACGCTCTGGCTTGCCAAAACCACTCGATTGCCACGCCATAAATAGAATACCTGTGGCAATAGCCATGAGGACAAGAACACGCCAGTTGATGGCTCCTCCGGGTGATGGCTGGCCTGCGCCTTTTCCTGATCCACGCGGTAATGGTGGAGGTTTGGGTGGTGATTCTTGAGACATGAAGTTTATGAAAAGTTAATGGGTGATCGATATATCACAGATATTGTGCGAATGGCGTCAATCTAGCGCGGTATTCGAAAAAGAAAACGCTTAATTTACAACAAAATCACTGTTTTAAGCCAAAAAACCCAACATCAATAAGACAAGCAAGATGTCATCAACTCGATCTCCCTGCTGCTAATGACTCTCATACACACGTGCTTGTTAAATGTGCGTTTCTCATTAACATCATGCCCGTGGCTAAACCCGTTGACCATCATCCCAGCAAACACCGCTACATTCACAATGTCCGTGGATGGATGGAAAGCCTGCCCGGTTTTAAGAGAATAAGGCCAGCAGCACCCAGTGGCATTCGATACGCTGGTAGCCTGGTCGATGTTTTTGCCTCATTTGTATCGCTCGACAACCAAGTAGACCGCGCCGAAGCCGAGGTGGCACTTGATCTCCTGCGCCATGCCTTTCCTGAGGCTGACCACCGCTGGCTAGCTCGCCGCCTTCACAGAGCTTTGGCAAACCCACAATCGCCGGATAAGCTGACCGCTTCATTACGTAAAGAACTCAATAATGATGAGATCGTATCGCTCGGTCTACAGCTTTATTTATTGGTCATTGCCTCTCACTCGGCTTTCCGAGGACAACATGCTTTCACTCAGGTGATGGAGGGCTTGGGAGCTAAAGCCGTGGCTGATGCGATTCTTGCTGAGATGAACGATGAGCTGCATCCTGAGCCACTGCCATTTGATAAGATATCGTTCTCCGCAGAGCAAGAGACTGATGTCATGATGCCCGAGCGCTTAGCGGGCTACTCTTTTTGCTCCTATCGCTCGCAAGATATCATCCTTATTCGCAATCGTGGCAGCCATCCTATTTGGGTCAGCGGCAGCTCACTCGAGCCAGGGCAAATTCTGAGACTCAGACCACACCAGAGCATCGGCTTACCTGACTGGACCATCTCATCGGAAGATATTACTTTTTTCCTCAACGCATCACGCACAGGACACAGGCAATCCCTGTATCTCAATGAAAACGGATCTACCCTCTCCGCTGAGCGCTCTCGATCTCGACACAGCACGGTAAGGTTAGACTTCGGGCTGAATGTGCATGTGGAGGCACTCACCGAAACAAATATCTCTCTTGAATCTGGGGAGCAAATAGCTGTCGGTAATGTCTACAAACTTCACGTATCGGGTAAACTCATCCTTGCAGGCGAAGCCGAAACCAGTCTGGAGTTGCTCCGCAAGCAGGCCATGAAGGCGGGCAGCCGCTTCAAAATGGATGCTGGCAGACAGGAGTGCATTGTTTCCAATGATCCATCGGCACTCAAACGTGGAGATGTGCTGCTAAGTTCTGGGCTGGCTCGCAAGACCGTGTTGAAAATTAACTACAACGCACAAACGGCCGAAGGCAATCTCACCATTATCAGTTCTGAGCGAACCGTGCTCGTCAACGGCCAGCCTGTGCGGAGTAGCTGTAAACTCGTCGATGGCTCACTGATTAGAATCAGTTCTAACCAAGCCGTCCGGTGCAGGTTTAGTGAAGGCCTCTTAGACGAAGAGCGCGCCGTCATTCGCACGGTGGATGTCGAGAATCTCCATCATCGTTTTGGTAATGATAAGACCATTCTGGATAATGTATCCTTTTCTATCAAGCGGGGTGAAATGCTATGTATTATGGGGCCAAGTGGTAGTGGTAAAAGCACACTACTATCCGCTTTAGCAGGTCATCTCAAACCCAACCGTGGTATGGTTAGGCTCAATGGCGTCTCACTTTATGATCACCGTGTCAAACTTGCAGCCTTTATCGCGAGCATGCCTCAAGAGGAGGCACTCAATCCTCAGCTCACGGTAAGGCAGCACCTTATTCACGCCTGCACCATCAGGAGACCTCACCTATCATCCGTTGAACACGCCAAACGCGTGGAATCTATTCTTGCTGAACTTGCCCTGCAGCCATTAGCAAGGCGGCGCGTTGGCTCAGCAGATGACAAAACTCTCAGTGGAGGTGAGCGCAGCCGCCTCAACCTCGGCCTTGACCTTGGCAGTGCTGCAGAAATTTTCCTCTTTGATGAGCCCATATCGGGACTCTCCTCCAAAGACTCCGAGCATGTGACAGAAACCCTTCATTCCCTCTCTCGTGACAATATTGTGGTCGCCTCGATGCATCGTCCCGGTGCTCGTGTATTACGCATGTTTGACAAGGTTCTGATGCTTGATCAGGAAGGACGTATTGCGTTCTACGGCACCCCAACAGCCATGCACCAATATTTTCACGAGGCCTGTGGCGACCTTAACATCATGCCACCAGCGAGACTGAAAAACCATAACCTAAGAAACGCAGATGCCGATTTTGTCTTTGATGTATTAGAAACACCACTGCACGGAAGGGCTAGTCGAGAGAGCGGAGGCGTACGGCGCTTCCCCTCGACCTTCTGGCAAGAGCGATTTGAAGGCAGCCAACTTATCGATGAGGTCAGCAAAGGAGAAAGCCCCGACCAAAGCAAGCTGGGTGCTGTCATGCTCAATGATGATCAAATGGCAGTGCCAACGCGCACGCGCAGACAACGAAGTGCCGAGTGGCTACGTTTGTTCCGCACCCACCTGCATCGATCGCTGATTTCAAAATTTAGAAATCGAGGCACGATTTACAGTAT
>DBBL01000183.1:262-597 GCA_002292185.1 Akkermansiaceae bacterium UBA985 | reverse complement strand
AGCGCGACTGAAATTTTACGTGACTCCCCCTTATTAAGACGGGAACGCAATTGCCGACCGGGGACTTTTTTATATGTCAGTGCGAAGTTTATATCCCTCTCTCTTCCCGCTCTTCTTCAATGCGGAATCTACACATGGCTAGGCCATAGCATGCTCGATATTCACGGCATGTTTTTAATGCACTGGGGCTGGATGAGCTTGATCGCTCTCTGCGGCACGGCCATGGCATTAACCATATCATCCATCGTTACCACCGAGCGAGCCGCCCTGAGCTCGGTGCCCTTGTTACTCGTTCCACAAATCCTACTTGCGGGCGCACTGGTTTCTTTTGAGGA
>DBBL01000183.1:0-235 GCA_002292185.1 Akkermansiaceae bacterium UBA985 | reverse complement strand
GCAAGGAGCAGAACCCATTCCCGCACGCGTCATGCCATTGCGCTACGCTTACGAGGGCATGATGGTCACTCAAGCTACAGAAAATCTGTTTGAAAAACAACGCCGCAAGATCCAAGCAGACATTGACCCACTGAAGCAGCGCACCAATAACCGCCTTGCGGGCATGGAAGACCAAGGGCTCAAGCCCAAGGAAAGCGAACGACTCAAGATCCTCACTGAGGCCCTGACACGACTG
>DBBL01000129.1 GCA_002292185.1 Akkermansiaceae bacterium UBA985 | reverse complement strand
ACCTCAAAAAGAATCCGACCACTATGCTTTATTTTATGCTGCATCACTTTTGGGAGCACTGCAGTCATTGCGAATGCCAACGAGGAGAAGGCAAGTAATATCATTATGCTCTGGCCCAAGGATATAGGGGTTCAGGATGGGACTGGGATGGGAACGCCCAGGCCCGATCGGGGTGATGGACACATACGCCTCACCGACGTAACTAGGCCATCCATGCACTACTTCCCGGCTCCCGCCTCGAAGAAGCCTGGACCCGCAGTCATTTTATGTCCAGGGGGAGGCTATAATTATACTGTCATCACGAAGATGGAGCCGATTGCCAAATGGCTCAATGATCACGGAGTCTCGGCCTTTATCTTGATTTACCGGACTCCCAAGAAGCGTAAAGATGCCTTCGAGGATATTCAGCGAGCGGTTCGGATTGTCCGCTCGCGAGCCGCTGAGTGGAACATCGATCACAGCCGGATTGGGGTCATGGGTTCCTCAGCGGGAGGACACCTCTCGGCCCGGGTCAGTACCAGTTACGATGTTCCAAGCTATCAGACAGTGGATGAGCATGACGGTGTCAGCTGCAAACCGGACTTTACAGTTTTACTTTACCCCGCCTACATGAACAAGGGGAAGGAGTTGAGTAAGGACTTTACGGTTTCCAGTGAAATAAGCCCGACCCTGATTATAACGGCCAAAGACGACAAGGGTTTCTTCCCCGGAAGTCCAATCTATGCCAAGGCACTAAAAGAAGCGGGTGCCTCCGTTCGTACCCACTTTTTTGAGAAGGGCGGTCACGGGTTTTCCCTGCGGCCCAAACAGTACCCACTTTCCACCTGGCCGGACCTTTGTTTGCAATGGTTGAGAGACAGAAAAATTATTCAAGATGAACCCGAACAACAGAATGCACACGACAAGAAATAGCTTCGCCGTTTCTTGCCGAGTGTTATAGGCGTTCGGCAGAAAACTGCATCTCTGCTAGTCTTAGCCAAAATTCAGTTGGAAATAATCAACAACTTCCCGAAAAATTAAAGTTGGTGAAAAATTTATGGTTCATAAAAAGAACCTATAACAAAGTAACTCGTAAGAAATATACCTCACTGTACATATTGAATTAAGATGAAATCAAACCCTCTACTCTTACTTCTAATTTTGTTTTTCTATGACTCTGCTGTGCAAGCAGCACCACAAGCTGAAAAACCCGGGCAACTTTCGCCTGAAACCGAAATGGCGATCATGCGGGTCATGAATCTGGAGAACCGCATTCAGACGCGTCAGACGGTTCCGGTAAAGAAGACCGGTAACGAGTTGGCAGACCATTTTTCCGGAACCTGGATCTGCTTCACGACAATGCGGCTGAATGGTCAACTGGGCCGTGGGATCATGGAAATACGACTCGAACAAGACGGGGATGAACTCGTTGGAGAGGGTGCACAGCTCAAACACCCTTTCGATCCGCCCGCGACCATTCGCCCGATCGGCACAAGATCGGCGGCGGTGAGCGATTTCATCGGCCAGTTCAAGAAGGCACCAAAAGGACGACACAATATGGTCGTAATTGAGCGGCAGAAAGTGGATGGTCCAACATGGGCTACTTTTACAGCCGTCATGGCTGGTGATGGCCGTACTGCACGTGGCACGCTTGTCAATGCAGGCGGAAACTACGGATTGATGTTCATGGTGAGGCGAGAATTCCTCTCTGACTTCCACCATCTGCTCACCGAAGAAGGTCGTCGGGCAGAAGCAAAGCGCAGATGGATCGGCATTGAGAAGTTGGAGCTCGCTTTGGACACAGAGATCATGGATGCGGCCCGAATCAGGTGGTGGAGAGCGGACAGGAACAAAGACGGCAAGTTGCAGTATACCGAATTTCCACACCCGGACTGGAAGCGTGCCAATCGCAACAACGACGATGCAGTCGACTGGGCCGAGGAGGTATCGGATCGCGTTCTTAAGAAGTTGGTTCTGGAGGGAGATTTTTTAGAGAAGCATGGCAGCGACTCGCAAACGCAATGGCCGTCGATTTATGCCTGGGGCGTCGCTCGCCCCGGTTTTGAACAAATCTTCTATTTCATCGACTGGGATCGCGACGGCAAGATCACCTCGGCGGAATACACGGCCTTTGAGGAGCAGCTAAGCGCTTACGACAACGCGGACCCGCACATTGCGCAAATGGAGGCCGCCTTCAGCAACGAGAAGCTGACCAAAGCACGGGAGATGTGGGCCGCTCTCGATAAAAATCGCGATAACATTTGGCAATACGATGAATTCCCGCACCCGGATTGGAAGCGCGCCAATCGCGATGGCGATGACGGTTTGAGTTGGAAGGAAGAATTGGCCGACCAAATGCTCAGAAGACAATCGAAAACCTATCCCAAGAAATACGGCTCCACGACACCAAAGGAATGGTCCACTCAGGAAGCCTGGAACAAGGATCGGCCCGACTTTCAGCAGCTTTTCACTTTTATCGACTGGGATCACGACGGCGTGATCACGGTTGCTGAATACGAGGTCTTCGATGTGCAGATCAAGTCCTACACCGACGGTTCCTGGCCAAAGACAAACGAGCAGGGAGAGTCCGGAATGGAAGTCTTTAAGCGACTGGCGGCTCAGCCACCGAAAGCCGGCCAGGCACAAAAAGCGGGGCAGTCGCGGAAGGTGTCTTGGAATTCTCAGGAAGAATGGAACCGCGAAAAGCCGACCGTGAAGTGGATCTTCCCGTTCATCGACAAGAACGGCGACGGCACGATCGACACTGATGAGTACCAAGCCATTCAAGAATACAAAAAGAAGCACCGCCACGATTGGATGGATCGGGCTCGCAGGGAACTTGGATTAATTACCCCGAAGGACCCGTAATGGCCACGATTGCTTTTGACGTCTACGGGACCCTGATTGATACCGATGGCATGGTGTCCCAATTGCACGAGTGGGTAGGTTCGCGGGCGGAGACATTTTCGAAAACCTGGCGTAATAAGCAGCTCGAGTATTCGTTTCGGCGGGGACTGATGCGACAATACGAGAACTTCGCGGTCTGCACGCGTCAGGCACTGGAGTATTGCTGTGCCGAATACGATGTTTCTTTATCTTCGGAACAGAAAGACATATTGCTGCAAAGCTATCGAGGCTTGCCTGCGTTTGCAGATGTCGAAGAGAGTCTCGTCGCGCTGAAGGCGGAGGGACATCTTCTCTTTGCCTTTTCCAACGGTAGTGCGGAAGCCGTTGAGGAAGTCTTGCAGACCAATGGTCTACGTCAATGTTTTGAGGATGTCGTCAGTTGTGACGTGCTGAAGACCTTCAAGCCGAACCCGGATGTCTACCACTATTTCATGAGGGAAGCAGGCGAAGCAAAGGACGCGTGGTTGGTTTCCGGCAATCCGTTTGACGTGATCGGCGCCGTCTCGGCGGGCATGAAGTCGGCATGGGTCAAGCGTTCTGACCGTGTAGTCTTTGATCCGTTGGGAATCGAACCGACCCTGACCGTCGCCGCCTTGAGCGAACTGTGTGAGAAATTGGATATCAACAAACCCAAAAGAACTTATGAATAAAACCGTTATTAGTATCGTTAACACATTGATCTTTTGCTTCTGGAATTCAGGGGATTTGAGAGCCGAGGAAACGGATGTGAAATCATTACCTCCGATCCAGTTTGCTGAAGGCGAGAAGCGTTTCACTGCGGCTAATCAAAAACGCGTCGACATCGTTAAGCAAATACCTGGATTGGTCGCTTTGTGGGATTTTGTGCAACGGCGCGATTCGTGGAAGACGAAAAATCCATTCATTTCCATCCCCGGAGAGTCTGGGGGGCAGGCTTATGAACTCGAACCGAGAAACCTATCGCTCGATTTTTGGCATGAGGGAAAAGAAGCGACGCTTGAAGATTTCGAGTTGTATGGTCGGGGACCCTTTGGACAAGCCGTCCGTTTTTCGAGTCCTCGTAGTGTAACCGATTTGCCCGTCCTGACCGTACCGCGAAAGAATCTTCATAACTCATCTTTGGATATCAAAGGAAAAGGGAAGTCCGTGTCTATGGTGGTATGGTTGCTTTACGAAAGAGGCAATCATGCGATCGCAGGAATGTGGCACGAAGGTACGGTTACCCCGAGGGGAGAACCTCCCGTAGTAAAGGAGCCCGGAAAACGGCAGTTCGGCCTCTTTGCTGGATTACAGGCAAATAAGGGCGGAATCGGCGCTCACATTTCGGAAAATGGTGGTTCATCTTTTGGCAACATCTATGCACGGCACCTGGCGTCCGAACCAACGAAAATGAAACAAATCAAGCCGGATATGAAACCCGGTCAGACCGATAAATACTGGAATGCGGTTGGTATGGTTTTTAACAACGATGAAAATCGCGTGACCGCCTACGTCAATGGTTTGGCCAACGAAGTTTGGGTGGAAAACCCTAAAGAGTCTCGTTTCTTTGAGCATGCCTATCGTGCCTGGCTGCAGGGTCAACTGGCAGATATCGATGGAATCCAACCCGGAGAGGATGTCAATTTTCCGAAGGATCAGTATTATCGACTGCCCGAGGATGAACCCGTTGAAACAAAAATTATCGAACGGACATCCGATCGCGTCGTACGGCTGGAAACCTATCCGTTCTCCAAGATTGAGGCCACCTATCAGGTGAAGCCGGGCGGAAAGTTAGGGAAACCACTGAAGCGTGATTTGGTTGCCCTGAAATCCAACCCTTACTATTTCGGCTATGATATCTATGCTCCCAAGACAATGGAGCAAGGCGGGCCGTTTACCATAGGTCGCGTCATCCACAGCAATCGACACGCAACCCTTTCCGCATGGATTGGCGGGGTCGCCGTTTTTGATCGTGCCCTTTCTGACGAAGAAATGAAAAAGCTCGCAACCATCGGGAATTGCTCAGGCACGGCTAAGTAAAATATCTTTTCATAAAACCGATAGAATCAAATTTTAAAATCTAGAAATATATGAATATAAAAATCACTCAATTAACGGAATCGGCATGTGAAAGTAAAATCCGCGATCATCACCTTACCTGTGATCGTCCGGTAGAAAAAGGAGGCGGTAATGACGGGCCCATGGGCGGGGAGTATTTTTTGATGGGGTTGGGGGGGTGCTTTACCAGCAATCTCCTTGCCGCAATAAAGTCCAGAAGTGCTGAGGTAAGCAATGTTGAGCTTACTATAAAGGCGACACTGGCGGAAAGCCCAGCCCGCTTTTCAAAGATTGAAGTGGAAGTTTACGCTCAATACGAAGACAGAGAGCTTATGGAAAAACTACTCATCATTGCCGAGCGGGGATGCATTATCGCGAACACATTAAAGAATGAAGTTGAATTATCTGTCTCTCTAAGCAGCACTCCTGCATGACTGAGCCTAAAAAACACCTAAGTGAATGTATGATTATCAAACTTGAAAACCAACCTTCTCAGGTGAGCGAAGAAGGGAGGCACTTTGGAAGAGTAATTACTGCCGAGCCAAAAATTGATGAAGGACCTAAATTTTTTTGAATCCAAAATCCATTCGCTCACGAATACTGCTGTAATGAATCCATTTTTTATTCAACAATTTGTAAAATGATAAGCAGAACAATAACCTTAGCCACTCTTCTGAGCTTCGGCTCCCTTTTGCAGGGTGTCCACGGGGAAGCTATGCTCAAGCTCAAGTCCATGACTAGTGAACAGTTCAAGAGCCCTGAGTGGGTAAATGAAATCCAATTGAGTGGAACTTTTCGACTTGGGGGAAAAGGTTTTGCTTCGCTGACTACGCCAAGGGAAAATTTTTGGGTGGAGGAAGGTAAATCTTCATCCGGTTACAAACTTATTGAACTGGATACTTCCAAGTCCCAACCCTCCGCCCTTATCCAAAAGGGAGATCAGCAAGCATGGATCGGACTTCG
>DBBL01000021.1 GCA_002292185.1 Akkermansiaceae bacterium UBA985 | reverse complement strand
GCGCCCTCATCGCCTTTACTCACAAAGGTCACAATCAGAGTGGCTAAGGCCGACGTCAGGCCAATATTACCTGCAATGATCAAATGAAGAATAATCCGTCGCCTGACCCTGTGGCCAACGACCATCTCAGCTTCAGACGTCGTAAAGCCGACCCCAAAAAATGCCGACGCGGCTTGGAACCTGGCTGCAGATATGGACATCCCCGTTAACACCAAGGCATTGGTCCCTACGCGAACAATAAGCAATGAGACAAAAATAATCGTTAATAAAGCCAGTAAAGATCCCATGGCATCGCTTTTATAGGTGAACGGGCCAAACCAAAAGCTCAAATGGAATTCAATGCCATTTACTCACTTCTCTATTGTCTTTCGCTGCCCCAAAAAACAAATGCCTTAAACCCGTGCATCCCAGTAAAGAGCTCCAATTAATTGATGAAGAAGACTTTAAAACTAAGGAAGCTTTAGCTATTTTTCTCCTTTTGCCTTGCCCCACTCCTACCGTGATGGCATTATGTTATATTATAAACATTTGTACGCTTGCCTATTTTTCGTCCTCTCATTCAGGATACATGGATTGCGTTTCAAGCGTTTAACGCCAACAAACACGATGACCATTCAACGGTCATTTCTCCACCCAAATAAAACAAACCTATAAACTACTATGGAAGTATCAGATCCCATTACATCTGTTCTATCAAACAAGAGTTCAAAACTCTGGACCATCAACCCTGAAGCAACCGTCTTCAACGCTATTGAAAAAATGTCAGAATGCAACGTAGGCGCACTACCCGTCATCGACGATGGCGCCCTCATCGGCATCATCTCCGAGCGTGATTACACCCGCAATGTCATCCTCAAGGGGAAATCATCACACGACATCGATGTTCGCTCTATTATGACGAGCACACTTGTCACCATCAAAGAGGGCGACTCTGTAGCACACAGCCTACAAACCATGACTCAAAAACGCGTGCGCCACCTTCCCGTCGTTGCAGAGGGCGAACTCGTCGGCATCGTCACCATCGGCGACCTCGTCAAGTGGACCATTTCCGCTCAAGATGCGCTCATCGGTCAGCTGGAAGGTTACATCCAAGGCGCTTATCCTGGCTAGAGCCACGGAAGAATCCTGAGAAATATCTGCCCGTGCTGGATTCCCTGAAGGGGAGCGAGCGGCACTGGGTGATTTGCGTCTTGTTGGGTTCGCTATTCAGTAAAGGAATCGCCTCTCATTTCCGCCCTTGAATTATTCCGATTCGCTCCTATTCTGCGCGCCTCATGAGCGACCAGCCAGCCACGTCCACGTCCGATTCAACTCCCCAATCTACCGAAGCAGAACTCATCGCCGTCCGGCGTGAAAAGCTTGGCAAAATTCGCGAACTCGGAATTGACCCGTTCGGAGCAAAATTCGACACCACCACCACCCCGGGCAAACTCAAGGCTGACTTCGCAGACGAGAAGGCAGTCACCATCGCAGGCCGACTGCTCGCTATCCGCGACATGGGCAAGTCCGTCTTCGCCACCATCGGTGACGTCGAAGGCCGCATCCAGATTTACCTCAACAAAAAAGGTGTCAGCGAGACCGACTGGGATCTCTACCAACTGCTCGACCTCGGCGATTGGATCGGTGTTGAGGGAGAGAGCTTCACCACAGGAAAAGGTGAGCCTTCCGTCAAAGTCAACAAACTCACCATGCTTAGCAAGTCGCTGCGCCCCATGCCGGACAAATGGCACGGCGTGTCGGACCGAGAGACCAAGTATCGCAAGCGTCACCTCGACCTGATGAGTAACGAGCACTCCGCCGAGATCTTCATCACCCGCTCCAAAATGATCGCCGAGATCCGCAGTTTTCTCCACGAGCGTGACTACCTCGAAGTCGAGACCCCCATGCTCCAAAGTATTGCCGGTGGCGCCGCTGCCCGCCCCTTTGAGACCTACCATAATGCTCTCGGTATGGACCTCACCCTGCGTATCGCGCCTGAGCTCTTCCTCAAGCGCCTGCTTGTCGGTGGCTTCACCAAAGTTTTTGAACTTAACCGTAATTTCCGCAACGAGGGCATCTCACGCCGTCACAACCCAGAGTTCACCATGCTCGAAGCCTACGCTGCTTATGGTGACTTTGAAACCATGGCCGACATGGTTGAGGAAATGACCTGCCACTTAGCAGAGAAATTCTGTGGTGGTCTGCAGATCGAGCACAAGGACGAGCAAGGCGAGACATTGCGCACCATCAATTTGCAACGCCCGTGGAAGCGTGCCAACTACCACGACTTGATCAAGGAGGTTGCTGGTGATGACTTCTTCGATATCACCCCCGAAGCCCGCCGCGCCAAATGCGACGAACTCGGCGTGCAACTCTCTGACAACATGGAAGACTATGAGGTTGTCCAGCAAGTCTTCGAAAAGAAAGTTGAGGAACACACCTTCGACCCTTGCTTCGTTACCCGTGTCGCCTCTGAGCTGATTCCTCTGGCGAAAGTCACACCGGGAGGAAAAACCGTCGAGGTCTATGAGCTCATCATCAACGGCCAGGAAATCTCCCCCGGCTACTCCGAGCTCAACGACCCCGACCTCCAGCGCGAACGCCTCGAACACCAAGCCGGCGGTGAAGAAGAACAACAAATTGACCACGACTTCGTCGAAACCCTCGAAAACGGCATGCCACCGGCAGGCGGTATCGGCATCGGTATTGACCGCT
Source organism: Akkermansiaceae bacterium UBA985 (assembly GCA_002292185.1). Taxonomy (GTDB): domain Bacteria; phylum Verrucomicrobiota; class Verrucomicrobiia; order Verrucomicrobiales; family Akkermansiaceae; genus Oceaniferula. The sequence goes on along the minus strand of DBBL01000021.1, from coordinate 1,269 downwards.
TGATCATGATGCTCACCGGAGCCTCTACCATTCGTGACGTCGTTCTTTTCCCTCTGCTTAAGAAAAAAGACTAGCCCTCTTTGAAAACCTCGCACTTGCAGAAAACGCTCACAGCATGTATGCGCTGGGCATGAAAGTCCTCAGCTACAAGGATGCTGCTTACGCACGCTTCGTTAAAAACCTCGACCGCCGTGCTACCCCCGGTGGCGCGGGTAAAAAAATTGAGGACATTGTTGCCTCAATTATCGCTGATGTGCAGAAGCGTGGTAATGCTGCCGTCTTAGAATACACCCAGAAGTTTGACGGACTGAAACTCACGAACAAGTCCCTCTTTGTATCCAAGGCGGAAATTGAGGAAGCCTACGCAACTGTTGACGAGGATGTCAAAAAAGCCGTTGCCATCAGCAAACGCAATATCCATGCCTTCGCCAAACGCAGCATGCGCAAGGACTGGAAGGCAAAAAATCCGGAAGGTGTCGAAGTCGGCGAACGCTTCACCCCCTATGACCGCGTAGGCGTCTACGTTCCTGGAGGCAAAGCCCCACTGGTATCCACAGCACTCATGACCGCAGCCTTTGGTCAGGCTGCAGGAGTGCCACAAATCCTCGCTGCCTCACCGGCAGGGCCCGACGGCAAGCTTAACCCAGCCCTGCTTTACGCCCTTGTCGAGAGTGGCGCTACCGAGATTATCAAGGTCGGCGGCGCTCAAGCTATCGCCGCCATGGCACTGGGAACCAAATCGATCGCCCCTGTTGAAAAAATATTTGGCCCCGGTAACGTCTTTGTCGTCGAGGCCAAACGCCAACTCGTAGGTGCTGTCAGCATCGACCTTCTGCCTGGACCCAGTGAAGTTCTCATCGTTGCCGATAAATCCGCCAACGCCAAGTTCATCGCCGCCGACATGCTTGCCCAAGCAGAGCACGGTGGTGACAGCGTTGTTGGATTCGCCACCAACTCCAAACGGCTATTAAGCCAAGTAGAAAAAGAAATCCAGAAGCAGGCCTCTACCCTTTCGAGGGAGAAATACCTCCGCGACGTGCTCAAAAAAGGCACTTTCTGCCTACTCACTAAAAACCTTCAAGAAGCCGTCGATATCTGCAACGCCTTTGCTCCCGAGCACCTCTCACTCGTCGTTGAAAACGAGGACAAGTGGCTGGGTGAAATCCGCACCGCAGGCGCCATCTACGTCGGCCCCCTGGCTGCCGTTGCCGTCGGTGATTTCCTCGCCGGACCCAGCCATACCTTGCCCACAGGAGGCTCCGGCAAATC
>DBBL01000057.1:2770-6230 GCA_002292185.1 Akkermansiaceae bacterium UBA985 | reverse complement strand
CGCCCAATACTGCCACACCGCGTGCACGCCAAACTTCCTCACCAAGGCACCCACCCACAGAGGCGTGTCCGCAGCAAAGCTCGTTGCAATCATGGAGGCTCCCGCCACATACCATTTCAAACTACGTCCGGAGACAAAAAAGGAGTCGACGTTCTCTCCCGCCTTTTTGCTGAAATAAACCCCGACACCAATCATCGAGAGTAAGAAAATAGCGACTACGGTCCAATCAATCCAATGCATAATAATGTGTAGTTAGTTGTGAGTATGAAGTTTTCAGGTAAGGGCGAAGTCTTTGTGAGAGTGATTTTTCTAGGTCATTTCGACGACGGGCTTCTGGCTAGATGCTTTGGTCTCGATGGATAACTTCTTTGGCGTATCTGCCTCAAGCTGAACGATGACTCTACGCTCATCACCGACGGGTAACAAGACCGAGATTTCCTGAGCTTTGCCTATGGAGCTCATCTCTACCTCAATCAAGCCTTTGCCATCCAGATCCCACCATATAGAAACCAAGATTTTACCGCGAGCCATCAATCCTGTGACTGAGCCTTTGCGCCATTTGGATGGCAAGGCAGGTAGAATCGAAATATGCCCCGTTCGTGAGTTCATCATCATCTGATGGACGACTGCAGACAATCCCATGTTGGCATCGATCTGGAATGGAGCCCACTCCATCTCAAGTCCAATGCCCATATTGCGCCAATCGTTGTGGGTTGTGTAGAAATTATTTTTAACGCAAGAACGGGCGAGCAAATCAATGCATTCAAGCGCCTGGTCTCCATCCAACAGTCTCGCATACACATTGCCCATGTGCACGAGCGACCAACCAGTCTGCTCACCAAGTCCGATGACGTGGCGCTTATCAATGGCTGTTTCAAATGCTTTGAATAGCTCGGGGTCTGAGCTACGTGTTACTTCCCTACCGGGGAAAAGAGGATAGATGTGGGACTGGTGACGATGGTGGTAGTTATCCTTGAAATAGGGATGCATCCATTCTTTCACAGCTCCATCCTCATTGATCTCATAGGGTGGAATATGGGTTAACATCTTCTGCCACTTGGCGATCTCATCAGGATATACACCAATTAGGTTAGATCCATCAATCAGGTGCTTGAGCACTTCCTTGGAAAGAGCAAAGTCCATGGTCGCATTCATGGTTGTCTCCATGGCTGCCCCCATGCCTTCACCGTCCCAGTAGTTACCAGGCGTGTTCTCAGGCGAGTTAGATGGCGAGCTAATATAGTGGCCGTCTTCACCAATGATGAAGAAGTCTTCATAAAAGAGTGCGGTCTCTCGCAAGAACGGCAGAGCCCGGTCACGCAGAAAGTCCTTGTCGCCGGTATAGAGGAAATAATCGAAATAATGATGTGCGATCCAAGCAGCCGCTCCCGTCCAGTGAATGATGTGCGGACGGATGGTCTTCAATAATCCTGAGGGAGGCGTGGTCACCGCTGGTATGTAAATACCGCGGCAGCCGTAAAGCTTGCGCGCATTCTCATGGAAATCATCCATCATGCCATCAAAGTAATCAAACACAGGCAGCATGGCCTCCCAGAGGCCACCAGAAAGCGCCTGCCAGTAAATCATCTGCAGGTTCTCGTTAGCCATGTTAAAGGCCCAGTAGCCACGGTATTCACCGCACCAGTTACCATACAAATGACACGGCTGACCGCCCTCACGAGAGCTCGAGATCAGCAAATAGCGACCGTATGACCACATCTTTTCAACCATCGCCGGGGGCGCCTCACCTTGATAGGCATCGAGCAAGAGTTGTTCGTTGCAAATTTCATGTTCAGCCTCAGTAGCACCGAGATCGATCTCCACACGACGAAACATCTCTCCATGCACTTCAGCGTGCGGAGCTAACAGCTTTTGATAATCTGTGCTCAAGGATTCCAGCTCAGCTTCCAAACGAGGCCAGGCAGTCTGACGATCCTCATGAGTAAAGAGCTTGATAATCACGAGCATTTTATTGCAGCCAGAAACATGAATATGCTCTGCATCTGCCTCTAGCGTTCCCGACGGAGCTAGCACACGTGCAACGGCACCGAAGTCATTACCATCATCATTGAGTGCTCCGTAACGAATAAATTCATTATTGGTGGCAATTTTCTCCACCGCCTGAGGCAACGGGCTATCGCCGTGCTTTAAGGTGCGGGCATCCAGCGGGTCATGTATATCGAGAGAAAATCCAGCTTCTAGCTCACCGCCATTACTGCTTATCTCCATCACTACAACGTCATCTGGACGGGAAACAAAAAGCTTACGCTGATAGTCGACACCGTCGTCATGCCAGTTAACGGATACCTCACCCGTCTCCATATCAAGTCCTCGGCTATAATTCCGAAATCCACGAGAAACGGGCATCTTAATTTTAAAATCTCCAAGTGGCAATGGATAGCCAATATCCGGATCATAGCCACGCCGAGTAAGCTCATCTGCCAGCATGTGATCAGCCGCGTGAACCATGCGATCCGACAGCAATCTTCTCACTTCTGGCAGCATGCCACAGACATCGGGCAGCTCTTGAGTGACCACCATATGCCACAAGTCCTCATGCGTAAGCATTACCGTCTCCTCATGCACCCCACCATACACAGCAGCACCTATCGGTCCATTACCAGACGGCAAGGCTTCCCTCCACTTAGCACCCCACCAAGAAGACGGATACTTCATCAACAACTTGTTTTTCATGTGATAAAAAATAAATCCTCACTTAGCACACCTAGGATAAGGCAAAATATGCAGCCGCAAGATTGCACTAGAAACCATATTCAAACTAATGAGGCAATGAATATATCAGCATAGGGCATGATATTTCGCCAGCCACAAGCCTGCTCAAACCGCTCAAAAGCGAGCTGCCGAAAACCCTATGAGCCTAGCGATCGGCAATTCACCACTTGCTATAGGGATGAGTGCTGAGCTTGGAATTCGCATAGCGTGAGTCTGAGCTTACTTCATCGCCTACCCAATCTGGTTTATCGAAGCATTCAGCCTCATCAGAGAGCTCGATTTCAGCCACCACCAAACCCTCGTTTTCACCATGAAAAACATCCACCTCCCAGACATGCTTACCAACATGATGGCGGTAGCGTGTTTTCTCAACAAGAGACCCGACACACAGCCCCATAAGTTCCTGCGCTTCATGCATGGGAATACTGTATTCATACTCAGGCCGAGTAAGGCCAACGGGCTTGCCCTTCACGCTAAATACAGCACGACCTTGCTTGTCTCCGTCCTCGTCTCGCTCAAGCCGCACTCGTATGGTTCGATCTGCATCCTTACATAAATAACCTTGGACCATCTCAACACCTGCAACCACAGGCGGCTTATCAGTGAGCAAAAATTTACGTTCGATCTCAACAGGCATGTCGTAACCCTGCAGAGGCACGCCTCAAAGATGAAGCTAATAATCCACGAATACTCGGTGCATCATTACCCAGCGTCATCCAGAAACAAC
>DBBL01000057.1:0-2707 GCA_002292185.1 Akkermansiaceae bacterium UBA985 | reverse complement strand
TTTAATGCACAGGCCAGCGTAGCTCGAGCCGTAAACAGCATTCAGCAGCAAACGCTCAGCAGCTGGGAGCTGATCGTTGTGGATGATGGCTCGCAGGATGACTCCGCTGAGATCGTTGAGGAAATCGCCGCCAAGGATCACAGAATCAAACTGATCAGAAGGCCACACCAAGGCGTTGTTGGCGCGTCTAATGCGGGACTTGAAGCCGCACAGGGAAAGTTCATTGCCCGCATGGATGCTGATGATGTTTCATTGCCAATGCGTCTAGAAAAACAAAGCCAAGCACTGTCAACCGAGCCAGAGCTCGATGCGGTATCATGTCTTGCCCGTTTCGCAGGAGATGCAGACACGGCGGGTGGTTATGCTCACCATGTCGCCTGGACTAATCAGCACATCACCCCGGCACAGATTAAACTCAATCGCTTCATCGATCTGCCCGTGCCCCACCCGACGCTCATGTATCGTAGAAAACTCATCGATCAGCTCGGCGGCTATCGCAATGGCGACTTCCCTGAAGACTATGAGATGATCCTCAGATGGATCGCTGGCGGAGCAATGATCGGCAAGGTCAATGAAGTCCTCTATGACTGGCATGATCCTGCCAGCCGTTTATCTCGAAACGACCCACGCTATGACATGGAGGCCTTTCATCACTGCAAAGCCCCCTACCTCAGCCAAGCCATCAAAGATCAAAACCTCACAGGTCGCGAATTATGGGTCTGGGGAGCAGGTCGGCCGGCAAGGAAATGTGCCCGCCCACTCGAGTCCGCATGGAAAGCGGCGTCTGGGTTTATTGATATCGACCCGCGTAAGATTGGTCGCCTCATACAAACTAGACCAGTGATCTCTTCTACTCAGCTGCCCCCCATAGATGAGTCCATTATCGTAAGCTATGTCGGCACCAGAGGAGCGCGTGAAAAAATACGGGATGAGCTGTTAGCCTCAGGCAGAACAGAGGGAGTGGACTTCTGGATTTGCGCTTAACAGGACTTCTTAACAGGACTTCTTAACAAAACTGCACGCACTACTCGCCATCCGCGCTCACCCACAGACTCATGTGGATGTGCCCCCTGCTCGACTCAAACGCCCAAACCATTCCGGGCAAGCCACATTTGAAGTCCCACCTACCGCCATCGATACAGCGTTTGCTGGGTGCTTCGTTATAGTAGGCAACACGTGACCTCTGCCAGCCGCCACGTTGCTCATGCAGACGATTAATTTTCTGCTGGATAGGCTCGGTGAAAATACGAAGCCGTTTGACCCATGCATCTTGAATGGCTTTTTGAGCCTCTGCATTCAAACTCGTGAAATCAATGCCATCCGCCTCATTCATCGGTTCACTCGCAATGGCACGTTGCCCCAGTAGCAGCGCATTTTCATTCTTCACCAGACTCCATGCATGCATCAGCGCCAGCTCATCCTGCTTCCACAAGGTGGCAGGGTTAGCGCCTAAAAGAATAGGTCCAAATTCATTGGCCTCACCCTCGGCGAGTTCTAAGTGAACAATCGTCAAGTGATGCTCCGCCAAGCGAAACGCAAAGTCACCCTTACGAGGATCACCAAAGCAAGTGATCCAGTATTTACCGAGAGCATCTCCGCCCTCTTTGGCATCCTGAAAGGCCACCGCATTTGCCATCTTCCAACCCTCTGGTGAAAGCACCATCGACAGCACTTTCACCATCAATGCCCTTTGATCGTCATTGAGCTGGCTAATCCTAATGCCAGGTCGATTACCGCCAGTATAACGCATCTCCCAGCGCCGTTGATCTCCGCTATCGTGTAGGCATGCGGCACGCTGATCCTCATCTAAACTGCCGATAAAAGTACTGACCTCCTTGCGGAATGTGGATTCAAAATCAGCCGCTGAAACCAACTCATCAGTCAGCGCTAACAAAAAGACGGCGGCGGAGAGAACAAAGGGAAAGGACATGAATTCTGGATTACTGGTTAAGTGGTTCGTTTAGTTAATAGCTCAATTGATAGCGTATATCAAAGCCTGTAGCCTGGCATCTCGTCTGATACCTGATCAATGCGGTGCTCGCTCAAGCCTGCTTGCTCCGCCCACTCGGGCCAGCGCTTAATCGCTCCGATGACCTCATCAATGACCTCATCGATCTTGCGCACACTTTGACTTTCTCCCAGCTTTCTTAAATCAGCGCGGCCAACATCTACGCTTTTGCCATTCACTGAAGCAGCACGCATGCCGCTGGCTAGCGGATTGGTTGTGCTGGTCAGGTCATAGGCTGGCGACACCGTCCACTGGCCGTCAGGCAGCATCAAAAAAGCATGGTTTTTGCCATGATCATCATCATTGCCAGCAAGCACGTTAAAACAAGCACGTCTGAAAATCTCCTCAACACCGATCTCACTACCGGTCAAGATACGTGTCAGATCCATCAGCTGCCCGTACTCAACACCATCACGGATGGCTGTATGCGTGATTCCTGAATAGGTGTGGATATGCCTCCTCGACTCACCGGGTCTATCAAAGCGCTTCGATAAAAAGTGGAACATGCCATTATCGCATTCGAGTAAGTGCGTTTCCGCCATGTTAATGCCTGCTGCATTGGCCATGATTGAGAAAGCATATTCCTCTTTGCCGTGTTGATAGTCTGAATCGAGATCAAACTTCAGCAGCCAACGCTCAAATCCAGTAGGAAGATCGCCACCCCCCGCCATCGTGCGTGAGAAGTCCTTATTGAAGCCC
>DBBL01000149.1 GCA_002292185.1 Akkermansiaceae bacterium UBA985 | reverse complement strand
GAAGAAGGTGTCGCGGAAGACAGCATGGATATTCTGCCCTCACTGAGTGCGGGTAAACCCGTGCGCACGGAGTTGGTCTACCATGCCTCCAACGGCAGACTGGGACTGCGGCAGGGAGACTGGGCCTATCTGCGACCCAAGGGAAATACGCCCGAGCCCGAGTGGTTCCAGCAGCATTGGCGAGGCGACTCACTGGACGCCCCTGCCCTCTTGTTTGACCTCTCCGCTGACCTAGCGCAGAAGAAAAACCTCCATGACCAACATCCCGAACGTGTAAAGCAAATGGAGCAACGGCTGGCTCAAATCGAGAAAGGCCAATCAAAATGACAAAGACTCTCATTATCGCAAGCTGTCTAGCAACATCATTTACAGTCTCGGCACAAAAGGAAAGCCTCACCCCATACGCCGATACCTCAGAGGTTCCACAAACAGCTCTTGATCTCTGGAAAAACTACGATCCGCGCAAGGAAGACCTCGAAGTCAAAGTGCATCATGAATGGAAGGAAGAGGGCGTAGTCTCACGGCTGATCACCTTTAAGGTAGGTCATTTTAAAGGCAGCGACGCCCGTATTGCGGCTTACTATTGTTTCCCCGACAACGGCAAAAAAAATCCCGCCTTTGTCTGGAGCCATGGCGGCACCCAGCGGGCACAACGCAGTCGCGGCCATTATTTTGCCACTCAAGGATTCGCCACCGTGGACATCAACTGGCTGGGGCGACCACTCGAAACACAACTCGATCCCGACAACACCTGGGGAACCCATTGGGGAAAAGTCGACCCTGCTCATGGAAAGAAATTTTACCCTCATGGCTTTCGAGATGAATTCAAGTTCAGTCTCACCCCTGACGCTCACAGCATAGACCCCATTCTTAGCCCACGGAATTCAAACTGGTTCCTCCTCTCCCTCGCTGGACGCCGTGCTCTGACTTTTCTTGAGCAACAAGCAGAAGTAAACCCTGAGCAACTCGGCTTTGCAGGCTTTTCAATGGGCGGAGTGATCACCGCCATGACCGCCATCGACAAACGACTCAAGGCGGTCGCTCCCTTTGTCGGCGGCACGACGAACCGTTACCAGAACTACGACGGCATGGACTCGGGGGCAGACACTCACGAAGTCGGAGATTTGACCCTTCTCAAAAACACGATCGACCCCGGTGCCTACTGGTCACACGTCACGGTGCCCGTCATGTTCATCACTTCATCCAATGACCAATACGGCACGCTGGACCGAATCTACCAGTCGATGAACATGCTTCCTCACGACAACTGGCGGGTGTCCGGCAACATACACGCCCAACACATGCCAGGACCTGAGCAATGGATCATGCTCACTCAATGGTTCAAGCAACACCTCGCAAGAGTGGATCAGAACATCCCAACCACTCCACCTTCTAGCTTCAACATCGAAAACAACATCGCTCACTTCAGTGTAACGCCCACCCAGCAGGATCGCCTCGTTGATGTGGAGATCTATTACAGCTACACCCCCAATCAGATTACCCGCTTCTGGAAAAAAGCCGAGACCGTCAAAGGTGGAGACAGCTGGAATACGAAGCTAAAAATATACCCCAAGCTTCCTCTCTACACCTTCGCCCTTTGTCGCTACTCACTGCCCGAAGCACAAGCACTGGAAAGAGGAACAACAAAGACCTTTAGCCTGAATTCATCCGAGCACGTTCACCTCCCCGAGAACATCGACCTCACCACCCTCGGTAATCTTCCGAAGTCTGGCCTCATCGACGACTTCTCCCAGGGCATGACCAACTGGGCAAACCGTCGTCAACTCGCTTTAGGAACCACCAAGTTTCAAGACCCGGAACTCGACACCAGCCCGGAAAACAAGCTCGCCATCACTCTCGATCTCAAGCAAGGACAAGAGCTTCTTCTAAGTCTGAGCCTAGATGGCAATTATAACGCCCCTGACAAAGAGCTCGGGAAATTTCATTATGACCGCAAGCTCAGTGGCGATGGCCAACAAACGATCATCCTCGAAGCGAAGGACTTCCAGACAGACAAAAAGAAACAGGGGAAAAGTGAAAGCAAATCCTCCCTTCTCTGGTCAAAAGTCGCAACCTTTAGCATCGGACTAACAGACCTTAAAACCGAACGTAAAATCAATCTCCTCCGACCAGAGGGAAGCAAGATTCTCAAACGCATCGAATTGATTAAGCCGTAACAACTAACAATCAGGCAAAAGTGCTCAGCCTTAAAGACACACAAAACTAACAGATACAAAGAAGTGAAAAATGAAGACTAAATCACTGCTACTAATTTCGGGAATTTCCCTTGCGATTCAAAACTTTGGCTGGGCTGATGTGGCGCCTTCCACACTGTTCACCGATCATATGGTGATCCAGCGCGAGACACAGGCCCCCGTGTGGGGCACCGCTGACGCAGGTGAAAAAGTAAGCGTGACCGGCAGCTGGGGTGAAACTGCCGCGACCACCGCCGATGCCTCCGGAAAGTGGATGGTGAAGCTGAAAACTCCCGAAGCCGGGGGCCCTCATACCCTGACCCTCAAGGGCAACAACACCGTTGAGATTAAAGATGTGCTTTCCGGCAGTATTGGCAAGGCGACTCACTCGACGCCCCTGCCCTCTTGTTTGACCTCTCCGCTGACCTAGCGCAGAAGAAAAACCTCCATGACCAACATCCCGAACGTGTAAAGCAGATGGAACAGCGGCTCGCTGAAATCGCAGGAGACTGCAAGATCGCAAGATAAAAACTGGCGGAGCCAGGGTAGGACGGCTTTTCAAGCTGTCGACATGCTTGGAAAGCTTCGCGTCCGCCGCAGACGGATAGCGGCTTGGCGTGATAAAAAAACCCCGCCGTGGGCCACGGCAGGGTTTTGAAAACTATTTCA
>DBBL01000002.1 GCA_002292185.1 Akkermansiaceae bacterium UBA985 | reverse complement strand
AACGCACACGAAGTGCGTGTATCACGCATTTATATAACCAAGTTTCCGGAGGAGGAAACTTGCAGGTTAGCATAGCCTGAATGGAATGAAGGCATTCCCGCCTCCGCCTCCATCGCCACCTTTAACGGGTGGTTTTTTTGTTTTGTAGAGCACCTCAGCAGGTCCCCCAGAATAAGCTTCTCTCATCATCAGACAGTCAGAACTCACCCATCTGATCATTTTGATTGTCTGGTCAACTATTGGTGCTTTAATCGATTGTTACCCTCTTAAGGTGGTTTTTTTAGTGGGGGTCGGATGTCATTGTGTCCTCTGCAAAGGCACATCAAAATAACTCAACCCAAAAAGTAAAATGATGAAGAAATTGAAATATGTTGTCACCTCAGTGGTGCTTTTTTCTATGTTGTCGATTTTTGCTCATGCCGGTGAACTCCGTGAGTGGACCAGTAGCAAAGGCAGTAAAATGACAGCGGAACTGGTCAGCAAGACGGACACCCACCTGACTCTCAAACAAGCGTCAGGCAAAGAGATCACCCTAGCGATCAAGCAGCTTAGTGATGCGGATCAAAATTACTTAAAGCAACTTGATGAGGCAGCAAGCGATAAGGGGCAGAATAAAGTTGATAAGGGAAAGAAAAAAGGAGGTGGCTTGCCGGTGCTACACGATGGCATAGGAGCAGGATACTTTGCCTACTTTGAGGGTGAACACTATATTGCCCGTATCAAGGCTAATGCCACCATGGAGGTATTTCTCAAGGAGGAGGGAAAGGCGAGTGGGCTACTAGACGGCTGGGCAATAGCAGTAGAGCCGGTTGCTTATAAAAAGAACAAGCTCGGCTCGATCAGTGGCTACAGGATGAAGCAAATTCTCAGTCATGGCGATCCCGTTGAGAATCCTGATCAGGTCAAGTTATCGGTTATGCTCAAGGGTGATATCCGCTGCAATCTCATCTATGAGTTCAGCCCCGAAGGCCTCACCACGTGGATGCAATCCGAGCACGGCTCCGATCCGCCAGAAGTCATGAACCACATGATGACCCATCGTCTGGGGCAAGTATTACAGCTCACGGATGATCAAAAGGATTTAGAGAAAATGAGACTGAAGGTGGGGTCTGATAAATATGATTATTTCAACAAGCACCGCATCAAATCGACGGTCTCAAATGATAAATATGAAGTAAGCATGCCTGCTATCACGGATACGAAGATCCTATTTGATAAAGGCTCAGATAAAAACACCCGTTTAATGAGCTGGAAATACGCTGACCAACCTCTGTCGAAAGGATATTTCATCAGATCCCGCAAGGGTGAATTTAACTCCAACAAGCACAAGGCGGAGAAAACTACCATTACCTTCAAAGGTAAGTAAGCCTGAGGAACTCATTTTTTATTCTGACGCATGTAAAGAGCATGAATTTTTGGTTCTCTCTGCTTGCAGTCGGCTCGATACGGGCTTAATTCATTGCTTGATGAAACCAACAATCAAAACCTATGGGTTGACACTAATGATGGCTTTAGCTGGATGTCTGACATCTTGCGCTGAAGAGAAGAAGGCAGAAGCAAGCAAGGACGTGAGCTCCGGAGATGCTGCTAAGACTGAGACGGCTGGTGAAGTGAAAGATATACGCATCGAGCTCAATACCAGTAAGGGAACGATTGAGGCAACCATCTACGCATCGAAGGTGCCGATGACGGCCGCTAACTATCTTAATTTGGCAAAAAGAGGATACTATGATGGATTAAAGTTCCACCGTGTGATTCCCAATTTCATGATCCAAGGAGGAGATCCTCAGGGCACGGGTAGGGGAGGTCCTGGATATCGTTTCGCTGATGAGTTTGACCCGTCACTCAAGCACGATGGTCCTGGGGTATTTTCCATGGCGAATTCGGGGCCTGGAACTAACGGCTCCCAGTTTTTTGTCACGCACAAGGACACTTCATGGCTGGATGGCCGGCATAGTGTGTTTGGCAAGGTCACTAAGGGACTGGATGTGGTCAACGCCATTATGGTGGGAGACACGATCAAGTCGATCAAGGTGCTCGACTCCACGGATGCGTTGTTTGCGGCTCAGCAAGCTAACCTGACCAAGTGGAACGCGGTACTGGGTGCCCCTCAGTAAGGCGCAAGCGTCTAAGTAAGACAACTCTCTCCTTGTTTATGCTGCTCAAGCTTGATAGGTTTAGATGTTAAATAACATTAACCTCTAAATGTATTATGTTTGAAATATACCAAAGTGAAAAGACGCGGAAGTATCACTTCCGCCTCAAGGCCAGAAATGGCGAAATTATCCTTAGTGGGCAAGCCTACAAGGACAAGGCCAGCTGTGAAAACGGCATAGCCTCAGTGGTAAAAAATGGAGCAGATGAGTCGAAGTTTCACATCAAAGACTCCAGCAATGGTAAAAAATACTTTGTGCTTAAATCGGGTAACGGCCAAGTGATTGGCCAGAGCCAGATGTATCAAAGTGACTCAGGCCTTAAAAACGGAATCGATTCCGTGGGCAGGAACTGTGACAGCAGCTGCAAGGACCTGACCGACTGAGCGATTCAGTCCAATGATTAAAAAAGACCATCTCCTGCGTATGCGGGAGATGGTCTTTTTATAGAGTGATTGATCGTCGGCCTTAAGCCGGTAATCTGAACTTTAATTAGGACTGGCTGGGGACCAATTCAATGGTCACACGGCGGTTGGCTTGGCGACCTGCCGCTGTGTTGTTGGATGCTGTCGGCTGATCTGGGCCGCGTCCATGAATGAGGATACGCTGATCCATTACGCCGCCATCTTTAAGGTATCCAGCCACTGAGCGGGCACGCTTTTCAGAGAGTTGATAGTTGTAAGTGCTATTTCCGACATTGTCCGTGTGTCCGGTGATGTCGACCATGGTGCGCTTATACTTTGCCAGAATAATGCCGACCCCATCCAGTGTGTTGCGGGCGGGGTCATTAACCGACGAGCTATCGGTGGCAAAGGTAATGTCTCCTGGCATGTTGAGTATTAGGTTATCGCCATTGCGCGTTACGCTAACACCGGTGCCTTCAAGGTGGTGGCGCAGCTCGGCTTCCTGCTTGTCCATGTAGTCGCCGATAAGACCGCCAGCGAGAGCGCCAAGACCTGCGCCAACCATGGCTTTTTGTCTTCTGTCCGTGCTTCCAGAGCCGGTTAAGGATCCTAAGCCTGCACCAATGAGGCCGCCAATAACGGCACCTGATGTCGAACGACTAGTTTGTTGTTCGCCGGTGTAGGGGTTGGTGGTTTGACATGAGTTGAGGGTGAGTGAGCAGGCAAGTGCGCAAACGAGAGGGAGAGTGGTTAATTTCAAATTCATCATGAGGAAATGATAAAACAGCTTTGGGCGAATGCCACCAAAAAATAAGATTGCCGCCTCGTGGAGATTTCCAGGTGATGATCGTTTTTGCAGCTTAAGTGGCACGAGCGATGGCAGTCTCAGTGACTTCAACGATGGAAGGCACGGCAGATTGGTTTTCACGCTTGCTGTTATGCTTCTCTGTTGGTTTGCTGTACAGAGTTGATCGCCTCATGGAGTGGCGTTAAACACCATACCCATGGCCATTGCACAGAATACTATCGCGCTTGTCTTTGATTATGACCAGACCTTGAGTCCAAGTTATATGCAGGATGACGTTATTTTCCCAGAGTTCGGGATCAATCCCGAATCATTCTGGAAAAAGTGCAACCGCCTCGTGAAGGAGCAAGGATGGGATGGTGAGTTGGCTTACATGCACTGTCTTCTTGGTTATCTTGAAATGGATCAAGTGACCAATGCTCGACTCGTTGAGCTGGGGGCCAATTTGAGTTACTTTCCCGGTGTTCCAGATATCTTTGAGCAATTGCGCAAACGCTGCCTCGGTCCCGAGCATGAGTCTCAGGATATTACCATTGAGTATTACATTGTTTCCTCGGGCTTGAAGGCGCTTCTCGATGGTTGCAGTATCAAAGATAATTTCCGTGCGATCTACGGTTGTGAGTTTGGAGAGGATGAGCAAGGGCACATACGCCACGCTAAAAGAACGATATCCCATACGACCAAAACTCAATTCCTTTTCCGCATTAACAAAGGCCTATTAGATTTTAAGGACGATGTGAACGACCACATGAATCCTGGTCTACGTCCTATTCCGTTTGAAAATATGATCTATGTTGGTGATGGGCCTACGGACGTGCCTTGTTTTACGGTCATGCGTAAAAACGGGGGCAATGCCATTGCGGTGTATAACCCCGATGACCCAACTCGGAACAGCTTCAGAAAATGCTACCAACTCTGCGCTAGAGCGGACCGGGTGAAACACATTGCCCCGGCTGATTACTGTGAGGGCAGCCACTTGCGGCTGCTGCTTGAGCACATGGTGAGCGAAGTCGCCGACTCCATCTTGCTGCGTCAGCTTGATGAAGTGCAAAGCGGCACGGTTGCTGCGCCTGGTTTTTAGCCGTTATTTTTTTGATGGGATAAAACCTATTTTCATTACTAACTTCACTGTCATTGATGCAACACATTCATTTTATTGGTATATGCGGAACCGCCATGGGCTCAGTAGCAGCCGCCATGCATGCAAAGGGTTTCACGGTCACGGGATCGGACGAAAATGTCTACCCTCCCATGTCCACCTTTTTAGAGCAGCAGGGCATTCAGATTTTTCCAGGGTATAAAGCGCAGAACATCCCGGAAAC
>DBBL01000165.1:1629-3799 GCA_002292185.1 Akkermansiaceae bacterium UBA985 | reverse complement strand
GTGCCACGCAGTCACATAGTAGGTATCCGAAATCCTGGTGAACCAATCCCCATCATAGGCCACTCCCGACCAATCATAATCATTACCAATAAATGCGGGATCATCGGCAAAGCGGTGGTGGCTTGCTGCACTGTAACTCTGCAAGGAAAGTGCGGGCAACGCTGCTGGCGTGCAGAGCGTGCTTATGATGATCGTGACAATGATGTGTTTCACGGCGAGTGGTGATGTGTATTAGTGGTGTGGATGAAATCTATTTCGGTCGAGCCACTAGGATGCCAGCATGCTTTTTATACTGGTTGAGATAGCCCGAAATCGTGCTGTCGATGATGACTTTTTTGTGGCTCGATGAAGCATGCATGAACCGTGACCTTCCTTGTTTGTCTTTGACGATGATGCCGACATGCGAGCAGTAACCTCCGTTATGGGCGCTGGCGATGCCGATGATGTCACCGTTTTGTAGCTGATGTTCCATATTGGAAACCTTGTCTTTAGGAATCATGTAGACGGGCATCTTGGTGAGCCGTGATTCCTGTTTTGCCATCTGTGTGCGCAGATCGGGGTTGTGTTTGAGGTAACGATAGCTTTTCCACAGAATAGACATTTCCTGGCAGCGGTTGTGCATGCGTGTGTTGGGAAATGAGCGGGTCAGGTCTGCGATGTTACCGCGTTTTTTATTGTCCACATACCATTCGGCGAGATAGTGGATTCTGTCTAGATAGTTACCGTGGCACTTGCCATTGCGATAGCGCGTCCATTCGATCTGATCGAGTAGGTCTTGAGGTTGATAGGAGTTTTTGGGGGTATCGAGCATTCTGCTAAAGCCAAGGCAGATTTCAAAAAACGTCCAGCAGTCAAGTCCGTGGAAGTTAGCGGAGGGGCTTTCTACATGGTTATCAATTTCCAGTGTGTAGGAGCTGTAGGGGATGCCTTCCAGTTCCATGGCAATCTTGACCATGCGCTCACTGGTGGGCAGCTGGCCCCAGTGCTGCGTTACCGCTTTGCTAGCCATGTCATGAAACTTGGCTTCTCCCTTAAAAGTAGTGGACAGAGGTAGAGGCTTTGCGGCATGGCAGCACAAAGGCAATAAAACGATAGCGGCAAAAAGAAAACGCATTACCTCATATGCTAAATTCGATGATGCTATTATACAAGCTGGAAATAATCCTGCTTGTAACGATGATCTGATGTTCTTGAATCTATGAATGGGCTTGCCCGCAGCTTCTCGGGTGAGTAGCTTGCACGTGGCTTCCTGCGGGTGCCACCATTACTATGGAAATTTGGAAAGCGATTATCGTGGGTATCGTGCAGGGTCTCTCTGAGTTTCTGCCTGTCTCCTCATCTGGGCACATCGTGTTGACTCAGTATTTATTGGGTATTCGCGAACCGGGCTCAAGCCATCAGCCAGACCTTGGCTTTGAGGTGATTTTACATATCGGGACTTTAGTCAGCGTGCTGCTGTTTTTCCGTAAGAGTCTGTGGAGCTTGGTTCTGTCTCTCTTTGACAAGGAGATGATCGATGAGCGCAAGAAAATCATGTTTTTGGCTTTGGCCACGCTTCCTGCAGTGATTGCGGCCTTACTTTTCAAGGAGTTTTTTGATGCTGTTCCCGGTAAGCCGGTGGTGGTCTCGGCACTGCTTTTTGTGACAGGGTTTTTGCTCTTTGTGCCGCGGCTGGTAAAAAAAGGGGGTGGTGGTGTGGGCTGCAAATCCGCGTTGATCATGGGCATCGGTCAGGCCTTTGCTATTCTCCCCGGTATTTCCCGCTCTGGGTCAACGATTGTTGCGGGCATGCTCAGTGGTGCTAAGGCAGAAAAAGCAGCTGAGTTTTCCTTCCTTATGTCAATTCCAGCTATCAGTGGTGGTTTTGTGCTGACCATGAAAGATCGCATCGAGCAGACAGGCTCGTTTTCAGAGGCGCTTAAGTCCTGCTTCACGGGTCCTTATCTGGCGGGGGCGATTGCGGCAGCTATTGTTGGTTTGCTGGCCATTTATTTGGTGATGGGGGCTGTCAGGCAAGGTAAGCTAGAATACTTTTCTTATTACTGTTTTGCAGTCGCTACTGCGGGGGTGTTGTATTTCTCACTAACAGCTCAGTAACACCTGTTGTCCCAATTGACCAATGTTTCCTCTCGTCGCCATGTTGAATCTGAAGCGAGGCAGGCTCACCGCT
>DBBL01000165.1:448-1606 GCA_002292185.1 Akkermansiaceae bacterium UBA985 | reverse complement strand
AGATGGTTTTGATTTCCCCGTCGGCAAGCCTGATGCGGAGGGCTATTACAAAGCGCGTGGAATGAGGTTGCGTCCACCAGTGCATTTTGGTGAGGATTGGAATGGTAAGGGTGGCGGAGATAGTGATCTGGGTGATCCCATTTATGCTATTGCTGATGGCGTAGTCATGTTTGCTTACGATTGCCGAGGTGGTTGGGGGCCTTGTATTTTACTGCGCCATGTTTACCGAGACCCCGAAACCAAAAAGGTCAAATATATCGACTCTCAGTATGCTCACTTAAGAAGCATTACCGTAAAGAACGGCGACTTTGTGAAGCGCGGACAGCAGATTGGCACCTTGGGGAGTAATCGTGGAATGTATCCTGCTCATCTTCATTTTGAAATGCGGCATAACCTTACTATCGGCATGAAGCGTGAGAATGTAGAGCGCAGCTTGACGAACTGGGCAGATCCGAGCAGTTTCATCCGAGCTCATCGAAAGCTCAAGAAAGACTGGTTCAAGCAGTCCGTGCCAACGGGCACTTATCCACCCTACAAGGGGCTCAAAGGAATCTAAATTATCATGGCAGCCAAAAAGAAACAGACAGTGCTCAGCACGGTGGCAATGATCGTCGTGATTTTGACTTTTGTGTGGACCCGATACCAAGAGACCAACGAAGGTCAGGGGGCTGAGTTAGCTGAGCTTGTTCAGAGCGAGGTGCTAAGCACAGCCGGATTTAGTCAAAGCGAAGCACCGCTGACCAAAGTGAAGTTATCATCCTCACGCTACCAGATCTGGGAAGATTGCATCATGATCGATCACCGAGGTAATGATGGGGATAGTTTTCATATCCGGGCACCTCATGGCCGTGAGGAAATTCGCATTTATTTTGTTGATGCCCCTGAGAGTGCAGCACGCAGCTATAGGGATGGTAATACCAACCACAAGCGCATCTCCGAGCAAGGGCGTGCGATGGGAGGTTTGAGCCAGAATGAAACCACAAAAGTCGGGATGGCTGCCAAGGTCTTTGTCAAAAAACTACTCCAAGACAAACGCTTTACGGTGGTGACCAGTGGTGAGCGGGTCTACAACTCACATCGCAAATACGCCTTTGTCATTGTTGACTGGAAGGGCCAGCCGCATTACCTGCATGAACTACTTGTCGCTCATGGTCTCGG
>DBBL01000165.1:0-401 GCA_002292185.1 Akkermansiaceae bacterium UBA985 | reverse complement strand
AAGACACCATGCTCGCTAAAAGAATTATTCCCTGCCTCGACGTTACTGATGGTCGTGTTGTCAAAGGGACCAACTTTGTCGATCTCCGAGATGCTGGGGACCCAGTTGAATGCGCAATCGCCTATAATGATCAGGAAGCTGATGAGCTTGTTTTTCTCGATATCACGGCTTCATCTGATGAGCGCAAAACGATGGTGGATGTGGTCAGGCGTACTGCCGAAAAGTGTTTTATTCCCCTTACTGTCGGTGGTGGTATCCGCACGGTGGAGGACATGCGTGAGATGCTCATGGCGGGTGCAGACAAGGTCGGAATTAATACTGCAGCGGTGAATCGACCTGAGCTGATCAATGAGGGGGCAACGGCCTTTGGCAATCAGTGCATCGTGGTCGCTATTGACGCT
>DBBL01000090.1:3004-4663 GCA_002292185.1 Akkermansiaceae bacterium UBA985 | reverse complement strand
CAGCGTCATCAGCACCATCATGCTGACGGTGGCCACGAGGGCAAATCCTCGGCTGTGTGGATGGTGATGAATTTTCATGCTTGGAATGTTTTTTCGCAGGTAGCCAACTCGGATTATTTAACGGCCAACGATGGTGGAAGTAACATCAAACGGTAAATACTTTGTAACTACGAAATAACGATAACGCAAATACATGATTTTGGAAATGCATAATATGACTTCCTTTTTGCACAATATGACTGCGGCTAATCGTTTGAAACCAAATGAGCTCGTAACCTACACCACATAGGTCATAATAGATACCCCCCTTTTGGGTGATGTCGGCAGCTGGGCGGTGGTTGATCGGTAGCTATGATAGCGGAGAATAAACATCTGTTTACCCCCTTTTTGAGGGGTGTATGGACATTAGGAGGTGGTCGGCAAAAACCCTCATGTCATTTTGCGTTTATAGAAGGTATATTTGCGTCGTTTGTCTCGTTTGCGCGGATTCAGCTAGCACTGCAGCTCTGGCCAATATTTCTTCGATGGAGCGGCCGGCGGTTCCGGGCATCCATTACAAGATGAGGAAAAGTTGAGGCACCAGGGTCAGGGCGCAGCAGTGATACGATAAGTAAAAATGAATAACCAAGCAGTGAAGACTCAGGGCGCTCTTATTTGTATTCTTTTTTGTATGCTTTTTTTTTGAGCTCGGTAGTATGGCGCACGTTTGTGCAAGCACACGTAAGGATATTAGATTGGGATACAGCAAATTAGCATATGGCGGATCAAAAAGAAGATCGTTACAAAATCATCCATTTACTCAGCAAGGATGCTGCGGGAGGGATGTATCTTGCTGAGGATACCATGTTAGGCCGTAAGGTGGTTTATCGCCACATCGATGCAGGTTCTGATGACAAGCGCTCGTCCACATGGGCGGAAGAGATGGCAACCTACGCGGGCAAGCTTTGTTCCTTCCAGCATCCTAATATCATCACCATTTATGATGTTCCTATTGATGAGACTGGATTCTCGTTGGTAACGCAGTATGTCGAGGGCGAGACTCTAGCAGAACGACTCAAGGAAGGGCCGCTTAGAGAGTTCGGAGCATACCGTATGGCGCATGATCTACTCGAGGCACTGCATACGGCTCATGACGCGGGGGTTTATCATGGCGCGCTGCATACGGGTTCGATTAAGCGGCTACCGCGGGCGACTAGTGGCTTCCGCTATCTAATTTTAGATTTGGGTTTAAATACCCTAGCAACGATGGTGAAGGGGGAGGATATTCATATTGCCGATCCTGTCTTGTTAGCACCTGAGCTTCACGGAGATGAGCATGAGCCGGATGAGAGTGCTGATTTATTCATGGTAGGTCAACTTTGTTACACCGCCTTGGCCGGGGGGCACCCGTTCTCAGGCAAGGCCGAGGAGGAGTGCGCATCGGCTCATTTAGCAGGGGAGCTTCCGCCATTGACGGATTATGTTCCTGATTTAAATCCAGACTTTGCCGCCTGGGTGATGAAGATGTGCTCGGGGAATCGTGAAGATCGCCCGGCATCGATCGATGATGCTGCAGACTCTCTCCATGCCTTTAAGGTCATCGACCCTGATGCTAATTCTGCCACGGCAAGCGTGCCCGTGGCGGTGGCTGTACCTACCGTGCCGATGGCGGTGGCAACC
>DBBL01000090.1:0-2924 GCA_002292185.1 Akkermansiaceae bacterium UBA985 | reverse complement strand
GACAGTGAAACAGAGCGCGCTTGGCTCTACGGGGCCGCAATCAACTCTGGGTATGACCGGGGGAGTCTCCGATTTTTCTGCTGGCGCTGATCAATCTAATCAGAAAATGTTTATCATTATCGGCGTGCTGGTAGCGCTGATTGCCGTTGGTGTTGGGCTTAAGTTTTTACTTCCAGCGGGCGATAAGGAGGAAGAGAAAAAAGAGCTCGTGGTGCTGGCGGAGGATGTCAAAGCGCACATGCATGAGGTGGAGCTTATTGGAACTAAGGGTGACACGGGTTTGGTTAACCTCGACGGAGAAAAGACACTAGACTGGGTGGTGTTTACCGGGGCAAATGTTTCGGGTAAGAGGGACCAGATGCCCGAGCGCGCCTATCGGATGAATCCATCAAGCAGTGGTAATTTCAAGGAAGCCGTTAGAAAAGGAATCCCTGTATTCTTTGAGGCCGGAGGCAAGGAGTTTACCCCGATGGCGGCAACGAGTGCTAAGGCCGGCAATGCCAAGGCAGGCCAAGGTTGGAATATCTCGCTACGTGTGCCTTCACAGCACAAGGGATCAATGCTGGTTACTCTGTATATGTTTCAGGAGTGGTGTGCTTTTGATGTTGAGGTGACCATGCACAATGGGGAAAAAATCAAGCTGCAGAACATTCCTAAGCAGGATCCTGGGGTGCTACGCATTCCCATTGAGATTCCTAAGGTGAAAAAGGGAAAGTTTTATCAAATCAAGATCACGGCATCAAAAGACACAACGGGTGATTTTTCCATGGGCCTCAATGCGGTGCACATTGAAGGGCGCTAAGTATCTGAGCAATATTATCACTTTTTAACGCACTTAGCACGATGGCTGAATCCCCTCGACCACATGATTTTGTAGCACCAGAGCCAGAGGAAATTGCGCAGTTCTTGCCGGCTTATGAGGTGCAGGCATTTATCGCTAAGGGGGGTATGGGGGCGGTGTATATGGCGAGACAAAAATCGCTTGATCGTCAGGTGGCCATCAAAATACTCCCGAGTCACTTCGGCGACGATGCGTACTTGCGAAGCCAGTTTGAGTCTGAGGCCAAAAACATGGCTAAACTCAATCACCCTAATGTTATCAGTGTGCATGATTTTGGTGAGTTTGAGGACCAGCCTTACATCATTATGGAGATGGTGCGCGGCAAATCTCTCTATCACTCGGCCCGTGGCAAAAGGGTTGATCCTCGTCAGGCAGGACGCATCATTCGTGATATTTGCCACGGCCTTGCCCATGCCCATGAGCAGGGAATCCTACACCGTGATCTTAAGCCTGCCAATGTCCTGCTTGATCCTAACAGAACTCCGAAAATCGGAGACTTCGGCTTGGCCAGGCATATCACTGACCATGCAGCTGACAAGGCGTATGGAACCCCTGGATACACAGCACCCGAAGTTTCCGGCGATCGGAAAGCTGTTGATGAAAGCACCGACATTTATTCGGTCGGGGTGATGCTTTATGAGCTGCTATCTGGCAAACTTCCCGAGCAGCCCTATATACCAGTTGCTTCCTTGGCAAAATGCGACCCGGCATTTGACCATATTATTCTTAAGGCGATCGATCCTTCTCCCGCTAGGCGCTATCGCAGAGCTGAGGCAATGGCGAAAGCGATTGACGAAGTGATCAAAGAAGAGGCGCCATTACCGGTTGCGAAAAAAGTCAAGCCAGTCGTTGCTCAAGCGGTGCCCGTAGCAAAGATCATCGCTTCCACTAAGCAGGTTGAGGTCAAGCCGGTGAGCTTGAAAATGGCAAGAATCATCCCAGAGCCTACCGCCTCAAATCATTCGCCAGGAAGTGCGCCAAAGAAGCTGATTGTCGGGCCCATCAGGAGGGGGCAAACGGTATTTGGAACGCCGCCAATACGAGCTGGATACAACATCTTCTCGAATAATAAGGTTCTGCCTATTGCCCTTATCCTTATATTAATTGCTATTTTAACGGTTCCCATCAAATGGCTGGAGCCTGTCACAGCGCAGCTCCGTTCTATGTTCGTGAGCGGGGGGGCTCAATGGGAGAAAAAAAAGCTGATGGTGCTGGCGAAGGATGTCAAAGCGCACCTGCATGAGGTGGAGCTTATCGGGCAGAAAGGGGACACCGGCTTGGTTAACCTGGACGGGGAAAAGACACTAGATTGGAAGGTGCTCAGTGGAGCACGCTTAAGCGATAAGAACGATGAGAAGCCACGTAGGCCTTATCGTATATACCTGAGCACGGAAGGTCAGTTTGTGGAGGTGAAGAAAAAGGATATTCCGGTGTTTTTTGAAGTAGGGGTCAAGGAACTAACGCCAAGTATCGTTACCTCTAATAAGCTGCGGGCGAAGGCTGGGAACGGCTGGAATATCTTAATGCGACCACCCAAGAGTCACAAGGGCTCGATGCTCGTGAATCTCTACATGTTTCAGGAGTGGTGTGCTTTTGATATTGAGGTTGTTTTTAATAATGGCGAAGCTGTTCAATTTAACGTGCCCGCATTGGATCCCGGTGTGATCCACATTCCGATTGAGATACCGAACACTAAAGTTGGAAAGTTTTATCAAATCAAAATTACGGCATCAAAAGACACAACGGGTGATTTTTCCATGGGCCTCAATGCGGTGCATGTGGAGGGGAGATAAATCCGCCGAGGGCGGATTTAGTTTAAGTTGGGAGCCACCTGAGGTGGCAGTTTAAGTAGAAGTTGGGGAGCCGGCCGCCTGCGGCGGAATGGTGAATAGAGAATGGTAGCCGCGATGCTGCTGTTCTTAGTTCTTTGTTCTTAGTTAGTCGCCTGCGGCGGCTGGTGTCGCGTAGTGACAATGCATATCTCATCAGAAATTCGCCATCCGCCCGCGCCGCGATGCGGCTGGATCAGGGCGTCAGTGGCTCGGGGGCCCAGTTGGGAATGCCTTTTTCCTTGAGCTGGGTG
>DBBL01000102.1 GCA_002292185.1 Akkermansiaceae bacterium UBA985 | reverse complement strand
CACTGGTCACCTACAGCTTGGCGACATAGCCATCTGTGTTGTTGTCTCCGCTGCCCATCGCGATGCCGCCTTCGCAGCCTGCCGTGACATCATCGACTCCATTAAATCAACCGTCCCCATCTGGAAAAAAGAACACTACACGGACGGCAGCGCTAGCTGGGTCAAATGCCACGCCTGCTCCGACCACGCCCTTCATCACAATCATTGAAAAAGATTACTAATTACTACGTATTTTATTTTACCACTACCTGACATGAACAAGCCTAACTCTATCATCCTTGGTGCTATTACCAGCGCATGCTTATCCGTCTCCAGTCTTTCAGCTCTCCCCCCTGAGCTAAGCCAAACCACCTTCACCAGCCCCGGGCTCACACCCTCTCCAGCATGCCTCAGCGCCCACCCAAATGGTGACATCTTTGTCGGAGTGGATATGTGCGGCTCGCTCGGCAAAGGCCCGGGCAAAGGAAAAATTGTGCGGCTCCGTGATACTGATAACGATGGCGTTGCCGACGAGCACACTATTTTTGCCACCCTCGACAACCCGCGTGGCCTGATTGCCGTGGGAGACAAAGTCTACGTCATCTACACTATCTGGAAGGACGAAAAAACCTTCGGCGCCATGCACCTCGGTGTCCTTGAAGACAAAAACAAGGACGGCAAAGCTGATGGCCCGCCCAAGATACTTGTTTCCGACATCAGCTGCAAGACGCACAACCAAAGCCGTGGTGCAGATCACACCACCAATGGCATGCGTATGGCCATTGACGGCTGGATCTACATCGCTGTGGGCGACTACGGCATGCACGAGGCAAAAGGCACAGACGGCACCGTGCTCACGATGCTCGGTGGCGGTATTGTGCGCGTTCGCCCGGACGGCTCCGAGCTCGAGATCTACACCCACGGCCTGCGCAACATTTACGATGTCGCCATTGACCCGCTGATGAACATCTACACCCGCGGCAATACCAACGACGGCGGCGGCTGGAATGTCCGCTTCATTCACAACATTCAGACAGCAAAATATGGCTACCCCATGCTGTTCAAAAACTTCACGGATGAAATCATCCCCGCGCTCGTTGACGTCGGCGGTGGCTCCGGCACCGGATCCATGTTCTTCCAAGAACCCGGCTGGCCAGAAAAATACAACAACGTGCCCCTGATGGGTGACTGGGGACTCAGCAAGGTCCTCATCCACCGCGTTACGCCTGACGGTGCCACCTTCACCCAGAAACAGGAGGACTACCTCACCACCAACCGCTTTACTGACATCGATGTCGACGCCTCGGGCCGTCTCTACACAGCCGCCTGGGCAGGAGCAGGCTTCAAAGGCAGTGCCAAGGAAGGCCATATTGAGAGAATCGTTCCCAAAGATTGGAAATACACGGCTGCCCCCAAGTTTAAAGAACTGGCCGACGACGCCTTAATCTCCTTGCTAAGATCTGACAGCGCCACCGTTCGCCTGCATACCCAGCAGGAAATCCTTAACCGCAAGCTCGACACCGCTACCGCAGTACTTGCCATTGCCGCCGACTCCTCCGCCAGCATCGAGTCACGCGTTGCCGCCATCTTCACCTACGCCCAGCTCCTTGGGGAAAAAGCCAACACCGGCTTAGCCAGCTTGACCAACGATACTAAGGTTCGTGAGTTTGCACTCCGCGCCCTGGCAGACCGCAAGCCCCTGAGCAACAAGACCCCCATCGAACCCTTCCTCGCCGGCTTGCAGGACAAAAACCCACGGGTGCAAGCCGTAGCCGCCATCGGGCTTGGTAGAATTGGCAGAGCAGACACTGCCAAGGCTCTGCTCAGCGTCGCCATCCCTCCAGCCCCGATGAAAGCCTCTACTCAAAAAGGCCACCAGGGCGGACCGCACGCCACCCCACACTCCGCTGTGGTAATACCTCACCTTGCCGTGCAATCCCTCGTCTCCCTCAATGCCACCGAGGCCTGCCTAGCTGCCATTGATTCACCCAGCCAGGACGGAGCCCTCTGGGCGCTGCGCCTGATGCACGATCCCAAAGCTGTGGATGGGCTAATCAGCAAGCTGAACAATTCCAACGATAAGAATCTACAGAACAAAATCCTCACCGCTCTCGCACGTCTTTACCATAAAGAAGAACCCTATGACGGCTCCTGGTGGTGGTTCACCCGACCAGACACCCATGGCCCATACTACAAGGCAATCAAGTGGTCTGAGTCTGACAAAATTGAGGAAGTCTACCGCGCCCATTGGAACAAGGCGGATGCTGCGCAAAAAGCATTTCTTGCCTCAAACGCTGACAAACACCGCATGAACCTCAGTGGTATTGGCAAAGCCCCACCAGCAAAAACGGCAAAGAAAAGCAATAAAGGCCAAGTCGGCAAAACAGCCATTGAAGACGTCATGATCGCGCTCGACAAAATGAAAGGCAACCCCAAGGCAGGTAAAAAAGCCCTCGCCAGCCTTGCCTGTGCCGCCTGCCACAATATCAACCCCAGCGACCCCGTCAAAGGCCCCGATTTCAACCACATTGGCTCACTACTCAGCAAGGAGCAGATCGCCGAGGCGATCATCAAACCTGCCGCCACCATCGCAGACTCCTGGGTCACCGTCACCATGAATGACGGCACCCCCCACATGGGAACGCTGATCTCCAAGAATGACAATGAAGTGGTTGTTAACAACATTGCAGGCATCTCAGCCAAGCTCAACGCAGCAGACGTCAAAAGCATTGAGAAACAAACCTCCAGCATCATGGGACCGGGACTTGCCAACGAGCTTTCGCTTCAACAGTTTGTCGATATGGTCAGCTATCTGCATTCATTAAAATAAGCTAACGATATAGCAAACGTGATCGATTCAGACGGCAAACTTGACATCGAAACGGACATAGTGAAGCATAACTAGCATGCAACCTACTCAGTTCACGGATGCTGTAGAAGCGATTAGCTCTGAGCATCAAAGCTACGACTCTGGCGCTTATTACTTCCTCAAGGACACCCTCGACTTCACCGTCAGGCGCGTCATGGAAAGCAACGACGGCAAGCACCGCCACGTTGCCGCCAGTGAGCTACTCATCGGATTCCGTGATCTGGCTATTCAGGAGTTTGGACCTATGGCCAGCACCATGATGACAGAATGGGGTATCAAATCATGCAGCGATATTGGAGCCATGGTTTTTCAGCTCATCGAAGAAGGTGTATTTGGCAAACAGGATTCCGATACCCTTGAGGACTTCTCTGAAATCTTCCCACTCATTGAGACGCTCGAGGCTCCCTTTAAGCCAAAGAATGAGCTCAAGACCGCCTAAGCACGAAACGCCCCTGGCGTCTTACCGGTTGCACGCTTGATGAAATTAGACAGGCTTGATGCATCGGAAAACCCTGATTGCTGAGCAATGTTGGCAAGCCCCAGTGATTGGTTACCAAGCAAGCCCAGGATACCCGCCACCCTCTGCTCACGGATAATCTCGGCAGGACTGCCCTTGGCATGCTTGGCAAAAGCACGCTCTAGCCCCCGCTTGGAAATCCCGCAGGCATCCGCCACACTGGCTACACTCACCCCTGCCAGAGCACGGCTGGTAATATAGTTGATTGCTGCCTGGTAGACGAGCAGGTAGCGATCCACCTCATGGCTGGATTCGCGTATTACCATGATCGCTGGAGCAACGTGTTGTGATTGCTCGCCTGCCTTCTCCCCTAAAAGCCTCAATAATTGATGGGCGGCTGCTCGTCCAATATCGGCCGCATGGAGATCAATACTGCTCAGCGAAGGTGAGCTGGATTCACAGAGTAAACGATCGTTATCGACACCAACCACAGCCACTTCATCAGGCACACTCAAACCAGAAAGCTTACAGGCCTGCAACACGCCTACTCCAGCCTCGTCGTTACATCCCAGGATTCCGCATGGCTTCGCTAATCCAGAAAGCCATTCAGAGATCTCCAACACCCCAGACCAGTCATGACGTTTATCGCCAGAGAGTGAGAGGGTTTTGACCTTCACCCCAAGTGTCGCAGCAAAGGCCTCCAAGGATTGCTTCCGCGCTTCGGACCAGGAGACCCCCTGCCAATGTACAAATCCCCACTCACGAAGATTCAACCGGACAAACTCACCACCAGCAATTACACCGATGGTTTTGTCATCAACGCGTGGCCCGTTTACTGCAAGATCATCCCCATCTTCCGGCCCCCGCATCGAAACCACCGGGATGTCGCGATTTTCAAGTATACTGATCAGATCGCCAGAAACACCGCGAGTCATTACCCCAACGACGTTCTGGCTCGCCAAGCAGGCCTCCAAATGCTGGCCATCGTGAATCGGTGGAGCTACCCATAAATCAATGCCAACCCTATCAGAAAGGGCTGCCATTACACCTCTGAGAAACTCACGGGAAAAATAACCCTGGCGAATGGCCAGAAGCATAATGGTTGGTTTGTCCTTTGTCATGGTCAGCAGCTTGCGTGAGGACACCCTAAGGCAGATCACCCTACTGTCGCAAATGATAAATTATTTATCCGCATCCACGCATTGCTTTTTAAGCCCATCACGAACATATTTTAGGCATGGAAACTGTTTTTGTTTCGGAGATTTCTTACGCCAAGGCACGATCGTGCTTTGAGCGCATCAGCGCCGAGTCTCATTTTCAATTTACGCCGATAGCAGAGGATGAGGAAAGTTTAGCGGCCGCCATCAGCAAACAAGGCGTGCGTGCCTTTATTGCCGATATTCTCCCCTACACAGGTGAACTCTATGATGCCCTGCCCAGCGGTGGCGTCATTGCCCGCTTTGGCGTTGGGCATGACAGCGTAGACAAAGAGCTGGCATCGGCTAACGGCATCTGGGTGGCCAACACCCCAGGTGTTTTAGACAATGCCGTGGCCGAGCACGCCGTCTGGATGATCGGAGCCCTTGCTCGCCAAGTGCATCACGCCCACACCACTACCACAGCCGGTGATTGGAAACCCGCAACCGGCATCGAAGTCAGCGGCAGAAAAATCTCGATCCTTGGATGCGGTCGCATCGGCCGCGCACTCAGCGCCAAGCTTCACCACGGCATGGGCATGCATGTCACCGGCTATGACATCATGGAAGACCCCGCTTTCACCGCTGAGG
>DBBL01000072.1 GCA_002292185.1 Akkermansiaceae bacterium UBA985 | reverse complement strand
AGTACCTTTCGAGACTGGGCAGCAGAGGAGGCTCATCAATTCTCAAACGAGACTGTTGAGCTAGCACTCGCCCATACCATCAAGAACAAAGCTGAGGCCGCCTACCGGCGTGGAGATCAGTTGGAAAGGCGCAGGGAACTGATGCAGACATGGGACGCTTTCATTGACAAATAATCTTTCAAAGCTGACGCTTATTAATAAAAGGACCAAAAGAGTGGCCTCTTCACATCATTGGTGGCTGGCACTAGGCGCTCACGCTTATTTACGCAGAGACACGCGGGGCATTGCTGGATTATTACCACACATAAAGGGTCAAAAAGTTCTTCAGAAGAATTTTTTGACACTGAAAAACAAAAGGGTCGGAAATAAAGAAACCAATAGAACGCTCGCACGCAAGCAGGCTTACCTAATTCTTCCTGAATTAGAGTATATTTACAGAGCCAATTTAAGGAGCCACCAAAAATTCCAAAAAAGAAATTTTTGCTTATGGATAAAAAATGAAATTAACAAACCTTTAACTCCAGTTAATCAGTTGGCGACAGCTGCGAACATGTTTTGTATTGTGGAACAGCACCATAGTGTCCGATGGTGGCTCGACCAGATAAAAAAATGCAGAGTTTAGGACTGCATTTCTTATATTTCCTACAAGAACGCTGAACAGATATCATAGGAGTTGTTCAGTTATGCAAAATCTTAAGACTATTCGCACATTGCGGATGAAAGACCTGCCGTCAAAGGTAGGATTTCAACCTTCCACGATTTACGGCTTAATTGCCCAAGGCAAATTTCCAAAACCCTTCAAGCTTGCTCCTGGCGGCCGCGCTGCAGGATGGGATGAGGTTGTTATTGATGCATGGATTTGCCAGCGTAGGGAGGACCAGTAATGAGCACCTCATCGCACCAAAACACTCCTTTAACGTTACAGCAGACAGTTGGATTGGCAGCATGCCAGTGGATTAACCTAGGAATTGAAGTCATTCCAATGGAGTGTGGAGAACCTATAGAGGACACCAGGCCGAGCGAGGCTAAAATGTCGCAAGTTTCTACTTTTAATTGGTTTTTAGGCCAGTCGGAAGACATTCATATCGCTATAAAAACTGGCCCTTCATCTGAATTAGTAGCAGTACAAGCTTGTACGTATGACTGGAACAGCGGATTACATGCCTTGGTTAAAAAGGGCTTCGTTTGTGTATGCTGTGACACCATCATTCGCTACGAAAAGTTAGTTAAGAACCAATTTGAAGATGGCGTGAATACGCTACTATTTAGTTGCGGCAAGAATAGCTTTTTGGAGACAAATTTGGATGCCTTACCCGGGGTTTCAATATGTGGTTCCGGCACGATAATTCCTGTGCCTCCATGGACAATCGATTGGGACAAGGAAAAACGGGTCAGTTATTCGACGACTTATGAATGCGGGGGCACATTGGCGCCGCCATATATAACGTGCATGCCAGACGGTTTGCGCCAGATGATACGCACCTCTGAACGGAAGTTTTTGAGGGATAAAAATAAACCAACCGGTCGAGGTGGTGTCCTAAAAGAACTTTATGATCCTGTCGCTGAGGGTGGACGTGATAACGCCCTGACTAGAAGGGCTGGAGGTCTCATGTACCATTACAAGCTCACCCAGGATGAGCTGCTGAAAGAACTGATTATAATAAACCAACGATGTTGCCAGCCGCCGCTTGGCTTTTGTGAAGTCAGCAAAATAGCCCGCTCCATCTTTAAGATGCATAGTCTCAATGGTTGAGGGCACATCAATCACCGCACGTTTGGAAGCTGACAGTAATGCGGCGCGGGAAGCAAACGATTTAGCAGCCGCTAACCGCGAAGCTTCACGGCATTATGCTGACTTTGGCGGCGCGTTTCACCTGCTAAAGTTTGACCGCAAAGGGGAGGCGAAGCCAAATCGGCTTTGTAACTTTATCGCAGAGATTGAACGGGAGGTCGTCAAAAGCGACGGCCTTGCCACATCTCGCTACTTTGTTGTGTCAGGCAGACTGGAGACAGGTGAGCCATTGCCTACCGTTGATGTGCCTGCATCAGAATTTGATCGTTTAGAATGGCTTCCCCCGTCGTGGGGAGCTAGCGCACAGATCACCGTCGGAAGTCGCTTCAGAGACCACGTCGTTGCGGCCATAAAGGAACGCTCTGACCCCGAAATAGTGCAGCTGTGCCAACATACTGGATGGATCCAATTTAATGATGAGCTCCTTTACTTAACTGACTCAGGCGGTATTGGCTTGGAAGGGCTCAACCCAGATGCAAGTTGCGAGCTGCAAGGGCCACTGGCTGATTTCAATCTGCCCGAGCCCGTTGATCCGCGGACCTTGGATCTCGAAGCAGTGCTAGAGGCTTTTCGCGATTTACAAAAAGATGGCACCGCACTTGTCCTCCTTGGCGCGGCTATGAGAGCGGCGCTATGCCATTTTCAGCCAGCAACGTGCTCGGTCTACCTGCAAGGCACCACCGGAACATTCAAGTCCGCTGCAGCTGGTGTATTGCAGGGTTTTTGGGGGCCGAAATTTGACGGCGCTAGCCTTCCAGCGAACTGGTCCAGTACGGCGAATGCCCTAGAGAAGACCGCGTTTTTGGCAAAAGACTGTCTCTTAGTCGTAGACGACTTTGTAGCAAGAGGAACGCGACAGGAAGTTGCTTACCTACACCGAAAAGCTGAGGGGCTTTTCAGAGCTCAAGGAAACCAATCGGGACGAAGTCGACTGACTGCAAAACTTGAAGTCAGAAACGCATTTCACCCGAGAGGTATGATCCTAGCGACTGGAGAAGACGTACCCAATGGCCACTCCCTTCAAGCGCGGCTGGTCATTGTCAATGTAGCTAGAGGAGCCATCGACACATCGGTCTTGAGCCAGCTTCAAAAGCTCGCACGTAGCGGCCATCTAGCTACTATCATGGCCTCATTTGTTCAATGGCTCGCAGCAGAAGCCAAGGAAGACAAGCTCACTGAGTTCATTGAGATGGCCTTGGAATGCGACCACAAAAACATTGGCAGCGGAGGGCATGCACGAACGCAAGATAATCTGGCGAACCTCTTGACCGGTCTCCGCATATTTCTTGATTTTGCAGAGGACGCCGGTGTGATGAACTCATCAAGAGTACAGGGTTTCATGGATAGCGCGACCGATGCGGCACGTAGCCTCGCAGCTATGCAGGCGAGCATGGATCAAGAAGCATCAGATACTCAGCGTTTTATAGATTTAATTCGCGTAGCGGTCTCAAGCGGAAAAGCGCATATAGAAAGCAAGTTTGGCGGTGAGCCCGAGAACCCACGAACGCTCGGCTGGCGTAAAGTGGAAACCCACAGCGGTTTTCGGAGTGAGGCGATGGGAAGCAGAATAGGATGGGCTGATAAAGAGGCCATCTATATCGATCCAGGCGCGTCTCTAAGCATTGTGAAGGCAATTGCGTCATCTCTCGACAACCACCTTGGCTCTAGTCAGCTCGCTATCGGCAAGAGCTTACGTGAAGCGGGTTTGCTCACGCAGTATGAAAAGGGACGCAATACTGCAA
>DBBL01000041.1 GCA_002292185.1 Akkermansiaceae bacterium UBA985 | reverse complement strand
GTGGGCGTTTGCTGGTGATCACTTTCCATAGCCTTGAAGATCGCATGGTGAAGCAGTTTTTCAGGCATGCCTCAGAGTCCCACATCGATCGTAAAGAATGGCCTGAGCCCAGGGAGAATCCAGATTACCAATACCAGTTGATTACCCGCCGCCCTATCACGGCAAGTGAGGAGGAGGTTCAAGGCAATAAAAGATCACGCAGTGCAAAACTGAGAGTGGTCGAAAAAAGATAAAAGCCGTCAATCTATGAATAAACACCGCAATAAAGATCGCAGATTTTCCATCGTTGAGATGGTGTTGCTTGGCTTTGCGGCGCCAGCATTGATGGGGGGTGGTTTTATACATGCTTGGCTGAAGAATAGTCAGGTTGAGGTGGTGAAGGATATCCGCAAAACGGAGCTGCGCATTAGTGATCACGAGGGCGCCATCAATAACTTGCAGGTCAAGATCGAGCAGAAGCTTAATATTTATCAGATTCGCGATGACTTAGCTCGTGCGGGATCTCAGCTAGTAATAGCTCCAGCAAGCGCCGTAAAAAAAATTCTCCCCTTCTCTTCACGAGGAATAAACGAAACCCCCAGGACCCCTGACCTAGCTCAAGTCCGACCATGATTGCCAACTATCCGTGAATTCAGTCGCTTTCTATCGCCGATGTATCTTTCTCTGCCTGGTCTTTGTGGCCGGGCTGAGTGCTTTGTCGGTTAGGCTTATTTATTTGCATGTTGTTAAGGCAAACGAGGTTGCTGAACAGTCAATAGAATCGAGTAAGACAGTGGTATTGCTGGCAAACCGAGGCTGTATCGTTGATTGTAATAATCAACTCATCGCACGTAACATCCCACGTGCACGCATGGCTTTCGATAAGTTGAGGCTGCGTAATACGGGAGTAGCAGCCCTTGCGCTAGCAAACAAGGAACTGCGCGAAACGCCAGAGTGGTATTTATGGGATCAGGACAAGCGTAACCGTAGAGTCGAGGCGCGAGCAGCCCAGTTGAAAAACGAGTTATACGCTGATGACATCATTACTCAAAATATTGAACACGTTATCGACACCTTTGCTCGGCCACTGGGCATGACCACGGTAGAGCTTCGTCAGCGCATGAAGCTCGATCGGGAGGGCCAAGATTATGTAGTGATCAAGCCTGACTTGTCCGAGGATGATGCGGAAAACCTCAAGCAGCTTGCGCGTGATTATTCAATATCTCCATCCATCGTGTTTAAAGAGTGGCAAAAGCGCTGGTATGTAATGCCTAACATGGCGGCTGCTATGGTGGGTTATGTCGGTGAGGACGAAAATGACCCAGATAGAATCGTTAGAGGGCGTGCAGGTATTGAAAATAAAATGAATGAAGAGCTTTCTGGTAAGGATGGCCAGGTCATCACGCACAAAAATAAATACAGACCGCTTGATTTGGCAAAGCCAGGCAAGGTGACGCCACCAAGACATGGACTCAATGTCCAGCTTACCCTTGATATGGGAATGCAGAGAGTCGTGGAAGAAGAGCTTGATGCCGGCCTCAAAGAGTTCGCGGCAAAGAAGGGCGCCATTGTGCTGATGAATCCCAAGAATGGAGCCATTATGGCAATGGCAAGTAGACCAACCTACAACCTCAACACCCGCAAAAACATTGCCAAAAATGGTTTCGATTACGCGACCCAGGCGATTTACGAACCTGGCTCTACTTTTAAAATCATCTCTACCGCTGGTGCGATGGACCAGGGACTGATTGAGCCTGATACTGTTTTTGACTGCGGCCCGTATCGAAATGGCTCAGTCAAGCTAGTGAAAGACTATAAAACATTTGGTGATTTGTCAGTGCAGCAGATCCTCGCCAAATCGAGTAATGTTGGGTCATACAAGATAGCCCTAGAGCTCGGAACAGATCAATTTTTCAACTATCTGAGAGCTTTCGGTTTCGGTGCGAAGACCAACATCCTCATGGCAGGAGAAAGTGCTGGGGTGGTCAGCAATACAGGAAACCCAACCGACTTCTCACGTATCTCATATGGCTATCACGTTAGTGTGACACCCTTGCAGGTTGCCTGTGCTTACTGCGCGATTGCCAATGGCGGAGTGCTGATGAAACCACAGCTGTTAAAGTCGATGATGGCGGACAATGGGGCGACAACTCATACCTTTAACCAGAAGAAAGTCCGAAGGGTGATCAAAGCAGAGACTGCACTTAAAATGCGTGAGGCACTGGCCACGGTTGTCGATGTTAAGGGCACAGCTCGACTTGCAAAAGTGGAAGGCTTCAGTGTCGCAGGCAAAACAGGCACAACGGTAAAGATTCATCCTGAGGGAGGATATTACAACGGTGAGAACGACCGTGAAAAACGCTACACCGTTTCATTTGCAGGAATGATGCCTGCAGAAAATCCGGAGTTTGTTTGTGTGGTGGTGATTGATGACCCGAAAATGCCAGATGCCGAGGAGGGTATGCAAAAAGTAACTCCTGGAGGCGGAAGTGTTGCCGCTCCTATTTTTTCCAAGGTCGCATCCCGTGTAGGGAACCTTATGGGCCTGAAGCCGAGCCATCAAGATGATGATGCGCAGCCTCTGGCCAAATCAGATCGATAAATCAATGAATTTAGAACAAATAATCAGCTCTCTAGATGTTATCTCCGTTAGTGGAGATCTAGATAGTGAGGTGACAAGTATTTCCTCAGACTCCCGTGAGATTACCACTGGTGGTGTTTTTGTGGCAGTGAGTGGTAACGACTTAGATGGTCAGCAATTTGTGCCTCAGGCCATATTGAATGGAGCTTCGGCCATTATCTCTGAAGCCGCAAAGCCGGCGGGAAGTGAGGATCAAGTATGTTGGGTGCACGTTGCTGACGCTCGTGCTGCTGCTGCGGCTTTGGCATGCACATGGTATGATCATCCATCTGCAGCTATGAAGGTGGTTGGGATTACCGGCACCAACGGCAAAACCACTACCGCATTCATTACTCATGCTATCATGGAGCGGACATGGAGCCGTGCGGGTTTGTTGGGAACGGTGCAAATCAATGATGGCGAGGAAGTCACTCCAGCCACCCATACTACACCTGGGCCAGTGGAGCTGCAGGCAAGCTTGGCGAGGATGCTGCACAATGATTGCCGTGGTGTCGCCATGGAGATCTCGTCTCACGCACTTGAACAAAAACGCACAGATGGCCTTCAAATGGATGCTGCGGTGTTCACTAACTTGAGCCAAGACCATTTAGATTACCACGGTAACATGGCAGACTATTTTGCTGCCAAATGTCGCTTGTTTGAATTAGTGGAAACACAGTCAGGAAGCAAAAAGACCACTGCGGTTATTAATCTCGATGATCCTTATGGTCAGCGCTTGCTTGAAGAATTTAAAGGTAGATTGCACTTCATCACTTATGGCTACGGTGTGCACGCTGACATGCGCATCGGTCGTGAACAGCAGACGGTTCGGGGCACTGAATTTGATATCAAGTTCAAGGATCGTGATTATCTTGTCCGCACTCCTTACATCGGAAGGTTTAATGTTTACAACTGCGTGGCGGCCATTGCCGCTTCCGCTGCGGTCGGCATTAAGGTGCGTGACGCGGTAGTCGCATTGGCCGAAGCACCTCAGGTGCCCGGCAGGATGGAAAATATCGGTTCGCGTGAAGGTGCCTCTGTATTTGTTGATTATGCGCACACTCCAGACGCCTTGATGAATGCCTGTGCAGCACTACAGGAACTCAAACCTAATCGTTTGATTACTGTGTTTGGCTGTGGCGGCGATCGCGACAGCTCCAAGCGTGCATTGATGGGAGCAGCGGCATCCAAAGGGAGTGATTTCTGCATCACCACTTCCGATAACCCACGGTCTGAAAAGCCTGAAGCCATTCTGGCAGAAATTGAGAAGGGCATGGCGGGGGAGAGGTATGAACGTATCGAGGACAGGATGGAGGCCATTCAGACAGCGGTGAATTTATCACAAGAGGGGGATATTGTTTTGGTGGCAGGTAAGGGCCACGAGACCTACCAGGAAATAGCCGGCAACCGCATTGATTTTGATGACCGCAGGGCGGCTTACAAAGCCCTAAACCTTAAAAAGACCACCGTTTAACATTTTCCCATGAAGCCGATCACCGTAAACGAGATAGCACGCGCCACAGGCGGTGAGCTTGTCGCGTCTACGGCGGTGAATGGCGAAGCGTTGGTGAGTTCAGTTTCTACCGATACTCGCGAATTATCGGAAGGCTCGCTATTCATCGCATTGAGAGGTGAAAACTTTGATGGTAATGCCTTTGCGCTCAAAGCGGCCGAAGCTGGTGCTGCCTGCCTAGTGCTTGATGAGCTTCCTGAAGCTGTAGCTGAGCTTGGCGTTCCGGTGGTTCTCGTCCAAGACACCTTGTTGGCATTACAGCGGCTTGCTAAGTGGTATCGTCAGCAGCTCAATATCCGTGTGATTGGCATAACGGGCTCGAATGGTAAGACGTCGACCAAGGATTTTACCGCATCGGTCATTGCTCAAAAATTCAAGGTGAATGCGACCAAGGGTAATCTCAATAATCACATTGGTTTACCTCTTAGCGTTCTTTCCACCGAGGAGAGCGATGAGGTTTGTGTATGGGAAATGGGTATGAGTCATGCGGGGGAGATTGCTCCTCTGTGCGATATCTCTTCGCCAGACATCGGTATCATTACTAATATTGGAACGGCCCATATTGAATTTCTCAAAACGCGTGAAGGCATTGCTGAAGAAAAAAGCGCATTGGCACGGGCATTGCCTGAGCGGGGGACGCTGATTGTGACTGCAAGCTGTGACTTTGTAGATTATTTAATCAAACGCACTAGGTCTAAGGTGATCGTTGCCGGTAATTGTCGTGGTGCTGTTCGTGCAGAGGATTTGCGGATAACTGATGCTGGTTCAGCTTTCAAGTTATGCATTGATCATCAGCAAGAAATAGCGGTTGAGCTTAGCGTGAGTGGCAAGCACATGGTCAATAATGCGCTGTTAGCCGCCGCCGCAGGCTATGCCCTCGGTATGAACTCGGCCGAGATAGCAGCCGGACTCAGTGCTGCGCAGTTGACCAGTGGACGCCTGCAAAAGTTCGTATCTCACGGGGTTACGGTATTTGATGATACATACAATGCCAATCCAGACTCAGTGATTGCGGCGATCGATACACTCGCGGAGTTGCCAGTTCATAATGGAGCACATCGATTGGTTGTCTTGGGTAAGATGGCGGAGCTTGGTCCTCACTCTGATGCTGAGCACAGGCGTGTAGGTAAAATCGCAGCTGAGAAGAATCTTACCGTCGTTAGCGTAGGTGCTGACGCTCGGGAGATCTACAAGGGGGCGAGTGAATGCAGTGATGATGCTCATCAATTTGATGATGCTGACTCAGCAGCTACATGGATTAAGAATTTTTGCAAAGAAGGGGACAGTGCGCTGTTCAAAGGCAGTCGTATGGCTGGAATGGAAAACGTCATGCATCTTGCGTTTCCTCAAAACTAAATCACTGATCAAAATATGTTATATTGGATTTACGAGTATTGGTTAGAGGCATTCAAGGCAGGCGATCAATGGGCCGACACCATGAGTTTTCTGAGGTTGCTTGGTTATGTGACGGTGCGTGCAGGTGTGGCTTGCATGCTCACCTTTTTAGTCAGTGTCACACTTGGTCCATGGGTGATTCGTAAATTAGTTTCACTGAAAGTAGGTCAGCCGATACGCAGTGCAGAGGAAGTTCACAAACTCAATGAGCTACACGGCGGCAAGGCCGGAACACCGACCATGGGTGGGGTTTTGATTTTGGGCACGGTTCTTATGGCTGTGCTTGTTTGCGGGCGTCCTTTGAATCCCTTTGTGGCTGTTACAAGCTGTGTCATGCTCGCGCTCGGCTTGTTGGGTTTCGTGGATGATTACACCAAGGTGAAGCTGAAAAGCTCTGATGGCATCAGAGGGAGGGTTAAGCTCTTCTGGCAAGTGGCAATCAGCTGTGTTGCTGCTGCGTTTCTGTTCTTTAAAACCAAGGAGCTGGGCATGGGTTATACCATGGTTGATGTACCCATGCAGATAAGTGAAATTACCTTTCCGCTTTCTAAGCAGCCTTTGTTCGATATGGGTTATTTGTACATCCCATTTTTTGCACTGATTGTTGTTGGCTGCTCTAATGCGGTGAATCTGACAGATGGTCTTGATGGCTTGGCTACGGGGTGCACCATTACGGTCTCGCTCGCCTACGCGGTGATCACGTATCTGGCCGGTCATGCTTACATGGCCAAAGAATACCTATTCATTCCTTATAATACCCATGTGGTTGAGCTTTCTGTGTTTTTGTTAGCTCTCGTGGGAGCTGGCTTTGGTTTCCTCTGGCATAACTGCCACCCAGCTAAAGTGTTTATGGGAGACACGGGTTCGCTTGCCATTGGTGGCGGTCTTGCCACCGCAGCTATTTGCGCCAAGCAGGAGCTGCTCTTGGTTATTATTGGCTGGGTTTTTGTTATGGAGGCTTTGTCGGTGATTCTCCAAGTCGGCAGCTTTAAGCTTACCGGAAAACGTATTTTTGCGATGTCGCCTATTCACCATCACTTCGAGCTTCGAGGCTGGCATGAAAGCCAGGTGATCATTCGCTTTTGGATCATCTCTGCATTCAGTGGATTGGTGGGAATCGCCTTGTTGAAAATTGTCTAATATGAATTTGGAAAACAAAAACGTCATTACCCTAGGAGCCGGCTCAAGTGGCCGCGCTGCTGCTGCGCTTGCCGTTTCGGCGGGGGCTGACGTTGCCATTCATGATTCATGTGACACGATCAGTGATTTGCCTAAGGGTGTTAAGGGGGTTGCCAATGCGACTACGGCTACCGGAAATGCGAGTAGCTGTGACCTGTTGGTTGTT
>DBBL01000160.1 GCA_002292185.1 Akkermansiaceae bacterium UBA985 | reverse complement strand
TGCATCATCCTCGTCCTGCATCAGATCCAGGTACTCGGACTCTGCATCGCGCACTAGGTAGCCTGCTTTTTCCAGAAACCGCGAGACGCGCCTGGCAATGGTGTGGGCAATAACATCCAGATCTTCACGAGTAGGTGGTTTAACGGGCCAGAAGTAACCTTTGGCATCGTAGACTCCGTTCAGGTAAAGCATATGGAAGTGAGGATTTAAATTAAGTGCGGAGCCAAATCGTTGAATCAGCGTAACGGCCCCGCTCTGAGCGCCTGATTTGACGGTCATGCGGGCTCGCTTGATCAAGAACGTACTGATCACGCGATGTACTATCGTGAGCACCTGGCTCATGACCTTCGGGTTGGTCGCAAAGAGATAGCGTAGCGGATAAGGAACACTAAGTACCCATTGCCGTATTGGTCTTTTTGGCAGAACCTCATCCACCAGATGGGCAGCACTGTCTACCATCCGTCGCGCGCAGCATGATGGACAGAATCCCCGGCGTTTACAGCTGAATGCTACAAGCTTTTCGTGATGGCAAGTATCGCAGCGAACTCGCAGGAAGCCATGTTCAAGACGGCCACACTTCAGGTAGTCATCGAACTCACGAGCGACATAACCCGGCAGTTGTTTGCCTTGGGCGGATAGCATTGCTTTGAACTCAGGCCAATGGCGCTCCACCAGTTGATACAACAGTGTTGTCTCTGGAGTATGGCGTTCGTAACGAAACGAACCTGTCGGCCAGAACATGTCCTGACTGTTGTGTAGAGACACAGCACGAGATCATTGAGAGAGTGGCTTGAGAGCGTTGACTGGTCAGCCATTGGATAGCAGTCGATTTTGCTGAACATGCTGTAGGGCTGATGGATGAGGGAATGTGCGAGTTATTTGTTCAGTGTACGCTTCAGCAGTGATTCAAACGCTGAACCATCCTGCCGGGTCAGGTTAGTGGTGCCATTCCGAAAAGGGTTCTTTAGCTCATATTGGATCTTACCATCGGCCCTTTTTCAGCTGAGAATCAGGCACTTTCGTAATGTTGAAATCTAGATCGAAATGTTAAAGGTGCAAACTGAGATGGGATGCAGGCGACCGAGAGTGGCCCGTTTTTAGTCAGGGTGTGCGTTGAAGATAGCAATAGTTTTCAGCCCCTTAAAAAAAGAAAACCCCAGCATCGCTGGGGTTTTTCACCAGTGAACCAAAATTGCTGCTATCTCCTTCCTCT
The DNA here is from genome assembly GCA_002292185.1 of Akkermansiaceae bacterium UBA985. Taxonomy (GTDB): domain Bacteria; phylum Verrucomicrobiota; class Verrucomicrobiia; order Verrucomicrobiales; family Akkermansiaceae; genus Oceaniferula. The sequence goes on along the minus strand of DBBL01000160.1, from coordinate 2,106 downwards.
CGAAGACTTGCTGCCTTTGGAAGGTTTCCCGCAAGAACTTTTCGCCGCCTCGCGGACGATGGCATCCTTTTCCTCATCAGTGATCAACCCCTCACTGACAAAAATCTCGGCTACCGAACTGTTGCAGGAGACCATTTGGCCATGGTTTTTCCAGCTATTCTCACAGGGACAGGATTGCTGTATTGAGCATCCGGAGAGGTCAACAATTTCACCCGCAGCAGTCGCCGGGCAGGTGTCTGCCTCGTTGGGAACTCCGTCACCATCATCATCAGAGTTAATAACCTCGATGTTACCGATTCCAAGGAGAATCTCGGTCGAGGAGCCATCAGCTTGGTTCTCGGACAATCGCAGGCCAGCAAAATGAGAGTCGTTCTCAGAGATAGATAGAATTGATGGCACCTGATCCGAATCAATCAGCGTCGACTCAGTTGCATCCCCTCGCTGATTCAAATAGGTGTTACCACTTGTCGCATTCAATTCCAAAAAGGATGGCGATTCGCTGTAGAGGCTAATCTCGTCGCAAACAGCATCCGCCGCGCAATCATAGTTATCGCTGACAATGAGCATGCCCGCAGGAAGTTCTACCGAGAGTCCGAGTTCTGGGAACTCCCATTTAGCGCCCAAGGCGCCTAGCTCGTACTCCGCTCTGCTGTCCGCACTCGCCCAGTCTTCATCTTTCATGAATCTATCGAAAGACGCAGCATTAAGATTGAACTCAACGTTGGCTGCCGATCCGTAAGGGATTTCTGGCAGGGGCAATTTCACAAAATCGCCATTGGCCGCGCGCTGAATACGATCACCAAAGATTACATTGCCGCTAAACGTAAAACTTCGCTCGTCGCTGGAAGTAAGCAAATCCAATCGAATCATGTCGCCGCAAAAGTCAGCAGAATCGTTGTCCGGGCATGATGATCCAAGAATGATGCTGACTTGCTGCACCTCATCGAATTCAGTAGGGAACAGAGGATTGCCCTCTGAATCTGCATTTGTCAGCGACGGGTTCTCACCGTCAGGAGCGAAAGCCGAAAGCTCAATATATATCCTATCGAAGGAGAATCCGTTGACTACAAAAGGGTTCGAAAGTTCACGCCCTTTTAAAGTCAATTTGTCATAGGTGTAGCCAGCCCATTCTCTAAGCAAACCATCCCGCCATTCCGCATTTGTGCTCGGCCAAATGAAATCCTCCGACCCGTAACTGAAACCTAAAGAGCCATCAGCCGGGCCGAAGTAATACCACCCTGGCTCCCATCCAAGTTCAAACACTGGCTGTATTTCTGAATCCACCGTAAATTGCACGGTCACTTCTGAGCCCTGTTCGAAGGTTTGACAGAGATCTTGGCGCCCTCTGTAGTAGCACCGTTCAAGCCAGCCCTCTGAAGTTGAGGCCCACCGCTCCCCGACGGTGCCGGTGATTTCCACAGACACTGGCTCGGCTATTGAGAACCAACTTAAAAAAGAAAAGCAAACTGCGAGCGATAACCTCTTCATCACTGACCCCTTAATCATATACATCAACCTCCTTGAATTTAGTTATGAATATCTTCATTTTAAGCTAAGCGATCTCGCGCCTGATGTCAAAATTTATGATAAAGAAACTTTGTTCAGCATCATCGATCGTCGATTTCAACCTAAATTTCGAAATGAACACTAGCAAAACTCTGTGCTAGTGGTCTCCGAGGGTCTCTGAGTTGGCAAGCTAAAGATGGAAGATAAGGGAAAAAAACCACATTTTCTGAAGAACGGTCAAGTGTGGTAATTGCTGATGCTCAATTAAAAATACAAAAGGCAGATGTGAACAATTGCATTGAGGCTCCAAATAAGGGCTTGCTAGACCAAAGACTGCCTACTTCAATTCATCCTAAGCATTCAGAGCCCGTATTCAACACTCCGACCCCCAAAACCTCTGCACTAATTCAGGGTCAATGACGTGATTGCCATCAGGCACAACGTCCAACCGCCCATTGACTGCATCACGAAGATCCACGCATCTCTCAGGCACGCTCTGCCAATCAAATTTACCAACGATACAGCTCAGGCTTCTTGGCGCTGGAAAGGCTCTTTCTTCAAATGACTGAAGCAACCGCTTGGCGGTTAGTAAGAATAAAC
>DBBL01000101.1 GCA_002292185.1 Akkermansiaceae bacterium UBA985 | reverse complement strand
TTTTCACCCACATCTTCACGCAGAGCCAAGTCAATCAGTGCGCTGGTAACCTCACAAGAAATACTCATCGCAGCTACCTTCAACCACTATGAGCAAATTGACAACCCCCATTCCCTCTACCAAATACAAAAATTACCATTGTTAATCGCCTCGAATCTGGCAGAAGACTGCGCGCTATGCTGGCTATACAACATCTTCACATTGAATTTGGTGCGAGAGTCATTTTTTCTGACCTCTCGTTCGCCGTATTGCCCAAGGAGCGCATCGCTTTTGCAGGTCATAATGGCGCCGGCAAATCAACGCTGATGAAATGCATCGCGGGCATTTTAACACCCAATAGCGGCAAAATCGTTAAACCCAAATACTGCGATATTGGCTACCTGCCTCAAGAAGGCATCCACATCAAAGGCATTTCACTATGGGACGAGGTTGAAGCCGCCTTCGCGGAGGCTCGTGATTTACAGCGCAAAATCGATCAGCTTTCCGAAAACCTCCATGATCTCGATCCACGCTCAGCTCCTTATTCTGACCTACTTCATGATATCGGTGACCTTGAGCTAAAACTTGAAGCCGCCAGCCCAGGAACCATCAAACCAAAGATGGAATCGGTGCTCACCGGCCTAGGCTTCAAACGCTCTGACTTCACCCGTGACTGCGGAGAATTCTCCGGCGGGTGGCAGATGCGCATCGCGCTAGCCAAACTACTCCTCGTGCAGCCACAAGTCCTGCTCCTGGATGAGCCTACCAACCACTTAGATATCGATTCCCAGAAGTGGATGGAGTCTTATCTGGTCAACTACCCAGGGGCGATTCTTATCATCTCCCACGATCTTGCCCTGCTCGACATGCTCACCACACGCACGATCGCATTCCACCACGGCAGAGCTGAGGAATATGCGGGCAACTACTCATTCTACACGAAAGAATCCGTACTGCGTAAAGAAATCCTCGTTAAGCAATACAAAGCCCAACAGAGAGAAATCAAACAGGCTCAAGATTTTATCGATCGATTCCGCTCTAAAGCGACCAAGGCCAAACAAGTGCAATCCCGAATCAAGCAGCTTGAAAAAGTAAAGATCATCGAGATTGAACAAGACGACGCCGTGATGAGCTTCCGCTTCCCTGACCCGCCCGCTTCCGGGAATAGCGTTGCCACTCTTGAAAACGCCTCTAAATCCTATGGCGAGATTAATATTTTTAACGACTTCAATCTCGAGATAACACGGGGCGAACGCATCGCTATCGTCGGCCCCAACGGCGCCGGCAAATCGACCTTTTGCCGGCTGATCACTGGACAGGAAACACCAGACAGCGGCAGCCACCACTTCGGCCACAAAGCCGCAGCTTCCTTTTTCTCCCAGAACCATGCAGACGAACTCAACCCCGATCTCACCGTGCTTGAATGCGCTGAAGGTGCCGCCTCCCGTGAGAACGCGCCACTAGCGCGCAACCTCCTCGGCTGCTTTCTGTTTCGTGGTGATGATGTTTTCAAGAAGGTCGGTGTGCTTTCAGGTGGTGAGCGCTCACGCGTCGCACTCGTCTGCATGCTACTTCGCCCTGCTAATTTCCTCATTCTTGATGAGCCTACTAACCACCTCGACATTCAGTCCCAAGAGGTTCTCCAGAACGCACTCAGAGATTACCCTGGATCCTATCTTATCGTCTCCCACAACCGATCTTTCCTCGACCCGATCGTCGATAAGACACTCGAGTTCCGACAAGGCCAACCACCGCGAATGTTCGCCGGCAACATCACCTACTACATCGAGAAACTTGAGCAGGAAAAAAACGCTGCAAAATCACAAGCTAGTGCAAACACAGGCCAGCAAGAATCAGCAACCTCGACGGGAGGCAACCGCAAAGAACAGCGCAAACTCGAAGCTGCTCGACGCCAGCAACGCACCCAAGTCCTGAAACCTCTTCAAAATGAACTGCAAGAACTTGAGCACCAGATCTCAGAATACGAAGCCGCGCAGACATCACTGACCGCTCACATGTCAGATCCAGCTACAGCAGGCGATGCCGAGAAAATGCAAGAGGCATCATCAGCTTACAAGGCCATCAGCGAGAAACTTGAGGCGGCGATCACACGTTGGGGCGAAGTCAGTGACGCCATCGAAAAAGCCGAGGCCGAGCTGTGACAATAGACCACAGGCAAATCAGCCATCAGAAAAATCTCTGCCCCTGCCCCTTCTTCTACCTCTAGCTCTAGCTCTCCCTGATCATGTCTTCTGTCTTGTCTGGGTGTTTGACTCCTGTAACTTAAAACCATGCCTGCACGCGGGGAAAAAATACGCGCCCTGTTAGCCACTGGACGCATCGCCAATCTACCCACTGTCTGCAGCAATGTGCTGGCAGGATTTTGGCTATCGAGCTCCCTTTACCCGGCTTGCTGCCTTGGCTCGATCAGCCAAGACAAGATGATCGTGCCGCTGCTCTTTTTGATGCTTTCTTGCTGCATGATTTACCTTGCTGGCTGCATGCTGGGAGATGCTGTAGATCTCCCATTTGATCGCAAAAACAGGCCTAGCCGACCTCTACCCCAAGGCATCCTCACCGACCGCTCGGTTCGATCCGCATCCTACGTGCTCTTTGCCCTTGCGCTGATCATTCTGTTTTTTGTGAGCCCGGTCACCGCTCTTCTCAATGAACACCAGCCAAAGCATCTCTCAGCGCGATGGACTGAAGCTATCCAAACGCATGAAATCGCCTTCGGGTTACTGCTCTCCGGTGTCGTAATCTGCTACGCCTTTTATCACAAAAAAAACAAACCCGCCGCCCTCATCATGATGGGCTCATGCCGTTTTCTGCTCGTCATATTAGCGATGAGCTTTGCCCATAAAACGTTCTTACAAAATGATCCTACCCCAGCCAATTGGTTCAGCCCACACCCACACTGGCTGGGTAGCTGGATGCTCATTCCCGCATTAGGTGTCGGCGCTTACACGATTTTACTCAGCTGGGTGGCCTCCACCGAGTCCAGACCTGGGGCGTTCCAGTCCCGTAATATCCTCACCTTCCTGCTTCTTACGGTGCCTGCTAGCTCATTAGCCATCATCTTTCTGATGCCCATCACAGAGCCCCTTCAATACATCAGTTATGCCGTCGCACTGATACTCTGCTATCTCTGGATGTGTTATGGGCTGAAAGCGTTAAAAACCTCCAAGCCCGTTTTTGTCTCTAGAGCGCTGGCAGGATTTTGTCTCTTAGACGCAACATTCCTAGCACCCGTAGAACCAATCGCGGCCGCCATTTGCCTTTTACTCTTTGTGGTTGCGCTTACACTTCAAAGAGTGGCGCCGGCTACATAACTTATCGTTCTTAGCCACGCCGAGGATGTGACCACTAGCCCTTGCCGCGAGTTCGACTTGTTACTCGGCCAACACTCTTCTCGATAAACTTGATAATCTCGCCCGCAACATCTTTGTTGGTTGCCTTCTCAATGCCTTCAAGACCAGGTGATGAGTTGACCTCTAATACGACTGGACCATGGTTGGAGCGCAGTAAGTCGACACCGGCCATGCTCAGGCCCATGATATTCGCCGCCCTCACTGCCGTTGACCTTTCCTCGGGGGTAATCTTCACTAACATGGCATTTCCACCTCGGTGTAGATTTGAGCGGAAATCCCCCTCTTTTCCCTGCCGCTTCATCGAAGCGATCACCTTGCCCCCAACAACCAGACAGCGGATGTCTGCACCTCCAGCCTCCTCAATAAATTCTTGAGCCAGAATATTGGCATCAAGACCGCGGAACGCCTCAATGACGGACTCAGCCGCTTTGGCAGTTTCTGCCAAAACAACACCAACTCCCTGAGTGCCCTCTAGTAATTTCACCACCACTGGTGCGCCACCACAGAGCTTAATCATATGCCCCGTAGCCTTGGTATCATGCGCAAAAGTAGTCACCGGCAGGCCAATCCCCTTACGAGCTAACAACTGAAGGCTACGCAATTTGTCACGAGAGCGAGAAATGGCCACTGACTCATTGACCGAATACACACCCATAATCTCAAACTGACGCACCACAGCCGTGCCGAAAAACGTCCTCGATGCACCCACCCTTGGAATGATGGCATCATAACCTTTTAGCTCTTTATCTCCCAAGTAGATACTGGGCCTCATCGAGGTGATATTCATGTGACATCTTAGATAATCAATCACATCAACCTCGTGACCAGCACGTTCAGCAGCCTCCTTAAGGCTTGAGGTTGAATAAAGTTTTGGATTGCGGGATAAGATCGCTAATTTCATAAACGGTGATGGTGAGATTTTCCTGAAAAATAAATACTGTTACCAAAGATATGGGAGACTTGAGTATCGACAACAAAGTAGCCTGATAACGCTCTGCGGCCGAGCAGCAGAGGGCACTTCATAACGGAGCGATCTGCAAGACTGAAAAACACTTCCCACTGAAATCCTCCGGGCAGCTTAACCATGGTCTTAATGACCAACCTATTTCTAGCTATCCCCGTGGAGCTCTTGATTCTTTTTCTCGAAACCAGTGGCGCCTCACAAGCAATCACTTGACCGTGGTGACTTGTTGTTTTGAAACTCACCATCTGTTTTCCATCTTGCTCGTAAATCTTCGACTCGGTGGCATTCAGGCTGGAGGTATAGGCTCCCGTATCCACCTTGGCTGTTAACATATCAATGCCAAGCTCCGGCAGAGACAACCACTCACGACGGCCCATTAACATCTTGCTGCGAAGTCTTCCGTTTACGGGAAGATTGAGCTCCTCGGCCACTGCTGATGAGGCGGCTGAGCGTTTGGCAGTTTCCGATATGTAGGTAGTCGGCATGCACCTGTGATAACACGATATAGCGCCCAAACTCAAGAAATCCCTCTATTTAAAAATCAAGCTAATCCCGCAACGAAGGCGTGCATTTGGCGCTCAATTCCGCTACTCTGCAGCCGGACATGGGAAAAAAATACGCACGCAAACGCATTTCGCATCTTACTGTTGGTGATTTCTTTGAGAAACACGGTGAAGCGCTAAAGCTAGAACTTCAGGGCAAGGCTGTTGGTTTTGACCGTAAAATCATCGAGCCTACCGTTAATCACCCGGGACTCGCGCTCGCCGGATTCCTCTCTTATTTTGCCTACAAACGCGTTCAAGTACTTGGCAACTCAGAGCAGTCCTATCTCAACAAACGTGACAAAAAAGAGCGCATATTACGCTTCAGCACCATTTGTGAGCGCGCCATTCCCTGTATTGTTACTTCTAGGAAGAAAACACTCAGCCCCGAACTTCTCAAAGTAGCCAACAATGCAGGGATCGCTGTATTCACCACTCCGATGGTCACCATGAAATTCGTCAATGCGGCGACCTTACTTCTTGAGAATGATTTTGCGCAGTCCACCACCCGACACGGCTGCATGGTCGATTTCCGAGGCGTCGGGGTCCTCATTATGGGGGAAAGCGGAACGGGTAAAAGTGAGATCGCGATCGGACTTTTAGAGCGTGGAGGCGCCCTTGTCGCCGATGACATGGTTATTCTTCGTAAAGTCGGTAATGAGATTGAGGCCCACGCCAAAGAATTTGCCCGCGGTTTCATCGAGATGCGTGGTATTGGCATCATCAACGTGGCCAATATCTTTGGCCTTGGCAGCATCAGGACACAGAAACGCCTCGATTTGGTAATTACACTCAAACCCTTCAGTGATCTGAATAATGTTGACCGTCTGGGAGTCAGTCGGAAAGCCTATCGAATCCTCGACCATGACATCACCAATGTAGAAATCCCTGTAGCCCCAGGACGAGATACCACACGCTTGGTGGCAATCACCTGCCTTGAGCATCAACTTCGCAGTGTTGGTTACGACATGGCCAATGAGTTTAATCAACGATTACTCGATAAAATGGCCAACGAAAACTCCGGCTTGGGCATTTAAGACTCTATTCTCTTGATAAATTGACTGAAAAAATCCCTTTTCCCCCGAGGGCCAGTCCTCTAGACTTGGGCGAAGCTAATTCTTCAATCCGATACAAAACGATGCCTACCCGCGAATTTACCGTCACCAATAAGCTTGGTATCCACGCCCGCCCTGCCGCTCAGTTTGTCAAAACAGCGAGTAACTTTTCGTGTGATATTCAGGTGGAAAAAGACGACGAACAGGCAGATGGAAAGTCGATTATGGGACTGATGATGCTAGCTGCTGGCCACGGCTCAATCCTCACTATCACCACCAATGGTGACGATGAAGACACCGCCCTCGAGGAACTCGGCAGCCTGATTGCCCGCAATTTCGAGGAATAACAGCCTTTTACCAAGCTGTGTATTACTTGCTGAGAGGCAAGATTATACTTTGACCCCTTGCCCCCTTGTGTGCAAGCTTGGGGCTCATGCAAGGCACTGATAAAGAAATCATCATCCAAGGGACGCCCGGATCGCCGGGAATCGCCTTTGGGCCTGTGCATGTCGTTGCACGTGGTTTCAATGCTCCAGAAGTCTATGAAATCAAGCCTTCCCATGTTGCAGGCGAACAAGAGCGTTTCCGAGAAGCCTTGGATAAAACCAAAATAGAACTCGATGATCTGCGCAATCACATTGATAAGCTATCGGGAGATGACCACGGTAAGATCTTTGATGCTCACCTCCTCGTTCTTGAAGATCGCACCCTTATCACCAAGGTTAATTCAGCTATTGAAGATCGTCACCAGAACGCGGAATATGGCTTTTACGCAGTCATGCAAACCTTTCTCGAGGCGATGCGTAGGATCAATGACCCTTATTTGAGGGAGCGCGCAGCAGACATTGATGACGTGTGCCAGCGTGTACTGCGTAACTTCAAGCATGATGAAGAGCACGACTCCGCGGATCGGCCAGACCATCAACACATTCTGGTTTCCTTTGATCTCTCACCCAGTGACACCGCTTCCATTGACCGCAATCACGTTTTAGGTTTTGCCACTGAACAAGGAAGTATCAACTCCCACACCGTTATTCTGGCTCGATCTCTCGGAATTCCAGCCATCGTCGGCCTTGAAGGTGCCGTCATTGATATCAAAACGCTCTCATCAAGTATTCTTGATGGATACACAGGAAAACTGATCCTCAATCCGAGCAAGGAAACGGTCAGCGACTATAAAAAACGGGCTCAAAAAAGAAAGATAGCGCGCAAAAAGCTCGAAACTCTTCGCGAAGCTGAGACCACCACGACGGACGGCCACCACATTACCCTCTCTGCCAATATTGAATTCACCAATGAGCTCCCCATGGTCAAGGAGTCAGGCGCAGAAGGCGTCGGCTTATTCCGCACCGAGTTTTACCTGCTTGATGGCGGCGAAATGCCGGATGAATTGTCTCAAGCTGATGTCTACACCGAGGTCGCTAAGGCAATGCACCCCAACCAGACGATTATCCGCACGCTCGATGCAGGTGGTGACAAAATCACCGCCGAGCCACTGACTCAACCAGAGCCCAACCCATTTCTTGGCTGGCGTGGTATCCGCGTCTCACTGACACGCATAGCTCTCTTTAAAGAACAGCTGCGCGCCATCCTTAGAGCAAGTGCGCACGGCAAACTAGGCATTATGTTCCCCATGGTTTCTGGTCTTCGTGAAGTCCGAGCTGCCAAAGAAGTTCTACAAACGGCCATGGATGAGCTGCGCGCAGAAAATATTCCTTTTGATCCAAATATCGAAGTCGGTGTGATGATTGAAATCCCCTCTGCCGCAATCATGGCCAATGAAATTGCACGTGAAGTCGACTTCTTCTCTATTGGAACAAACGACCTCATTCAATACACCGTAGCAGTGGATCGCGTGAACAACTACGTTGCCCATCTCTACAAACCCACGCACCCTGCTGTTATCCGGCTCATGGACATCACCGTGCGTGCCGCCAAGGACAACAAAATCTGGACCGGTATTTGTGGTGAAATGGCCGGAGACCTTCTCATCATCCCCTTACTTGTCGGTCTTGGCATCGACGAATTGTCCGTTGGTGCTCACCAACTGCCCAGTATCAAAAAGGCCATTCGCAGCCTCTCTCAAAAAGAGTGTTCAGAAATGGTAAAGGAAGCTCTGCAGGCCGCCTCCAGCCCTGAAATATCAGAATTGTCTCAGAGCATGGCAAAGCGTTGCTACCCAGACCTTCTGGAGTAATCAAGCCGCGCAATCAAAAGCTGGCTCAATCGTG
>DBBL01000176.1 GCA_002292185.1 Akkermansiaceae bacterium UBA985 | reverse complement strand
TGATTTCACTTCCCCTCGTCCCAGATCAGGCTACAAATAAGCATCCCATTCATCGAAGAAACTTACCATGGATTTACTGCGCATCGCACAGCTCGTCAGACAAACACGGAAACAACAGGGCATGACCGTTGAGGCACTTGCTGACAAATCAGGCTTCAGCAAGACCTATGTTTCCAGGTTGGAAAACTTCCGTATCACCCCGTCCATTAAATCCTTGAGTAAAATGGCTGACGCTCTGGGTATCCAGATGTCTGCGTTTTTTGAAACGAGCACAGAACCTACTCAATATTTAACCGGACACCTCGACGAAGGGGAAGAAATCGAGCGCAATGGCAGCAAGTTTGGCATGAAATATCATTCCTTGGCATTCAGCAAGCCAGACCGCAAACTCAACCCTTTCGTCATTGAGTACCATCGCAGTGATGAAAAACGCGGTTTTCTCGCCCATGACAGTGAAGAGTTTTTCGTGCTGCTGGAGGGAGAGCTTGAGTTCATGGTTTACGATGATGATCACTGCACGTCCATGAAGCCTCAGCAAACGTTTTACCTCTCGGAGGGTGTGCCGCACCGCGTGCAGCTCGCCGAAGGCTGTGACTACGCCAAGGCCTTGATTGTTTATAGTAAAGAGGAGGCCGCGATAGAGTCTTAGCCGCGTAGCTGCTTATTTCTGTTTTCTGCTTTATTGATTTGTTTACTAATAAGTTTACATTTGTATTTAGTGTGCTTACCAAGTGATTTGCATCGTAATAATGAACATTCCCATGCAGACCAGATCGCATTTCATTAACATTGTCGCCCTTTGTTTGACTCTGGCCACCCTTACCTTCGGCACCTTATCCGCTGGTGCGGTGGACATTGTCGCCCACCGCGGTGCCTCGGCAGATGCGCCGGAGAATACGGTGCCCGCTTTTCTATTGGCCTGGGAGCGTGGTGCCGACCGGATCGAGGGTGATTTTTTCCTGACATCGGACGGTGTCATTGTTTGCTTCCACGACAAGACGACAAAACGCCTAGGAGGCGGGAATCTGAAGGTGAGCTCCACTCCCTATCAACAACTTCGGGCCTTGGATGTCGGCGCATGGAAGGATCCGAAATGGAAAGGCACCAGAATCCCGACCCTTGCAGAGGTGTTGGCGACCTTGCCTGCTGAGCAAGGGCGGATGTTTATCGAGATCAAGGATGGCGTCCGCATCGTCAAGCCACTGGCGGAGCAGCTCAATAAGATAAGTATTCCAAAGTCACGACTGGCGATTATCTGCTTTGATCAGGTAGTGATCGCCGCCTGCAAAAAGGCCATGCCGGAAGTGGACGCCTTCTGGGTGGTGTCGCAAAAGAGTTATAAGAAGATGGGAATGTCCAGCGTGATCAAAACCGCGAAAAGGTTGGGGGCCGATGGTGTTGACATTCAGGCAAGTACTGAAATCCCTCCGGAGTTTGGCAAAGCCTTGAGGCAGAATGGACTCCAGTATCATTGCTGGACGGTCAACGAGATCCCCTTGGCTCGTCATATGGCAAAGATGGGAGTGCAGTCCATCACCACGGATCGCCCTGATTTCATTAGGCGTGGGCTACAGACAGACAAGGAGAGGGCAGATGCCCGCATTCTGCAACACCTTGACTTCGATGATCAAACAAACGGCCCGGCGGGAATCAAGGGGCGTGCGCTCTCTGCTGCGGGGTTCAATACCCGCAAAACCTTACCTGCTTCCGGAACCGTAGCCATGTGGTATCGGCCGGCCCCATGGTACGATTACCAGACGGTGTTCGACAGCACTGCTGACCCTGACGTTTGGGAGCTATGGATCAACAAGGACGCTGAGATCGGCTTCCGCACCACGGCCAAAGACCTCCGCATCACCCACCGCCTACACTCCGTTGCCACGGTCAATCAATGGCAACACCTCGCCGTGACCTGGGATGCGCGCACGGTGAATCTCTATGTCAACGCGGTCCCGGTGGTAAGTGCCAAGCGCAGGCAGCCATCGCCCCCAAGTGGTGACTTCTGCCTGGGAGGCGGCAATGCTGGCAATATGCCGGGGAAAGGACATTGGGACGAAGTGCTGGTCTTTGACAAGGTATTGTCCGCCACTGAGCTGCGGACTCTGATGCTCGATGGGGTAACGAATACTCAGGGTAAATAGGGGGGCGCTTGAAGCTCTGGTGAAGAGGCAAAAAAAGTTTACTTTATTGTTTACTTGTGAAGATTCTAGTTTACAAATAGGTCTGTTAATGAACCAATATTAATTTATTTAACTTAAATATATTATGAACAACAATAACCCCCACAGACTTTTCATGCTTTTAGGATTCATTGCCACATGTACGTCGGCGAATGCATCCACCCTTACCTTTGATACCGGGCAAAGTAACAACCAAGATCTCAGTCTCACCTTCGGTAGCAATCTGAGTGCTGACATTGCCGGTGCGAACATTGACAACGGGGCCACAGCCGATATCGGTCTGTCTTGGGCGCCGTCACCCAATGTCTGGGAGGTCCACGGTTCTAGTAATGTGTGGAATACTCTTGACCCTACCGCTGGTATCGTCGACGTGGTCCAGATGGACGTAAACGGAGGTGAACCCGACCCTACGGTGACCTTCAGCGTGGATGCGGGCTCGAGGCTCCGCTTGAACTCCCTCGACATCGGTCAATCAAGCGACAAAGGACCGAGCAGTAACGCATGGACGATCTCCATTGCCGAGCTCGGTGGGGGTCAGGTATACTCTCACACCACAGCAGCTCTGGGTGCCAGCGATACCGAGGCGGTTGCATTCAATTTCGTGGGTAAAGAGGGAACAGACTATGTCTTGAGATTTGATGACGGAGGTGAAGATGCATTTTCAACTGCCATCGACAACCTGAGTTTTAACCAGCTCGATGGAGCCAACCTGATCTACAACCCGGGCAATGACCTGGCTTTGGACAACGGTGAGATAGCCGGTTGGGAAGAGATCGTTGGA
>DBBL01000120.1 GCA_002292185.1 Akkermansiaceae bacterium UBA985 | reverse complement strand
CTCTTATAAAGTGGCCCGCTGCACACGGGGACTGGTTGTTGATAATCATGCTTCAAGGCCCAAAGGGCGAGCCGCTTGCCGACGTCTATTTTGTTATGCGCGTGCACGTCATGGGCTTCGCCGATATCACTGGACACCGTCATGCCGGTGTTTTTCACCCGGAGTGTGCGGCGCTGCTGATCACAGATGGTGGGCCAGCCGTCATACTCAACGGGTTTCATGGTGGGTGGGTCGTAACTCGCACGCGAGCGTCCCTGGTAGTTGGTCAGCTGGACGAAGTAGAACGGAAACTCGCCCTGTGCCCACAGTTTGCGCCAGGTACCAATCATCGCACTGAAGTGTTGTTCGTACTTGAGGGTATTGTAATCGCGATTGGATTCACCTTGATACCAGATGGTGCCGCGGATGGCATAGGGGATCACCGGGTTAACCATGCCATTAAAGATGGTAGCTGCCTGCTTTGGGTTCTTTTGGTAATAGGCTGCCATTTCCTTATCCGCCTGAAAGGCTTCAGCCGGTATCCAGGGTTCGATGCGTGTGCCGCCCCAGGCACAATTGATCAGACCCACCGGAACATTGAGCTCTCTGCGCAGCTCGCGAGCAAAGAAATAGGCGGTGCCTGAAAAACCAGGATTGTTCTGCGGTGATGAATCCAGCCAAGTCCCCTTGAGGGTTGTCAGCGGCTTGAGTGGTGATTTGGCTCTTGCCACGGCAAACTGGCGCAACAGCTTGTCACTTGCCGTTTCCATTTCCTTTTTCACATAGTTTGCCGTGGGGATGTGTTCCGGCGTGGTGCGCTTGGCAGACACCTTGGCCAGCTGTTCCATCCTCCACTCCATGTTCGACTGCCCGGAGCAGAACCAGACTTCTCCGGAGAGCACGTCTTTAATTTCAATCGTGTTGTTGCCTTTCAGGGTCAGGGTATGAGGGCCACCTGCCTCTGGGGTCTTCAGCTTGACCATCCATTTTCCGGAGGCATCTGCGGTGGTCACCGCGCTTTCTCCCCAGCTGCCGGTGACGCTTACCTTTTCCCCTGCGTCTGCCGAGCCCCAGACGGGTGCTTGGGTCTCACGCTGGATGACCATGTGATCGGTGAAGAGTGCAGNNGCGACTTTAATTGATTGATGTTTCATTTTATTTATCCAGCTGCAGCAGGATTTCGGCACCATCGGTGAGGGTATGTGACTCCTGGTACGCTGCGAACGGGCTCGAGATGGTGACAGTGTAAGCTGTATCCGCTGGCGAGGTGATCTCGAACCTGCCTTGCTCATCGGTAACGACGGAAAACCTGCCACGCGCTTGGTGATTGATCTCCTCGTATTTTGTGGCACTATGAATACTGTAGCCGTAACTCCGATTGAAACGAACCAATTGACCGGCAATGGGTTGACCGTCCGGGTCAAGAACACGTCCCGTTGCACGGGCGATCGGCTTCATGTGGACATCCATACCGTCGATGACTTTATGGTCACCGGTGCTACCACCGAAGGCCGCGATGGCCAGCATGCCCTTGGAGCGCGCCGTGACGGCGAATGAACCTTGCCTGACCATTACCTGAAACGAGCCGTCCGGCCCGGTCACCGCCTGCGCAATCGGCTCCATCTCGAATTGCTTTTCCCCAGGGAAGGGGGGCCTAGGGAATACAAGAACCTCTGCACCCGATACGGCGGCATCATCTGCGTCCATCACCGTGCCCCGGATCATGACATCTGCTGCGACGGATTCTTCGCCGGTGGCAACTTCGGACGAACGTTGGCGTTCTGGATCCTGATTGGTTTGGTCGGCAAAGGCGGGTGCGGTTATTAAACCCGCTAACAAGGCGATAGCGACTGGTATTAATTTCATAAAGTGAGTTTTGGGCATGGATGTTGTGAGTGTTAGTAAGAGGGCAAATGGCTTGATATGTCTTATTTGATGCATGGGAAATGATATCGTGTGATGAAGCCGCGTGCGACTTAGGGATGGAGCGGATAGGTTTTAAAAGTCATTTTGTTGATTGTTTTCATGTATATCAAGAGTGAACCAGTTCGCTGATGGTCCCCGTGCTGTGGCTGAAGCTGTCCATCTCTATACCTGATTGTTGGCAGAGAGTGAGCCAGTAGTTGGCGAGTGGAGTGTCTTCCTCCGGCAGGATGATGTGCTCGCCGGTTTTTAGTTTTGCTGCTGCGCCACCTGTGTAGATAGAAGGGCAGCCTTTTAGACCGTGACCCATGCGGATGTTAGATCCATAGCTGATGAGGGTGGAGTCAAAGAGGCTTTGACCATTCGTGTCCGGGGTCTTTTTAAACAGGTCAATAAGGCCTGCGAATAGCTCCATGGATTTAAAGTCTCTTAACCTGGACATCTCGGCGCGAGCCCCGCTGTAGCGGTGAGAGAGCGTGTGAGATCCGATATTCATTCCCCAGCTTTTGAGCAAGGAGTCTACTGGTTGCCTATAGGTGATGACTCTGGTTGAGTCGGTTTGAAAGGCTGCCACCATGAGCTGTTGGAGGATCTTTAGCGATTGGACTCCGTCCATACTGTCTCCTGGTTTTGGAAGGGGAACATTTGGTGGAGCATTTGGTTTTGGGGTATTCGCCCATTCGACCTCCTTGCTAATGCTTTGTTCGATCTGACGAATGGATTGCAGGTAATCTTCCAGTTTATCTTGATCGGTCTTGCTGAGTTTCTTTTTTGAGAATTTGAGCTCCGCGACTACGGCATCGAGGATGCTGCGTTTTTGGGAGAGGCGATACTCTCGCTCAGCACTACTTTCTTTGCTTTGACCGAAGAGCTCATGATAGAGTGAGAGAGGATTTTTGATGCCAGGAATGGGGTTCCCCTTATCCGACCAGGACATAGAGAGTCCCGGGCCATGTCCGCTCGCATCTTCCCCACAGAGTGCGAGGCTTGAGAAGCGAGTATCCTGACCGATGTTCTTAGCAATCACCTGGTCGAGTGAAATGGAGTTGATAAATTTTCGACGTCTAGTGCCTCCAACATCCGCTCCCGTGAGGTAGGTAGTACTGCCGGCGTGAGGGTTTCTGGCACCTAGGTTGGTGAGGTTTGAGACCATGGTGATGTCATCTTTGTGGCGGTCGAGTGGCTCAAGTCCCGGGGTGAGCCCGATTTCGGAGAATTTTCCTGCTTTGGTTGGGAAGAAGCTGTGTGTGGTGAATCCGTAGCCACAGCCAATAAAGAGAAAGCGTTTGGGGACGGCGGCGGTAGCCGCTTTGGCTACCTTGGCAACTTGGGCCATACCGAGCGACTCCATGAATGGGAGTGCCAGGGAGGTGGCTCCTGCTTTGAGCACAGTGCGTCGGTTATATAGGTGTAGACTCATAATATCGTTGGGTTAATTTTTTGCAGTTGAGGGGTCTGTGAATTGATCCGCTTTTTTGAAAAGTGGGTGACTGATAATGGAGTAGATGAGGTCGCCGATTTGTTCGTTGTTTTGGCCGGCCTTTTTGCAGATCTCATCGAGTGCTTGCTGGTCGGCAAATTCGATGTGTCTGCCTAATCCGTAGGATAACAGGCCTTCCGTGATCGAGCGGGTCAGCAGATGCTTGTGTGCCATGAGCCCAGCCCGGAATTCATCCAGGTTCTGAAATGGTTCATTGTTAGGGAATACACCCTCGGCTCTCACGGGGATGAGTTTTGGTTTTGTGTCTTTTTCAGCCTCACCCTTGATGTCGTGAGCTCTTATCGTTTCCAGGTCTCGCCATTGTCCGAGGAGATCAAAGTTTTCTAAGCCGAATCCTAATGGGTCGAAACTACTATGGCAGGATGCGCATTGAGCTTTTTGACGGTGGAGCTCAATGCTCTCTTTTACAGCCAGCGGCTTGTCACTGGCATTTTCAAGCTCAGGGACGTTGGGTGGCGGTGGAGGAGGTTTTCTGTTGAAGAACCTCTCCTGGATGAGCGCGCCACGGATGATGGGGGATGAGCGTTCTCCATTAGAACCCATGGAGAGGAAGGCTACGGTTCCGAGTAGCCCTCCACGTGGTGAATCTGCAGGGAGTTTGACTTTGCGGAACCGGCCTTCTTTATTGGGCGCTTCGAGCCCGTAATGTAAGGCTAGGAGGTCATTGATGACGACGAAGTCAGAGTCTATTAATTGAGTGATGCTGAGGTTTTCCTTTATCAATGTGTCGAAGAAATTCTGCACTTCGAGTTTAGCAGAATCCCGTATTCCTTTGTTGAATTTGATATGGGTGGTTTCATCAATACCGACGTCTTCAAATCGTTTTAAATCCACCCATTGAGTGAAAAACCCTTCAGAGAGTGCGAAGCTTTTTTTGTGCTTGAGCATGCGGTCGACGTGTTTTTTTAGCACTTCCTTGTCCTTTAGTTTGCCAGCTTTCGCGTCTGCAAGAAGCTCACCTGATGCTGAACGACTCCAGAGGAAGTGGGAGATTCGGTTGGCAAATTCTACCTCATTAACGATACCTTCTTTGGTAGCAGGAGCATCTTCCATGAGGTAAAGGAAGCTGGGAGAGCTGAGGATCATCGCCAGAGGCGTGATGAGAGATTCTTTGAGCTCTTTGCCCTGCTCGCGGTCGAGGCTGTATATTTTAAAGACAAGCTTCTCGAACTCAGGTGCGGCCTCTTTCCCGCGAAAGGCTTTGTTCGTAAATTCTTGCAAAAACTGTTTTACTTGAAGGTCAATTTCTTCATCGCCCTTGCTTGCATCTACGGTGGCAATCGTTTGTTGGTAGATGGTTTCGATGGCCGAGGCTTCCTCGTAGAACGGGCCCTCGACAGTCGTATCATCCACCCAGATGGCAGTCTTTTTTGGGCTTTCGCCTAACTTCGCTAGGTAATCTTTGATCTCGATGTCCGCTTTGTTTTCCCGGAGGGTGAATCTGACATATGAGTTGGCAGGGTGTATTAGGGGCTGGTATTCCAGCGTTTGCGTTTCCTGGGGTGAATCCAGTGAGCCGGAAACTTTAAGATATCCGATGGTTCTATTCCCCTTCTTGACCTTTAAGAAACGACGAATGGCAGAGGTCTCTCCTGCGAGCCCTGCTTTGAGCTTAAATGTATAGGTCGCTCTTGGATCTACAGGGAATTTGAAAGTGTCGAGCCAAGGATAATGACTTGATTCCCGTATAAATACGCCTTTATCATTATAGGGTATACTGAGGTACTTGACTACAGAGTCGTACATATTTCGTTTGCGCCTATCTACGTAGCCACCTCTAGCTTCTGCTGCCGTGAGGTACTTTCTTAAGTTATTGCGCTTGTTTCGTAAGTGGGAGTGTTGCCCTTCAGCTGAGTATGTCCACGAATTTACATCTTGTTTTTCTTTATCTACCCATTGAAGGGCAACTTTGGCGACGGATTTAGCTAGATCAAAGTAGTTCTCAAAATGATGGCTGGAGAATTGTTGGTCTTGCCCTATCGTATCATATGCTTCGGTGATGGAGTTTTCAGGAAGCACGGATTCTCCGACACGTATTCCGATACGCATTCCGAGTAATTGATGAATGGTGTGTTGGTATTCACGTCGATTGATTCTGCGTAGCGCGATATTTCCGCCGTCTTCTGAGAGGCGTTTTTTGGAGGTGTCCAGAGCGACCGTGAGATGTTTGATGATGGCTTGAAGCTCTTCCTTGCTCGGCTGCTCCTCATCTTCCGGTGGCATTTCACCGAGGTTGAGAACATCGAGCACATCTTGCCAGTGCAGAGCGGTGTCGCTATTGGCTATATTGAGCGAGAGAGTATCCAGTCTGAGGTCTCCTTTTTCTTTTTCGGGGCCATGACACTTGGTGCAATGATTAGAGAGAAAGCTATTGAGTAAGTCAGGATCAAGGTGAACAGCATTTGAGCTGCTTACATGCATGAGCCCAGCGTCCTGGCCGGGGGCGGTATTTGTGTCTTCCGGTGAAGCGTGTTTGTCCTTGGCCGCGGTATTAAGGGAATCAGCTAAGAGTCCATTTTCTCCAAGAATCGGGCCATATGAAAAATAGCTGGCAACAACTAAGCTAGCGGCAACTCCCGAAATGATTACGATGGACTTTTTCTTGGTCTTGTTCGGTTTCAGGTGGTCAACCGAGACTTGGGGCGGTGGGCCATAGGTGAATCGGCCCGGTGCGGCACTTGAGACTTGGGCCGGCGCTTCATGGGTGAATTGCGCCAGTTCCTCACCCGAAAGTTCGAATGCCAGCGAGACATCCCCGATGAGCGCCTCCATGCCATGTTCGAGATGGATGACTTCCATGGGGGTGCCATCCAACATGATGCCGTTGGTGGAATTCCTATCACGCAGGATATAGCCCCCCTCGACCCGTTCCAGGGTGCAGTGAGTCGTGGACGCGGACGGAGACGAGATGACAATGTCATTATCACTGCCGCGGCCGATGCTCACACAATCACAATCACTCGCAAAGCGATAGGGTTGTGGGATTCCACCCGGTTCAGTGATGATGACTTTTGGCATAACGGGTAAGAGAAGGGTAAGGGCCGGGTAAGGGGATTCTGGTTGAGTGTCAGACTAGAGGAGAGTGCAGCGGACTTGGCCGTGCT
>DBBL01000108.1 GCA_002292185.1 Akkermansiaceae bacterium UBA985 | reverse complement strand
GGTGGCCGCGTTACCGTGGAGGATCTCGAGGGATTTCTCGAACACATCAAAACATGGCCCTACACCAAGGCGTCTCCCATGCGTCTTGCCGTGGCTGATGCGATGCGTCGGAGCTGGACTCGCCCGCTAGCAACGGTTGCCAGACCTCTGGTAATGGACAAGATCCTTGATCATCGCCGTCGTCAGGCACCCAAACCAGGCCCGGCGCTTTATCTGTTAAGAGCTCTGGCACTAGCATTGGCGGAGAACCCAACCACGGCTGGTTATTTGATTGGTGAAAATGTCGTTCACCCGCGTGCCTTTGATATTGGTGTGGCAGTTCAGGTCGATGATGGAGTCTTGGTTCCTATTATCCGCAACGCTGATACAAAGTCGCTGAGTGAACTTGTTGAAGATTACAACCGCCTTGTAGAGTTGGCTCGTTCGCGAAAACTTCCCGAGGATGCAACCAAACATGGAATTGCAACCGTGACCAACTTTGGTACTTTTGGATTAACTTGGGGCACACCTATTCCGCTGCCTAATGAAACCCTGATACTGGGCCTCAGCGCTGGTGTTAAGCGCCCCGTTTGGAGTGAGGAGACCAGCACCTTTGTCCCTGTAACGGAAGCGGAGATCGATTTGACCTTTGACCACAGGGTGGTTGATGGCGGTGGTGCCGGAATGCTGCTCAATCGTATTTCTGAGTTACTGCAACATCCAGAAACTCTCTAGGGGGAGTCCAAATTGCCGCATTAATCAGCCGCATTTCAGCTTGCTGGCTCTATGCCGAGCTGGGCATGAACGGCAGCCATCACACTGGCGTTGACCTCTGTGATCTCTGTGTTGGCATCGATTACGTATGCATACGTTTCATCCTTGAGGCTTAAGAAAAGCTTGCGACAAAAGTCGAGTGATTCACGCTTTTCAAATTCGTTGGCTTGACCATCTCTAACGCCGATACGCTGTAGCGCGATATCAACATCAAGATCGAGAATGATGAGCGTGTCGGGTTGGGGGGCGAAGGTCTCATTTTTTACGCGGATCACTTCAGGGTCGATGCCGCGCGCACCTTGGTAGGCCATGGTTGAAAAGTAATAACGATCAAGGATGACGATGCCGCCACTCTTGATGGTCGGAATGATGAGCTGCTCGACGTGCTCTCGACGGTCGTTGATGAAGTATTCCAATTCATCTTCTATGCTGAGCCTGCCCGTGGTTGCACTGTCTCTGAGTTTCTTTCCCCAAGGTCCATTGGTCGGCTCGAAGCTTTGCACAACCTCGCGACCGCTCTTTCTCAGAGCTTCGGCTAGCATGGTAGCTTGAGTGGACTTTCCAGTCCCATCGATGCCTTCGATGACAATGAGGTATCCTTTGGCTTCGAGGCTGTTGTGCTTGGTGGTCATGAAGATGAAAAATGATGGGTGTAAGGCATTCTTTAGCGAACAGGCTTGGGCAAGGCTTAGAGTTTTGACCAGGCATCCATGCCTCCGGTGACATTGTATACATTGGTGAAGCCTTGATCTACTAGGTAATCCATGACTCGACCGCTTCGGCCGCCAGATTTACAAATGATCAGTAACTCCTGGTCGTCGTCCATGGCTTTGAGTTCAGGCATGAACTCGGGTATGTCGCCCATGGGTATATGCCGAGCGGCATCAATGTGAGCGGCGCTGTATTCCCATGGTTCACGCACATCGAGTAAGAGGCCGTTAAAGGGTTCGTCTAGTTTGCTTTTGAGTTGTTCAACGCTTATTTCGTCTTGGTTATCCATCATGTTTGTGGGCTTAGTATTGCGGCAGAGTTGTTGGTAGTCAATTAAGTGAGTGATGCTCGGATTTTCACCACAAAGAGGACATTGGGGGTCCCTACGTAGGTTGAATTCTCGGAAGCTGGTATTGAGCGCATCATAATGGATCAGTCGGCCCAGTGGCGGGGTGCCGCAGCCTAGAATGATCTTGATTGCTTCCATGGCCTGAAGGCTGCCCATGATCCCTGGCAAGACGCCGAGGACTCCAGCTTCTGCACAACTAGGGACACTGCCAGCATCGGGAGGATCAGGCAGCATGCAGCGATAGCATGGCCCCCCAAGGTGTGGTGCAAAGACACTGAGTTGACCTTCAAAACGGAAGATGGAGGCGTAAACGTTTGGTTTTTTGAGGAAGAATGAGACGTCGTTGCTGAGGTAGCGTGTAGGGAAGTTATCGGTGCCGTCGACGATGACGTCATACTGGGATGCAATCTCCATGGCGTTTTCAGCATTGAAGCGGCAGGCGTATTGCTCAACCTTCACATGCGGATTGATTTCTCTAAGTCGTGCAGTGGCGCTATCAAGTTTGCTCAAGCCAAGACTCGATTGGCTATGGAGTATCTGGCGTTGGAGATTAGATAGCTCGACGGTGTCAGGATCAACAATACCGATGCGGCCAATTCCAGCGGCAGCAAGATAGAGGCAGGAGGGGGATCCTAGACCTCCTGCGCCGATGCAAAGTACCGATGAGTTCTTCAGCTTTTCCTGTCCTGCAACACCGACTTGCTGGAGAGAGAAGTGGCGTGCATAGCGGGCTTGTTCCTCTTGGCTGAGCATAATTGGGATGCCGAAAGAGGCTACAGATGAAAGGGTGGAGAAAATGGCCGACTCACTTCAAAAATGAAATCTAGTGGTGGCGGAGGGTTTGGTGTGAGAGGAGCTTAGCCCTTGAGTTTATTTTCCAAAGCTTGGTCAGGCTGAGCGCCATTATTGAGTGCTTTCTGGTAGTAGCTCAGCGCGTCCTGTTTGCGTTTTTGCTGCAGATAAAGAACAGACAAATTGTAATAAGCATCAGCTAATGAGGGATTAATTTTGATCGTGGATAAAAAGTGCTCCTCAGCCTGTTGGT
The DNA here is from genome assembly GCA_002292185.1 of Akkermansiaceae bacterium UBA985. Taxonomy (GTDB): domain Bacteria; phylum Verrucomicrobiota; class Verrucomicrobiia; order Verrucomicrobiales; family Akkermansiaceae; genus Oceaniferula. Next base: position 3,242 of record DBBL01000108.1, on the reverse strand, counting down.
ATTGTTTAGCGGCTCCTGCCAAGTTACCCAGGTATAAATGTGCACGTGCGTTGTCTGGATTGAGAATGAGCGAACGCTCGAAGGAGTTTTGAGCATCATCGATCTCTTTGTTTTTGTATTGAGCAATGCCCATCATGAAGTGTGCATAGCCGCTATTTTCACGCATGGTGATGGCTTCGTCCAAGCGCGCGATCGCTTTGTTGTAATGCCCCAATTTCATTTCGACTACACCGAGCTTACAGAGAATGCGATAGTTGCCAGGCACTCTTTCGTTAATATCGATAAGCACTGAGTGAGCAGCTTGAATGCGGCCTCGTTCAAAATGACGTATGATCAGGTCCTCAACATACAAGGTCTCTGACTCAAGGGCGTTACCATAGGCGCGAGCGTGAGCCAGGGATACACGATCTGAATTTGAAAACTCTCCATCTGGATGACGATGACCTGAAACGAACTCCTTTTCTTTGTCAGTAAGGTTGATTTTTATGTTTCGAATATCGCTGATTGCTTTGGAGAGGCCGTCGATTTTGGCTATTGATTTTTGATAGGTATTCCAGAGAATTTTCTCTCCAATGCGGCGGCGTTCTTGTGCGGCAAGAAGGCGATCTACGGTTCCCCGAAGTGTTTTGACTTCATCAGGGTTGGTGTAGGCCCCATCATTGGCCTTGGCACTGGAGAGGGCTGATTGGGCGTCTCGAAGCTGAGATTCAAGCGATTGGATGGTCTCGCTCTGGATTGCTTGCTCTTTCTGATATTTTAAGATGCGAGTTTTAGCGAGGGCAAGGTTAGTGTGCGCCTTGGTGAGGTCATCCTTGGTGGCGTTTTGGTTTTCCTCAAGAAAATCAAGACGATCAAGAGCCTCTTTGAGTTCAGTACCCAGACGCATGTTTTCGGTGATCAGCCCTTGGATTCCTTTGGAGTCACTTTGTTTCAATGTCTCGGCGAGAAGGTTTCGTTCTTTTAGGAGGCTGTCGCGCTCTTTGGTGAGTTCCTTGATGGTCTCTTGAGATTCGTTCAAGCTAAGCTGCATTTTTTCAATGCGACTATTGGCACTGCCCAGCTCATTACGAGTTTGTTCGAGCATCTCGGTAACCGTTTTCAGCTCATCTCGAAGCCCCCTTACCAGTTCGTTATTAACGGCACCTTGTTGCTGCATGTTTTGCTGAATTTTCTCAGCACGGTTTTTGGCGAGCTCGGCTTCTTGGCGGAAGTTTTCAGCGTTTTGTTGCGCTTCTGTGAGTTTCTGCTGGGAAGACTTCAGGGCGCGTGCCGTAATTTTGATTTCCTGTTCGAGCGTTGTCTTTTGCTGAGAGATGCGGTTCATGTCTTGCTGCAACGGTGCGCGCGCAAGGACATCTCGTATCATCGCGATTTCTCTGTCTTTCTTGGTGATCAGCTCATTGAGGCGCTTACGCTCTGTGTCGTCTAGCTTGTTCTTGGCGTTTTGATCATTCGATGCAGCAGCCTCTTTGTTAGCAGTCTCTAGCTTTATTTTTAGCTCCTTGTTTTCTTTTTCGAGTTTATCAAGGCTAGCTACCGTCGAGGGATCGATTGTGGTCCGACCGGTCGTGCTGTTATTGCGCGAGGAGGGAGCTGGTTGGTAGCCTGAGCCTGCGCCTGTGCCGCTTCCACTTGGCGAGCCTGGCTGAGGTCCCTCGATCAGGTCTTGGGTTTTGATTTTGTTGTTGGCAAGTTCAGCGGTAGCATTGGGCTCAACCCTTTTCATGCATGCCTCAGTGCTAGCGATGCGGCTTTTTACGAGGTTGGGTTTCCAGTTTTTGTGAGACTTATTGAGGACGCTGTAATAGCTATACGCTTGTTGGTATTTTTGCCATGCATCACTAAATTTGCTTTCCCCTTCGAGTTTTTCGGCGCGTTTGATTTCAAGCCATGCCTGGAAAAAAATGTCTGCTGGGTCCACTGCAGCTGGATCTTCTTGAGCATCTAGCTCACAAGTGAACGCTCCCAACAGCATGGGTATGATCAAAAAAAGCGGAATAATGCTTCTGGATATGCTTCTAAAGCCGGAGTGCCGTAGGAAACTCATGAGTTGCTCATATTAGTCAGATTTGAGTGGGCTTGCAATTGTAAAAGTATCTGTAGGGCATCGCTAGCAATGCATCAAACGCATTAAAAAGTGCCGTTAAGTTTACGACCAATCCAGAAGCTGGCCAATAGGCAGATAAGGCAGGTGGCAGTGAACCAGTGCGACCAGAGTGGTGTGCGAGACTCTAGGGGCTTGGGCACCGGCAGGGCATTGATTACTTTGCCAATATCTTTGATCGTATCGCCCTCCATCAGTTGGCCTTTTGAGACTCGGGTCATTTCTTCGATAACATCAGCGCGGGCGGGCATGCCTGTTTTCTCAACCTCACTTCCTTGGGCGATTAATGTGGTGTCTGTGCTGTGAGCTCTATCTTCGCCAATGGTGGCACGAATTTTCCAAGCTCCTGGTTGTGTTATTTTAAAGCGCCCAGAATAACTCCCCCAGGTTTCATCCTCTTTGTTGAGACTGATTCTTTTGCTTTCACCATCAGGNNGAGTCGATGTTCACGTAGAGTTCGCCTTGGCTCAGGGGGGCTCCGTATTGATCAAAGGCATTCGCGTTTAGGCTTACTGAGTCACCCGGCTTAGGGCGCTCAGGTGTGAAATAGAGCCGTATCCGTGAGCCAGCAGCCATGTTGCGTTGATAAGACATCCATCGGGCGACCTGCCCCCAAAATCGATAGTGGTAGAGATCCTCAACGCCTCGGCGCCATTTCCATGCGGAATCATGCCCTAAAAAGAGAACCTTTCCATTACCGGCAATTTTAGTGACGAGCATGGGGATTCGCCCATACTGATTGGATTTATCGGCGTGGACAGCGAGCACATCAGAACCACCCTTGGCCTTGATGACAGGAGCATGCCAATTGAAGCCAGGCAGGCTTTTCCATATGTCGGGATTATCCTCTTCAGTGTCTCCTAGCATGGTGAGAAGTGATCTACGCCCCTCGCTGGTAAGATTGAGTTTGGATGAAATGGGTCCGCCGAAGCCCGATTTGCTGGTGATATCTAGAACAACTGGTATCAGGTCACCTAGTGGGCTTTTTGAAAGCGAAAAAATATTGCCCATCGGACCCGGTAGGAAAACAATGCCGCTGGCCTGTTTTTCTACGAGCCCCCTGAGTAATGTGGCCTGATCAAGGGTCAAGCCCTCAGCTGGATTCTCGCTTATGCCGACATCCCCGATAAATACCACG
>DBBL01000048.1 GCA_002292185.1 Akkermansiaceae bacterium UBA985 | reverse complement strand
CCACGTTTTTTGCCAAACTTACCATGGGTCAAGCGTGGGTGATTAGTGCCCTCAAGCCAACCGGTCGACAACCCACGCGAGAAAGTCATCTCCATGGCATAGCGATCATCACGAGTAATCGGGCTCTCTTCATGCGCCACAGCCGCATCAATCGCCTTGCGATAGACCTTGGTAATGGCCGCTACATACTCGGGTGATTTAAGGCGACCCTCAATTTTGTAGGAAACAACCCCCTGCTGCACCAGCTCATGAATCAAATCCACAGCGGCGAGGTCTTGTGGGCTGAGTAAATAACGTACCTCCTCCATGTCTCGTTCGACTCCATCAATGACTAAGGTGTATGGCATCCTGCACGCCTGAGCACATTCTCCGCGGTTCGCAGATCTCTGACCTAGGCTCTCACTTGTCAGGCACTGCCCGGAATACGCCACACAAAGCGCCCCATGCACAAAGACCTCAAGTGGCACACATTGCGTCGGATTAAATTTACCGATCTCCTTGAGGGAAAGCTCTCGTGCTAACACCGCCCGATCCAATTGATAAAGCTGGTCTACAAACTCAAGTCCCTCAGGTGAGGTGATCGTCATTTGCGTCGAGGCATGAATTTCTAAGTGGGGAGCAACGTGCCGTGCCAAACGAGCAAGTCCCAAGTCCTGAACAATAATGGCATCCACCCCACTGGCATCAAGCAAGCGCAGCTGCTGCTCTGCGGCCTTCATCTCACCGGTAAAGATCAGCGTGTTCATAGTCACAAATCCACGCACTCCATGCTCGTGCAGGAACTTCATTAGCTCGGGTAAATCCTCTTCCGTAAAGTTATCAGCTCGAAGTCGGGCATTAAACTTGGGCAAGCCAAAGAAAATGGCATCCGCACCATTGGCCACCGCGGCACGGGCACAATCCCAATTTCCTGCTGGTGATAATAACTCTGGCTGGCGATTTTGCGATATGGACGGGGCACTTAGCATCTGCGGCAGCATCGCTTGAAATGAGCAAATGTCCATCCATGAAAACCATCAAATCCTCTTGCGCTATGCACAAAAATACATTGCCATAAAGACGCTGAAGCCGCTAACTGGTCTAACTGAGCAATGACAGAACATGCACTGGCGAAGAATGGTCTTGGGGAGGCCGCAGTCGAACGCATCATCGATGCGCTTCTAGCATCAGGCGCTCGTTTCTGCGCAGATTCGTTCAGAAGAGATGCACTATCTACCCTGAGCCAGCTTGAGCTGAAAGATCGGGTCAGACACCTCATTACCGTGATGAGTGTGCACCTGCCTTCATCATTTCCTGAAACAGCCTATATTTTAGGTGAGCTCAAAGAACACTGGCCCCAGGCGGATGATGATGAGGATGAAAAACAGGTTTATTTCGCCGCCTGGCCGATTGTCGACTACGTGGCCAAGTATGGGCTCAACCATCCGGAGATTGCGTTGCCACTACTGCGCTACCTCACCCCTCTTTTCACTGCTGAGTTTGCCATTCGTCCATTCCTCGAAGTGCACCCAGAAGAAACCTACAGCCAAATGCTGATGTGGTGTCTGGACAGCAACGAGCACGTGCGCAGATTAGCCTCCGAGGGTATTCGACCACGTCTGCCATGGGGCAAGCAACTTCCTCAATACATAAAAAATCCAGCACCCGTCATTTCTTTGCTAGAAAACCTCAAAGACGACCCGTCCGATTATGTGCGGCGATCAGTCGCTAACAACCTCAATGACATTGCTAAAGATCACCCAGAGCTGGTTATTGAAACCTGTAAGTCCTGGCAGGCCCAAAAGGTGACGGCAAGAGAATGGATCATACGGCACGCAACACGAACACTGGTCAAAGAAGGCCACCCGAAAGTTTTTGCACTGCTCGGGTTCACTCAAAAACCCAAACTGAAAGTAGAGCCGCCGACACTTTCCACCCGCCACCTCATCCTTGGTGATCCCCTCGGCATGAAAGTGCAGATTAGCTCGAGCTCCGAGGACAAGCAATACGTGGTCATCGACTACGCCGTGCATTACATCAAGGCCAACGGACAAAGCTCGGCCAAGGTGTTCAAATGGAAAAATCTACGCCTTAAGCCCGGCCAGACCCTTACTTTGGAGAAATCCCACCCCTTTAAAAAGATCACCACACGTCGCCATTACTCGGGGACGCATCAGATCGAAATACTGGTCAATGGCCAACACGCCTCAGTATCGGCCTTTGAGCTCCACATTCCTTGATCTGACGAACTTCAAACTTGAAACTTGAAGTAGCGTGGTTACAAGCACCTCATGAACTGTCACGGCCCGCGGATGAACATGGATCCTGCACTCCACACCGAGCGCAAGCCGGACTGGATCAAAGTGCGTCTTCCCAATGACCCCAAATTCTGGTCGACCAAGTCCCTGATCACTGACCTCAACCTGGTCACCGTCTGCGAGGAAGCTCAATGCCCAAATCGCTGGGAGTGCTGGAGTCACGGCACTGCCACCTTCATGATCGCTGGTGAAAAGTGCACTCGTGCATGTGGTTTCTGTGCCGTAAAAACAGCACGCCCTGATGCCCTCGAAGCGGACGAACCCCAGCGTGTCGCTGAAGCCTGCAAGCGCATGGAGCTCAAACACGTTGTGATCACCGCTGTGGCACGTGATGATTTGCGTGACGGTGGTGCCGAGCACTTCAAGCATGTCATCGAGGCTGTTCGCAGTCACAACCCCGGCATCATCATCGAAGTGCTCACCCCTGACTTCAATGACAAGGACTTTGCCCTCGAGCTCTGCATGAGTGCTCGCCCACATATTTTCAATCACAACATCGAAACCGTAGAACGCCTGACCGCACTTGTCAGAAGCCGTGCTAAGTATCAGCGTTCACTCACTGTGCTTAAAAAAGCCAAGGCGATTGCTGGTGGCAAGGTGGTCACCAAAAGCGGCCTGATGCTCGGACTGGGAGAAAAAGAACACGAGATCATCCAAGCCATGGACGACCTTCGTGCCCATGACGTCACCGTGCTCACCATGGGGCAATACCTGCGCCCCTCACCGCGTCACCTGCCGGTGGTCAATTACATCAAACCGGAAAAGTTTGACGAGTATAAGGAGATTGCCTTAGCCAAAGGCTTCCGCCACGTCGCCAGTGGACCACTAGTAAGAAGCTCCTACCACGCCGCCGATTTCCGCCCTGAGCTCGACCTCATTGAGGATATCGAGAAAGAGGCAGCTGCAAGCAAGGCCTAAAGGGGCCCAACGCCCCCCAGGAGCCGCAGCAAGTCCTTGCGAGTCTTAAAGGACACTAGTGCCCGCCTGCTTCGGCAAAGCGCTTGATGCGCTCCCGTGATTTGTCGCTCAAGGCCTCAGTGGTGTCAATGTACTGGCTTGCCGCCTCTTTATCCTGACGCATCCACGCCGTCGCCGTAATACCAATCGCTCGTCTACGCATGCTC
>DBBL01000175.1 GCA_002292185.1 Akkermansiaceae bacterium UBA985 | reverse complement strand
ACCTTGTCATGTCACCTCTATAGACGAAAACCACCTATCCCTCACGACAGGCTATGCGGGCAACCTGAACGTCGATCGTTCTAAAATACGTTCTGTGCGCTTCGGCATCATGTCAGAAGAGATTCTTTTCATTGGCAATGAGTCCCCTGAAACATGGACTCACATGGATGGCAGCTGGTCCATGACGGGTGATCAGGCTTACGAGGGAAAAGGCCACTTAGCCCAACAACTCACCCTCCCTGATAAGGTCCGTTATCAATATGACCTCAGTTGGCAAAGCACCCCCAATTTTGCATTCCGCTTTTTTGCAGAAAACAATTCGGCAGCCAGCAAACAAAACGCCTATGAGCTCATCTTCAATTCAAAGGGTATGGAAATAAGGCGCTACCCAGACAATACTCAAATCGCCCTCGACATCATAAGCCTGAGCCCTGCCGACATCCAGCAGGGACAAAAACAAAAAAAATCAATCAACATCGATTTACGTGTCGATAAAAGCGAAGGCCTGATTTCACTCTACCTTGACTCAACCTTTATAGGCACATGGGAGGATGAAACTGTTAGCCCCACCAATGGGAATTACACTATATTTCATAACCGAAGTGATCAGAAAACCAACTGCGTTATTAGCAACATCGCCATCACCTCGCGTATTGGCAGTATCAATTCTAGGTTTTATGACAAAGACGCAACATTGGCAAAAACTGACATCCTAACTGACAACGAAGGCGACAATATCCCAGGCAAGTTAGTTGAAATGCAATCCGATGACGCTAACAAACGCATTGTTATCTTCGAGAGAAAGAACGCACAAGACTCACTCGAGGAAGTCTCACTCCAGGTCCCTGAGCATCGCGTAAGCACTCTCTTATTTGCAAAAGAGGAAAACCCAGCTCCCTCAGCGGGATTCAGCCATATGCTGCATCTTAACAACGGTGGCAAGTTACAGATCAGCCAGCCAGAAATCACGGCGGACCAACTCTCTGCAATCCACCCGATTCTCGGCCCGCTCAATGTGTCTCGCACGTCTATCGAATCGCTATCTAAAGGTAACACCGAGCCCGCCAAACAATAAGATCACTGCGGCTAAAGCTACAACCATCACCATGACCATCGGCAAACCATTCATAACGAGAATCCTGACCCTTGCATCAGTGGTGGCGGGCTGTTCATTGCCCTTGTTCGCAGAGCAAGAAATCAAAAAACCTCTTCAAGCCAAGCTCTTACTCTCCAATGGTGATAGGCTTTCTGGCACCCCGAAATTCATCAATGCACAACAGCTGGCACTTGATTCGGCTTATCTCAACGAACCAGCTACTTTCGATATACCTCAAATCCTTTCTATTCAAATGGATCAAGGAGCCATCACTCCAACCCCGGAGATATTTACTCGGATTCAACTTCAGAATCGAAATCAAGAAACAAACGGTGACACCCTGATCGGCCAACTAAAGGAACTCAACGAAGACAACATCAAACTCGATACCCAATACAGCGAAACACTGACACTGAAGAGATCCATGGTTCAGTCGCTCAATATTGTCAGCAAAAGGCAAGGCCACTACCGTGGACCAAACAGCCTACACGAGTGGCAAACATCAACCAAGCCCCTACCCGAAGCAAACGAATCGTGGCGGCTCAAAAACCACCGCCTTGAATTTAAAGGAGCCAGTGCGGAGAGCATCGGCAAAGACCTAGGCCTAAGGAAAAAATCACAGATAAGTTTTGATGTGGCTTGGGAGACACATATGAACTTCCAGCTTCAGCTTTATTCCTCTGACGTCAAGAGCCCTAAGCCTTCCTCCTGTTACCAATTTAATTTTGACAGCTACGCAGTCGTCATGATAACGCGCACCAAGGGAAAAGAATCAGACCCCAGCCGGCAGCGATTCGCTGAGAGACCCAGCAAAAAAGAGGCCCACTTTGACGTCTGCATCAATAGAGAAACTGGCATTGCCACCATTTATATCAATGGAAAGCAAGCCTGCATCATGCAATCCCCCATTGCAGAACCTGATGATCTAGGAACAGGTTTAACCTTTGTTTCGCATCGCTTGAGGCCCATCTCAATATCCAACATTCATGTCTCTCCATGGAATGGCATACCGCTTGGTAAGCTTGCACGCAATCAAGCCGACGATGACCTCCCAGCAGAAGCAAAACAACCTCACGACATCATCCTCATGAATGGGGACAGTGTGCCGTGCACTGTAGGCGTCATTCAAGACGGCCGAATGATCGTCAACACCAAGCACACACCCATACGCATTCCCATCGAAAGAATCAAATCCATCAACTGGAAAGACAAGCGTGAAGAGCCCAAAAAATACAAAGGAGATGTCCGAGCTTGGTTTCATCATGGCGGATTTATCACCCTCAAACTCACCTCGATCACTGAGGACAAACTAAGCGGCTACAGCCAGGCGCTTGGCGATGTCAGCATCGATCTAGCTGCTTTTTCAAAAATCGATTTTAATATTTATAATGCAGCTGCCAACGAGCAACGTCAAAAGCATGCCGAAGAATAAGCCTATGCAGAAAACTATATCAGAGGATAATCGCTTGATTGTTCATGGAGTATCTCTGATGGTTAGCCCGTGATGCATCATCTCATCCTGGGCACTGCCGGTCATATCGATCACGGCAAGTCATCTTTGGTCAAGTGTCTCACCGGCTCTGATCCAGACCGCCTTCCTGAGGAAAAAGCACGCGGTGTAACCATTGAGTTAGGCTTCGCTCATCTCTCCCTTACCCATGAAGAAGAAGCCTATGAGCTCGGCATCGTCGACGTGCCTGGACATGCCGACTTCGTGAACAACATGGTTGCCGGTGTTGGCGCTCTCGATATCGCACTGTTCATCATCGCAGCCGATGACGGTTGGATGCCTCAATCAGAGGAGCATTTACATATTCTTACCTATCTCGGCATTTCCAATATCATCATTGCTCTCACCAAAGCTGACCTCTGTGAAGATGTGCCCTTCAGCGTGGAAATGCTGCGCGACGAACTTCAAGACACCTCGATTGCTGAAGCGCCGATCATACCTGTCTCCGCCATCACAGGCGAGGGCATCGATCAACTCAAGGACACGATCACTCAGAACCTTCAGAGCTGCCAACCTCAACAAGACGCGTCCAAACCACGCCTCGCCATTGATCGTATTTTTTCCCCCAAAGGAACCGGCACGGTGGTCACGGGAACCCTCACGGGCGGCAGCATTCATATCGGAGATTCTCTGATTGCCCAACCTATCGGCATTCCAGCCAAGGTTCGTTACATTCAAAGCCATAGCCAAGCCCTCGAGCGGGCACTGCCGGGTATGCGCACCGCCCTTAACCTTCCCGACCTGCCTATTGACGCACCGGGAAAACCAGGAGCTAAGCGCGGCCTCACTCTCACAACTCAATCATGTGGCGTGCCCACTGACACCCTCGACATCCATCTGCAACGTCTGACACGGCCTATCCCAGGCATCAAACCTCGAGCCCTCAAACACATGGAAACGGTGATGATCCATCACGGCTCTGCTCGCTGTAGAGCGCGTGTCATCCTGCATGATCGCAATCATCTCAACCCAGGTGAAGACTGCCTAGCCCAGCTGCGCTTAGAAAACCCCCTCTTTCTTCTTACGGGTGACCGTATCGTTCTTCGAGATGGCTCTCAGCAGAGCACGCTCGCTGGCGGCACCGTACTCGACGCGCTGCCCACACGGCAAGGCTTCCGCACCGAATCTCGGGAAACCTTCCTCCATGCCAGAGCTG
>DBBL01000182.1:2516-2702 GCA_002292185.1 Akkermansiaceae bacterium UBA985 | reverse complement strand
AAGACCGGCAAGCTCGAGCATAGTGGGAAAGAAGTCCGTGCCGGTTACTGGGATGGCAGAGGTTGATTTAGCCTGAGTTAAGCCTGGGGCCTTGATGTAGTATGGCTGTTTGATGCCACCCTCCCACTGGCGCCCCTTGCCGCCTCGCAGGGGCAAGCAGGAGGTGGCGTAGGCGTCGCCGGAGGA
>DBBL01000182.1:0-2497 GCA_002292185.1 Akkermansiaceae bacterium UBA985 | reverse complement strand
TTTTCCGCAAGGCCGAGCTCGTCGAGGGCCTTGAGCACGATGCCTACAGCATCATCCATGGACTCCATCATGCCGGCGTAGATCGGGCAGTCCTGAACTTGGCGAACGGGTTTGGTGCGATCTATCAGGAACCGATCTCCCTGATGTGGGGCCTGTTGTGCCTTGTCGCGGTATTTTTTCCACAGTGCTGGTGTGGTTTGAATGGGGGCGTGCACGGAGTAGAAGGAAAGGTAGGCGAGGAAGGGCTGGTTTTTGTTTTCCTTGATGAAGCTGGCGGTTTCCTCAGCGAGGCGAATGGGCAGGGATTCGCCAGCAGGGCCGCTAGAGAGTTCTGGGTTTGTATAAGGGGCGAAAAAGCCACCCGGAGGGCTTCCTCTCCAATGGCCGCCCTTGTTGATTTGAAAGCCGTGGTCTTCGGGGTGTGAACCTTTGTCACCCAGATGCCATTTGCCAGCGAAGAAGGTTTTGTAGCCGCCGGCGAGTAGTGCTTCCGCCAGGGTGGTTTCCTCGTGGCCAAGGTGGCGCTTGTATTCCGGTGGCAGCACCTTGTCATTGCGTTTCCAGGCAAGCCCTACCGCGCTGCCGATATAATCGGTAATGCCATGGTTCACCGGGTACTTGCCAGTCATGATGCTTGCCCGTGACGGGGAGCAAACCTGGCAGGTGGAGTAGCCCTCGGTGAAGCGCATGCCCTCATTGGCGATGCTGTCGATATGGGGTGTCTCGTGGAGGGTGGAGCCTTCGACAGACATGTCCATGATGCCGAGATCATCCGCGAGGATAAATACGAAGTTGGGTTTGTCTGCTTCTGCGAAAGCGAAACTGGCGAGTGATAGCAGAAATAAAATGGATTTCATCATATGAGATAGTGATCATTATGGCCGTTTATGTATACGGAGGCAAGTGACTAAAACTTGTAGCATCGGGTGTGGCCATTAATTTCGTAATGGTTGGCAGATGCGAGAGATCGACCTCATGTTTAAAGTAGAGCTAAGATGCTGCTAGCTTTGTCTGCTATAATGGCATCACGGCTTTTACTGAGTTTTTGAAAATATCTGGATTGTTTTTTAAGGTCGGAGCGCAGCCTCCTGTGCCAGTCTGGTGCGGATGGTTCGTCAGACACTTGGGCAAAATGAGTCATCAGATCTAGAATTTCTCCCTGCACACTGATCTCGGAGATGGCAAGGATTTCGATCAGAAAAGGCAAGCAGGGTTCTGCTGCTGAGTAAACCTGTCCTGAGCACAATGCCACCCATAGCTCGTGGCTTGCCTTCATGGCACGTGGCTCTTTTCTTGATGCTAGGTTTTCGAGCAGTCGAGGAACCTGTTTTTGGGTTTTCGGGGAAGCTTGATACTTATCCCAGGGTATGAGCCTGAGCCTCATCCAGAGTGAGTCTGCCATGTGCAAAGATTGGACCGATCCGATCCGAATGAAAGATATAATTCGATCCGAGGAAAAAGTATTTGCTCGCTGAGCTTAGAAAAACAAGTTGTCGCTTAAGGCAAGGGGATGATTTCGAAGTTTTGCAAGGTCGCCTTTGCATCGATGTTCTCTGATCCGCTATCAATATAGAGACCAGCATCGAGCGTGTCAGGCAAGCTTGGGAGCGTAATAACCTGGATCAGTTGATAACTTACATTATCACTTGAGACTGCCATAGAAATTTGATCGCCCGTTCGCTCGAGTAATATCCACGCGTTGGGGAATGAACCTGATAGGCCGGTATTTAATTCTTCGACACTTCCGTTCACGTCAGTTGATGCGCGGGCGTAGTAGTTCTGGTCGAGCTGTATGCCAAGTTGAACAAATCGAGAGGCCCCGGATGACGGCTCCTCAATGATGATGCCCACTTCAGGTCTCGCTCCACTACTGACCAACTCTTGCACATTCGCCAGCAATTGGAAATTACCCGTTACAGCATTGGTATCAGACAAGTAACCTGAGAAGGAACTCGGCTCCGAGAGCAGCGCATCGATATATTCAAGCGAGAAGCCGTCTGCATAACTTAATTGCAACATCTGCAATCCCTCTGGGATTGTCAGGCCATAGATATATTGAAGTTCAGATGCGCCCGATCCTGACGTTACGAAGGATCCGGTTTCGCCCGTATTTAATAGCTCCCATGAAACGGTCTCAGCTTGTGAGCTATTGTATTGGATCTCTAGATCGTAGCTGTCAGTGGCAAATATCTGCATCACATAATTACTGAACTGCGTGGTGCCGGAAGGGGAATCATCTGGAAGGCCCTGCTCAACAAGTTGCGGGCTACTTGAAGGAGCGCCATCAAGAAACGAATTGCTCCAAGGAGTGACATAGGTCGTTGCCTGCGGATTAGTTCCCCCATTGATAGTGCCGGTGGTCACGAACAACTGGTTGTTGATGATTGCCGCAATGACGCCATTGATGTTGATTGGAAGTGTGGGCAAGGCCTTCCAAGTATCGGTCACCGGATTGTAGGCGCTGACATTGTTAATGTTTCTACTCGTTGCTGATTCA
>DBBL01000111.1:979-4403 GCA_002292185.1 Akkermansiaceae bacterium UBA985 | reverse complement strand
GATGACGACTTTGGAGAATCCACCTGCCTCCGAGGGTGTAGAGTCGAGGTGCTCATATTTCCAGTTGCGCTGCTCGGCGTAGCGCTGATACATGCGCATCATCTCACCGGCAAAAATCGCGGCTTCGTCACCACCTGCACCAGAGCGGATCTCGAGCAGTGCATCGCGGTCCTCGGCCTCGTCACGGGGAAGTAGGGCGTATTGAACTTTTTCGGACAGTTGTTCAATGGTGGCCTCAAGTTCGGGAATTTCCATGTTGGCCATCTCTGCAATTTCCTCGTCCTCCTCTTTGGCGAGCTCGCGGTTCTCCTCTAAGTTTTTCTTGGCTGATTCGAGCTCATCCCACATTTCGAGAAGCTCTTTGAGCCGACGGTGCTCACGCATAGTCTCGGTCGCTTTTTTCTGATCAGAGAACAGGTCTGGATCAGTGATCAGTTGTTCTACTTCAGCAAAGCGATCGCGTCGTTGGGAGATCAGAGTAGAATAGTCCATGGNNGAATAGTGAATTTAGAATAGTGAATAGTGAATGATGCTAGGCACGAGAATTCTTGATAATAGTAGTGAGAATGGCAACGAGTTCGTCGGCTTCCTTTTTGAGTGGTTCAAGCTTTTCACTGGGCATGATTGAAGAAGCTATTAGAAGCCGGAGCCAGTAGAGAGTTTCTCGAGATTCTTTGCAAGCGATAGATATTTTTGAGATGAAGTCTGGTTTGCTCTGAGCTGCTTGAGCTTCCTCTACATTGGCTCCAATGGAAGTTCCGGATCTAAGCAGCTGATTGGCCAAGGTCCTGTTCGTGCCCGGAGCTGAATCGAGAATCTGGCTGAGTTTTACGATCCGTAATGAGAATGCAAAAGTTCGCTCTGTAATATCAACTTTGGCCATTCTAAATTCACTATTCACTATTCTACATTCAGCCGTAGGCGACTCACGCTCCACGCATTAAGGAAATCTCAGCGAGGGAGATGAGGGAGTTCCTAATATCATCTGCGCTGGCCGTTTTAAGATCACTGGCTTTCATCGCCTTGTCGACGGTGAACTTTCCGGAGCGGCTACGGCGCAGGGCGGAGAGGTGGGCGCCACAGCCAAGATCCTGGCCAATGTCGTGAGCGTACGTGCGCACGTAAAAACCCTTAGAGCAGTTTACGGTGAACTCGACCTCGGGAAGCGCGATGCGATTGATGGTGTAGTCGGTAACATACACCGCACGCGCTTTGCGTTCCACTTCAATGCCTTTGCGTGCCAGTTTGTAGAGGGGTACCCCGTCTTTTTTAATGGCAGATACCATTGGAGGGATTTGTTCGAAGTTGCCGGTGTATTTATCGAAGGCGGCATCGATCTGTTCGGCGCTGAAGGGGGGGACCTCTTTTTGCTCGAGGATGTCACTCTCCTTGTCTTGCGAGGAAGTGGTGGCTCCGAGTGTCAGTGTGCCGTGGTATTGCTTATCCTCTGACATCAGCAGATCTTGAATCTTAGTGGCACGGCCGATGACGAGCATCAGCAGGCCGGTAGCCATCGGGTCGAGTGTGCCGCAATGGCCGATTTTCTTGAACTTAAGCTGACGTCGGCAGATGGCGACAGCATCGTGCGAGGTCATGTCCGGCTCTTTGTCAACGAGTAGGACACCGCAAGGGTCGCCGCCTGCGGCGGAATGTTGAATGTTGAATGTTGAATGTTGAATGTTGTCAGGCATGGCGTGTTGTAGATTGATTAATCTGGACGTGAATTCACTATTCACTATTCAGCATTCAACATTCCATCGATAGCGGCAAGGACTTTGGTCCTTGCGTTGTCGAGGGGGCCAGGCATGCGGATGCCGGCAGCGCGGGCATGGCCACCACCTTTGAAGCGTTGGGCCAGTTCACTGCAATTCACCGAGCTGTCCTTGGCGCGTAAGGAAACCCGTATTTTGCCATCGGGAAGCTCCTCAAAGAAAGCGGCAACAATAACACCCTGGATGCCTCGGATGAGATCGATGAGGTCTTCGCTGTCCTCGGGTTTCAGGTTGAGCTCTTCTTTGACGCTGTTGGGCAGTTCCCAGTGGGCGACCTTGCCTCCTTGCTCAAGCTCTAAGGTATTTAACAGAGAACGAAGTAGCTCGATGCGGCGGTAGGGATTGTTGTCGTAGGTGAGCGCATTAATGGTGCCGACGTTAATGCCGCGGCGCACCAGATCAGCGGCCATTTCGTAGGTTGCCGCGGTGGTGTTGGAATACTGGAATGATCCTGTGTCGGTGGATACGGCAACATAGATCGCATCACGGGTGAGTTCAGAAAAGGGCAGCTCCTGCTCCGTGATCAGGTTGTAGAGTATTTGGCCCGTGGCGGGGGAGATGGAATCAATATGGTTGAGGTCACCGTACTTGGGGTTTGAGACATGGTGGTCAATGTTGATCCAGAGTGTGGCCTTGCTGGCTGCGTTGAGGGCATTATCTCCGAGGCGGGGCTTGGTGGCGCAGTCCAGAGCGATGGCTACCTGAACATCGAGGGGCTCAGCGGGTGGCGTTTGGACTTTATCACTGCCGGGAAGGAAGGTCAGGTTGTCGGGGGTGCCGTCCTCATTGATGTAGTGCACGGTTTTGCCCATTTGCTCGAGAGCGTGGCCGAGGGCGATTTGGGAGCCGATGGCGTCACCGTCGGGTCGGATGTGGCTCAGAACGATGAAGGAATCGTGGGCGCGGATGGCGTCAGCTATTTCTTGGAAGGTGTTGTTTTCACTCATACGGATGGAACGTTTGCTTGATGGGGGGTTTAAATGGAAATCAGGGAATGAACAGATTTTTTTAGCGGGGTTTTATGCATGATGAGTGCAGATTGAAGTTTCCAGTGCTTGGTTTTCTGCTTATGGTCGCTGCAGTAAAGTGGATTTCTTCGAGAACAATTGGCGTTCAGCCATAGAGATTATGATTCTGTGGATCGGTCTCTATCAGATTTATAGTGCTTTTAGAAAGACGCGAGGCGCGAGGATATTGGTTGGTTTGGTGTTGCTGCTGGTGGTGCTTTCCTTGCTGTCTCTGCTGCTCGATTTACGAGTGATATGGTGGGTTCTCTACAAGGTATTGGCATTGATGGCCCTGGCCTTGATCATCATCTTCCAGCCGGAGTTACGCAATGCGCTAGCACGGCTGGGTAGTAGTAAGCTGTTTATGTTTTCGAAGACCCAGAAGCACGAGTTCTTGGATACCTTCTGTGATGCCGTTACTCAGCTTTCCAAGAAAAGGATCGGAGCATTGTTTGCCTTTGAGCGAGCGATCTCTCTGAAGGATCATTTGGAAACGGGAGTCCCGCTTGACGCGATTCTCTCCCCGGAGTTTGCACTCACCATCTTTCACCCCAAGACCGCGCTGCATGATGGCGGCATGATCATTTCTAAAAACCGAGTTGCGGCGGCAGGTTGCGTTTTTCCGGTAAGCTCCCGTGAGCTGGA
>DBBL01000111.1:0-909 GCA_002292185.1 Akkermansiaceae bacterium UBA985 | reverse complement strand
TAGATGGTAAGCTGGAGCGCAATCTCAAGAAGGATGAGTTCCGCACGAGGATGGAAGCTATTTTTGTACCCGAGGATAATAACAATGAAGAAGATGCTGAAAAAGAATTGGCCGGCGAAGCTGGCGACGCTCCTGGTCGCGATAGCGATCTGGTTTCTGATTAATTATATCCTGAAAAGAGAGAATCCAGGTGCACTGCGCCCTGGGGCAAGTGAGGTGGGCAGGTGATCAATTATAATCGGATACGATGAAAGGAATCTTTGTGACTGGCACGGATACAGGTGCTGGCAAAACTTACGTGAGTGCGCTGGTGATCCAGGCACTGCGTGCTGAGGGCGTGGATGCGGTCGGCTACAAGCCGATTTGTTGTGGCGGGCGTGAGGATGCCTACACCTTGTTATCTGCTTCAGATGATCGCTTGGAGCTTGATGAGGTGAACCCTTGTTACTTGCGCACGGCCGCTGCTCCCTATGTGGCTGCCATGTTTGAGAATGCAGAGCTCGAGCTTGAGCCTTTGATCCAGGCTTACCATCAACTTGCAGCAAAGCACGAGGTGGTGATCGTTGAAGGAGTGGGGGGCTGGAAAGTTCCCATTCTCAAAGACTACATGGTGGCTGATTTTGCCAAGGAGCTTGGGCTTCCAACCATCCTTGTGGTGGGCAACAGGCTGGGTGCGCTCAATCAAACTTTATTGAGTGTCGAGTCGATGCGGGCCACCGGAGTTGAGCCTGCCGGACTGGTGTTCAATCATCTTGAAGATGAGCTCGATACGGCGGCGATCACCAACAAGGGCATTGCTGAGGAACTCACCGGAGTTCCCGTATTGATGGATGTCATCCGTGGGCAGCAGGAAGTGGAGGCCTGGCCGTTTCAGGAGCTTATTGGGTTGTAGCCCGCTTGCACTCCTCG
>DBBL01000131.1:31091-41210 GCA_002292185.1 Akkermansiaceae bacterium UBA985 | reverse complement strand
TGCTGCGGTTCTCGATGAGAATCTCGAGCTGTTCTTTTTCCAGAAGAGGCAGGTCGCATGCGAGGATGAGCCAGGCTGAATCTGGGTCAGCTTTCTGGGCGGAGGCGATGGCGCCGAGTGGGCCGATGGGGCCGAAGGCATCGGCGATGGTGTTTGGCTCTCCTGCGTCTTCGCAGGTAGAGATGAAAACTTCATCACAAACACAGTTCAGTAATGCGACCCCGCGTTGTTTCTGGGTGAGGCCGTCACGCAGGATGAGTTCGGATTTATCCGAGCCCATGCGAGAGGATTTGCCTCCGATGAGTAGCAGCCCTTTCATGGATGTTATGGTGCGGCTTGGTAGTCGCCAGATTTACCGCCGGTTTTCTCTATCAGGCGCGTCTCGGTGATGCGCATGTCTTTGCTGATCGCCTTGCACATATCGTAGATGGTGAGGGCGGCGCCGGACACTCCAGATAAGGCTTCCATTTCAATGCCGGTGCGGCCGGTGGTAATGCAGGTGCAGGTGATGGTGATCAGGGTGTCGGAACTTGGTTCGATGGTGAACTTGGCACTCTCTAAGGGCAGCGGGTGGCAGAAGGGAATGAGCTCAGAGGTTTTTTTAGCCGCCATGGTTCCTGCGATGATGGCGGTGTGGAAGACGGGGCCTTTTTTGCTTTGGATGTCGCCGTCCTCGAGTAGAGCCATGACCTCAGGGCCGACGTCGATGATGCTCTGAGCAGTGGCACTGCGGCGGGTGGTGTCTTTGGCTGAGACGTCTACCATGCCGGGCTGGTTGTTTTGATCAATGTGGCTGAAGTCACTCATGCTATGCCCAAGGGTAGAAGCTGGCGGGTTCGTTGAGAAGCTCTTTTCCAGTAAGTTCACCAGGTAGCTGGGCAATGCCGTCAGTGGCTGCGAGAGCGAGGAAGTTGCCGGAGTTAGATGGCGGCACGAGCTGAATGCGGCCATTGTTGATCCGACAGGGCACAAGGCCGGTGAAGTGTGAGGGGCAGTGGAAGCTGCCGGTGGCGGGGATTTGTTGTGGGGTGGGGCTGCGTCCGCTGAGGATTTCCACGAGGCTCGGGATGAGGTAGCGTGCGGCGCAGGCCATGACAGAGACAGGGTTGCCCGGGTGGGCAAAAACAAGGGGGGAGTTTGAGTTCTTCCAAAACGCCATGGGTTTGCCGGGGCGTTGGGCGATGCCGTGGAAGTGGGGGCTGCCGAGTAGTTCGGTGAGGACGGGGGCAACGTAGTCGTATTTGCCTTTCGAGATGCCGCCGGTGAAGATGAGGATGTCATGGGCGGGCAGTGCCTCGGTGATTGTGTCTTTCAGCGCTAACGGGTCGTCGGCAATGTGGAGGCTCTCGACCTTGCCGAGCTTCATGCCGGTGATGAGTGCCTCCAGTGCGGTGGCGTGGCTGCGGCGGATTTGGTGGGGTAGCGGAGTTACCTCGGGAGCTACAAGTTCGTCGCCAGTGGTGATGATGAGGATGCGAGGTAGAGCTGAGACTTTAAGATGAGTAGCACCACAGGAGGCGGCAATGGCGAGCTCAGCGGCGTTGAGAACTTGTCCGCTATTCAGTAGTATTTCTCCTGCTGCGGTGTCACTTCCCGCCGAGTGGATGTGCTGCTGAGCCTGAGGGCTGGCGTCGCTGTGCAGGCTGGCGGTGTTTTCTGATAGGTCGATGTGTTCGATCGGAATGATGCAATCACATCCGTGTGGTAGGACGCAGCCGGTCATGACTTCAATGCAGCTGTCTGCATTTTCCAGTGTGAGCGCTGGTGTTCCCGCGGCCTGGGTGCCAGTGATCGGGAAACGAGTATTGCCGCTGGCGAAGGAGGCGTGGGCGATGGCGATGCCGTCCATCATGACACGGTCAAAGGGAGGCAGGGGGCGGTCGGCAAGGATGTCCTCACGAAGGTAACGTCCCTGGGCCTTGGACAGGGGCACGATTTCAACAGCAGCCGTGGTGAGGTGTTGGCGGATGATGTTTTCGGCCTGAGTGACGGAAATGAGATTTTGCATGGCGTGAGCTTTTGTAAGAAGAGATCAAATCACGATTGGTCTTTTTTGTCCATCCATGCCAGTCTTTGCGTGTGAGCTTGCCCGTCGATCAAATGCAGCGACCGCTCCGTGATCTGAGGATCTCGGTGACGGATCGTTGTAATTATCGTTGTCGCTACTGCATGCCAGCGGAGGTGTTTGATGAAGATTACCCGTATCTGCCCAAGCCTGAGATTTTATCGCTTGAAGAGATTGCGCGGCTCACTGCGATTTTTTGTAGCCTCGGAGTGGAGAAACTTCGCCTGACAGGGGGTGAGCCGCTACTGCGACGTGGCTTAGTGGATCTGGTCAGTATGTTGGCTGACATTCCAGGTGAGCATGACCTTGCGATGACCACCAATGGCAGCGCGTTGGCTCGTTATGCCAAAAAACTCAAAGCGGCCGGTTTGCAGCGGGTGACGATTTCAATGGATGCGCTGAACCCAGAAATCTTTGTGCGCATGAATGGCACTGGCGCATCTCCTGAGCGCGTCATTGAGGGGGTCGATGCGGCTCTTGAACATGGGCTTAAGGTGAAGATCAATAGTGTGATCCAGAAGGGGGTCAATGAAGACGAGATCGTTTCGCTGGCCAGATTCGGCCGAGAACGTGGCGTGACTATGCGCTTTATCGAATACATGGACACAGGAAATACCAATGGCTGGAAGCTGGGTGAGGTGGTGCCCTACACCGAGATGGTGGAGGCTATTGGCCAGCACTTTCCGCTGGAAGCCATCCCGTGCAATTACATCGGAGAAACGGCAAAGAGGTTTGGCTACCAGGATCTTCCGGATCAGGAAGTGGGTTTTATCAGCTCGGTGAGTAAGCCGTTTTGTGGCGATTGTAATCGGGCTCGGCTTTCCTCGGATGGTCAGCTGTTCACCTGCCTGTTTGCTGCACGCGGGCACAATTTAAAAACGCTGCTGCGCGATGGCGGCACTGACGGGCAAATAACAGAAGTCATCCGTAGTGTCTGGGCTGCCAGAGATGATCGTTATTCTGAGTTGCGCAGCCAAATCGATGGTGCCCAGCCTAAGCCTGAGATGTCCTATCTGGGTGGATAGGAGGAAGTATTGAGTTTGAAGAAATTGCTTAATGAAGCATCCTGTAAATATGAATGTCACCTTAAAACATCTCTTCATTTCCCCGGGCCATAATTATTATGGTCGGCATGGTAAGGGGGCGATGGATTACCCGATAGAGGAGGTGGAGCGGATCAGCTGTGTGGCGGGGCGTGGGATTGAGGGGGATCGTTTTTTTGATTATAAGCCGGACTACAAGGGGCAGATTACTTTGTTTGACTGGGCGGTGTATGAGCGGGTGCGGGATGAGATTGTGAAGGGTGAGCTCGATCCTAAAGCGTTTCGTCGTAATGTGGTCATGCAAGGTGTGGATCTCAATGGACTGATTGATAAACGCTTCACTCTCGGAGGCCTGGAGCTGACAGGCTCATGTGAGTGCAGCCCCTGTTACTGGATGGATCAGGCTTGTGCTCCGGGAACACATGAATTTCTCAAAGGATATGGAGGCTTGCGGGCAAGAATCGTCAAGGGGGGTGAGCTAGTCATAGGTGACTGTGAGCTCGAGATATTAGCAGAAGTCGAACCACGAAGTGACGATGCGTGAAGAATCCACGGAATTTGACATCGCCAAGCAAGTTGGCGATGAGCGTCATCTGGTAAGTGATTCTGTGGCTCGTGAGGAGCCCTTGCAAATCACAGTCGATGGCACGCCGGTGGCGGTGGTGATGCGCACTCCGGGGCATGATGAGGATCTGGTGAAGGGTTTTATGCTCACTGAAGGTTTGGTGGATTCCCTCAATGATGTGCTGCGTATCGATCTCGAAAATAAACAGAATCACGCTTACGTATTTCTCGCCGATGGCATTGTCTTAGATCATGCGCGGCTGAGCAGAAATTTGTTCAGTGCCTCATCATGTGGTATCTGTGGCAAGGCGAGCATTGAGGCAATTCAGCAGCATGCGCCACCCATTGAGGGAGATTTCACTGTTCCGGTTGCTACCGTGATGGCTTTGCCCGATGCGCTGCGTGCGGCACAGGAAGTGTTTGCCGATACCGGGGGTTTACACGCGGCAGCACTTTGTGCGGCGGATGGCCACATTCTTGTTTTACGTGAGGATGTGGGTCGTCACAATGCCATTGATAAAGTCATTGGCTGGGCCGCAGAACAAGGAACGGATCTCTCAGAAACCCTACTGCAGGTATCTGGCCGGGTTTCTTTTGAGGTGATGCAAAAAGCCTTGGTAGCACGTATCCCGGTGGTGTCGGCTATCTCCGCACCCTCGTCGTTAGCCGTTGAGTTTGCGCGCGAAAGTAGCCAGACCTTGATCGGTTTTTTACGTCCGCCGAAGTTTAATATCTACTCGGGGGAAGAGCGAATTATCGGCTAAGTGGTGAACTAGCGAGCGTTAGTCCCGCGACATGAAGATGCGCAGGATATACCAGAACATCAGTGCGACACTGGCAAAAAGTCCAAGTGAGGCGGCCACATACTGGTTGGTATTGTAGTGGTGAATGATGTTGCTGGTGCTGTAGAGCACGGAGCCAGCAGCGAACAACACCATGATCACTGAGAACCAGAAGCCGAGCGTGATGAAGGAAGGGAAGATGATCGCGATGACGATGACACCCATGGCGATGAATCCGCCAATCTTGAGGAAGCCGCCGAGGAAGGAGAAGTCCTTCTTGGTGGTGAAGGCGACAAAGGTGAGCCCGGCAAAGAGCAGGCCGGTAACGCCACCGGCTTTGATGATCAGAGTAGCATCACCCGTCATTTTCATGGCCATGAGCAGGAGCGGCAGGAAGATGAGAGCCTGAACGACGACATACAGACCAAGTCCCATGTACTGAATATTGAGACTCGTTGAGCTCATGGCCCACTTGTTGGCGAAGTGAGAAGCAAACATGAATAAACCCATCACAATGAGCCAGCTGTAGCTGCTAGCTCCCAAGAGACCAAATACGGTGCCGGCGATACCCGGGATGGAAAGCAGCGAGGCTTCAATGAGGGCAAAGGCGCCGACCGCACCTGCAAGGTGGGCGTATGTTTTGCGAATGAACTCGGCGCGTACGTCGACAGACTGAGATGCAACCGTGTATGGATTGGCGTATGAGTTGGCGTAGGAATTGTCCATGCGTGGACTATAGCCTTAAAATGACGCTAGGCTAGAGGTTTTTGTGACCTACATTCCCATCTCGTGCTTGTGTGTGATGGACTCTAACATGGATGTGTTGGTTTTGTGGTGGCGTAGCTCCTCCTCGAGGCGAAGGGCGTCGTTGCGAGACAGGTGGCCACTGCACCATTCCATTTGCCATGGCTTGAATGCTTTAGTGCCCTTGAACTGACCCTTGTTGTGGGCCGTGTGTTCGGCTTGGGCATCTTCTGCCTTACCGATGAAACGGCGATTCATACGGTTCTTGAGAATGTAAACTTGGTAAGTTTTCTTGGACATGGGAGGGAGCCACTTCGTGGCAGTTCGAGTTTGGAGTTCGAGTTCAAGTGGGGAGGGGAACTGGGTAAAGCTGAAAGTTGAAATGGGAGGTAGAAATGGGAGATTGGAGATGGAAGATGGGAATTTGCCCTACTTTGAGGGTTTGATGCTTATTTCAATCGATTTACTGGTCGGAGTATTGCTCTCCAAGGCGGTGGAATTCAGCGGTACTAGCGGGTTGGCCTCGGGAAAGTAGGCGGCCGCTGTGCCTTGAGGGATATCGTATGGGATGGCGTAGAATTTTTCCACCTTTCTTTCGCCGTCCTGCCAATGGCTGGTGATGTCGACGAGTGAAACGGGTCGGATGTCACGTGTTTGCATGTCCTTGGGGTTGAGGAAAATGATTCGCCGTCCCATGCTGATGCCTCGGTAGCGGTCGTTGAGGCCGTAAATGGTGGTGTTGTATTGGTCGTGACTGCGCAGGGTTTGGAGGATGAGTCGGCCCTCGGCGACTTGGATTTGCTCGACATCGGCTGCGCTGAATTCGGCTTTGCCTGAGGGGGTGTCCCATACCCGTTGTTTGGCTGTATTAGGAAGGTAAAATCCAGCTGGCTCGCGCACTTGTTGATTAAAGGGGGCGAAGCCAGGGATGACTTTCTCGATTAAGTCACGGATACGGTCATAGTCTCCAACGAGCCAGCGCCAGTCGATTTTCTCAAGATTGCCAAGGGTGGCTTCGGCAAGCCTCGCAACGATATCCGGCTCACTGAGTAAATCGGGTGATGCTGGTTTAAGTTTGCCCCGTGACATGTGCACAATGCTCATGGAGTTCTCACAGGTGACAAACTGGTCGCCTTCATTCTGAGTGTCGCGTTCACTGCGGCCGAGGCAGGGCAGGATGAGGGCGGTTTTGCCGGTGATCAGGTGGCTACGGTTGAGCTTGGTGGAAACGTGGCAGGTGAGAGCACAGTTCGAGAGTGCCTCGCCAGTGAAGTTTGTGTCTGGAGATGCTTGCAGGAAGTTGCCACCGAGGGCGAAAAAGACTTTGGCGTCGCCGCGGTGCATGGCGAGGATCGCTTCGACGGTGTCGTAACCATGCTTGCGCGGGCAGGTGATGGCGAACTCTTGATCAAGAGCTGCGAGGAAGGATTCTGGCATTTTCTCGTAGATGCCGACGGTGCGATCCCCTTGGACATTGCTGTGGCCACGGACCGGACAGAGGCCAGCGCCAGGTTTGCCGATGGCACCGAGCATGAGGTGGATGTTGGTGATCTCACGGATGGTGGCGACGGCGTTGCGGTGCTGGGTAATGCCCATTGCCCAGCAGGTGATGAGTTTGCGCTCGCCGCGTAAGATGGTGTCAGCAAGTTGTTTGATTTCTTTTTTACCGATGCCAGAGAGGCTGGTGAGTTCATCCCAGTTGGCATTGTCACAGACCTTACGGTAGGCGTCGATACCTTGAGTGTGCTCATCGATAAAGGATACATCGAGGGCGTCACGCTCGAAGAGTTCCTTGCCGAGGGAGCGGAGTAGGGCGAGGTCACCGTTTAAGTTCACCTGTAGGTATTGCGATGCCAGGGGGGTGGATTTACCGAGCATGCCGGATACTTTCTGCGGGTGGGCAAAACCGACCAGTCCAGCTTCCTTGAGCGGGTTGATGGCAATAATCCGGGCATCGTTTTCCACGGCTTTTTCCAGTGCGGAGAGCATGCGCGGGTGGTTAGTGCCGGGGTTCTGGCCAATGCAGATGATGGTGTCGGCCTGGTAGATATCATCAAGGGTGACGGTGCCCTTGCCTACGCCGACGGATTGTTTCATGGCGGTTCCACTCGACTCGTGGCACATGTTTGAGCAGTCGGGCAGGTTGTTGGTGCCGAAGCTGCGGACAAAAAGCTGATAGAGGAACGCGGCTTCATTGCTGGCGCGTCCAGAGGTGTAGAATGCGGCTTCGTCAGGGTGGCCTAGCGCATTGAGCTCACTACCGATAAGCTGAAAGGCGTCGTCCCAGGTGATAGGCTGGTAGTGAGACTGACCTTGGCGCAGGACCATAGGCTCAGTGATACGACCTTGTTGATCGTGCCAGTAGTCACTTTGTTCGAGTAATTCGGCGATGCTGTGTTTGCGGAAGAAGTCTCTGCCGATCTGCCGTGTGGTGGCCTCAGAGGCAACGGCTTTGGCTCCATTTTCACAGAACTCAGAAACGGCGCGGTGGTCGTCAGGGTCTGGCCAGGCGCAGCTTGGGCAGTCAAAGCCGTCGGTCTGGTTGAGATCTAGTAAGGCCTTGGTGCCTCGCACAGGGCCCGCGGTTTTCATGACATGCTTGAGGGCTGATGCTACCGCGGGTGTGCCGCCTGCGTGGGATTTGGCCTTTGTTTGCCTTGGGGGCTGATCAGGTGATGTTGGATTTATCTCAGCGGCCATGAGGGATAATCTAGTCGATAAAAACGAGCTGGTGAAGTAAGCAATGCGTTTTTTTCAATCAACGATGGGATTAATGTCTTGTTATCAGGGGGGGTCACCAAGGCTCGGAGTGGGCTGGGTTTTTTAACTTTGAAATTCATCAGGCTTCATGCTTTTAACGGCTATGGCAAAAACATTGATTTACCACAATCCACACTGAGGCTCTTCAAAAAATGCCTTGGCGGTCGCCGAGGAACTGGGAGTTGATCATGAAGTGATCCTCTACATCAAGACTCCGCCGGGGCGTGAGGACTTGGAAAAGATGGTGAAGGCGCTGGAAGACTCAGTCGAGGATCTGGTGCGCAAGGACTCGAAGTTTAACAAGCTCGAACTTGTGCCAGAGGATTATGTGGATAATGCGGAGGCGGTTGTTGAAATTTTGCTCAAGCACAAGCAGCTACTCCAACGTCCTGTTCTATTACGTGGTAACAAGGCGATCATTGGTCGGCCGAAGCAGCGGATTATCGATTTTTTAAGCGCAGGTGCCTAACACCATAGCCTCTATTTTGTTATGCCATCCCGAGGCCGTCATCAAAGTTCCTCGAAGGAATGTCTGCGAGCGATTGGCAAGATCGAGGCGATGCCTGGAGTAGTGGGCGTGATCATCGGCAGGTCCTACGGTGGCAAGTCGCTAGGACAAGGTGGTAAAACAGGGGAGATACGTGTGCAGCGAGAGGTTTCCGGTGGGCTCAAGGCGGTGACGCAAACTTCGAAGGGGTTGCAGGAACTCTTTATCCGTACCAAGGAAGGTGCCGCTGAGCAGGTATGGAAGGCGATCCAGGAGGCTTGACTAAACGCCCATGATTGCCAGCATATTGCCAGCACGGTCCGTTTTTTGCTACTTCGAGTGTTGTTGCCACTGCGAGTGGCGACTGAGAGTGGCGACTGAGTTAGGCCGGCTGATCTAGAAAGGAGATCGCTAGACAGGTGCCGGAGCGTCGATCCATTTGTCGTGTTCGCGAATGAGGTCGGTGAGGCGATCGACGGCTTCTTGCTCTGGGATGTTGAATTTGACGGCCTGCTTGCCGACGTAGAGGTTGATCTTGCCGGGGGCACCGCCAACATAACCGAAGTCTGCATCTGCCATTTCACCGGGGCCGTTAACAATGCAGCCCATGATGGCGATGCGTACGCCCTTGAGATGGCCGGTGGCAGCGCGCACTTTTTGGGTGGTTTCCTGCAGGTTAAATAGGGTGCGGCCACAGGACGGGCAGGCGACGTAATCAGTTTTGAAAATCCGAGAACCAGCTCCCTGTAGGATGTTGTAGGCGAGGCGTAGTGATTGCCCGGGTGCTTCTTCTCCCTGAATAAGGATGGCGTCGCCGATGCCATCACAGAGCAGGGACCCGATGTTGCGAGAGGCGATAAGCAAGGCATCAAGGAAATCTTTGCCAGCATCTGCGCTCGGCTCAAGTGTGTCCTTAAGCAGAATGGGGTGATGGGCGGCGAGCTTGGAGGCGAGCAGGCGGAATGCGTGGATGACCGCGGCATTATGGCAGCCGTCCTTGACGGTGACGAGCTGCGGCTCGCGCATGGCGTTGACTTCCTGGATCGACGCTGTGTCCCATGGGTCCAGCTCGATGATGTTTGAATCTTCCGCGACAGCTTCGGGGGTGAAATCGCCGAGTTTATCAATCTTGTGTGCGAGAGCGTCCCATTTCTTGCGTGAGGTAAATACCCGGACGGTGTTACTAGCCCCAAGCTTGTGGCCATTGATCTTCATCTCATGGCTGTGGCGGCGCTCGTAGGAAAAAGGATCGTAGGAAAGTGTGCCTCGCTGGGAACCTGCGGGGTCGTCACTCAGGTGTGAATTTTCAATACTCGCCACGATGGCTTGGGCAACCGGAATTTCATAAACAGCATCCTCGGTGAGTGACACGCGGATGGTGTCGCCAACGCCGTCGGCTAACAAAGAGCCAATGCCAATGGCGGACTTGATGCGCCCGTCTTCGCCGTCACCTGCCTCGGTGACACCGAGATGAATGGGGTAGTTCCAGTCTGGGCCTTCATGGTCAAGGCGAGCTACGAGCAGCCTGTATGCCTCAATCATGACCTTCGGGTTGGAGGCCTTCATCGAGAAGCAGAAATTATGGTAGTCATGATCCCGGGCGATGCGGGCGAACTCGAGCGCGCTCTCAACCATGCCGAGTGGAGTGTCACCGTAGCGGTTCATGATCCGGTC
>DBBL01000131.1:21917-31036 GCA_002292185.1 Akkermansiaceae bacterium UBA985 | reverse complement strand
AGTTCCTCGGCATACTGCTCGTCGGAATACTCGCGGATCTCGAATTTTTTCTTGTCGGCGTAGTTGCCGGGATTGACCCGGATTTTCTCTACCCATTTGGCGGCTTCAAAAGCGGCATCGGGTTTGAAGTGGATGTCTGCTACCAGCGGTACGTCACATCCCGCAGCGCGCACGCCGTCACGAATGTTCTCGAGATTGGCCGCATATTTCTTGGTCTGAGCGGTAATCCTGACGATTTCACATCCCGCCTCGGCGAGATCGAGCACTTGTTTCACGCATGCTTCTGTGTCACGCGTGTCAGAGGTGATCATCGACTGCACTCGTATTGGGTTGTCTCCGCCAACGCCAACATTGCCAACCATGATCTCACGCGTCTTGCGGCGTGAGTAAGCGAAGTAGTCTG
The DNA here is from genome assembly GCA_002292185.1 of Akkermansiaceae bacterium UBA985. Taxonomy (GTDB): domain Bacteria; phylum Verrucomicrobiota; class Verrucomicrobiia; order Verrucomicrobiales; family Akkermansiaceae; genus Oceaniferula. The sequence goes on along the minus strand of DBBL01000131.1, from coordinate 30,633 downwards.
GGCAGTAATGAAGCTCGGTCGGCATGGCGATAGATTCAATCCAACGGGCAAGGGAGTCAAGGTCAGTTCCTACCTAATACATGACTAGGGGCATGACTAATATATGACTAGGGGAGGGGTATACTCACTAGGCTCTACTCTTTGGCCTCACCATAACCATCCGGGTGGGACTGGTGCCATTTCCAGGCGGTCGTGATGGTGGACTCAATATCCATGTGTTGGGGCTCCCATCCCAGTTCGGTGCGGGCTTTGGTGTTGTCAGCGTAGAGTGAGGGTGGGTCTCCAGGGCGGCGCACATCTTCTTCCGCGGGCACGGGTAGTCCGGTGACACGCTCGACGGCGTCGAGGATCTCGCGCACGGAGGTGGGTTTGCCGGTGCCGAGGTTGTAATGGACGAAGGTGTTAGGTGTCGCCAGTTTGTCAAAGACGGCGATGTGGGCACGGGAAAGATCATCGACGTGGATGTAGTCACGCAGGCAGGTGCCATCGGGTGTCGGGTAGTCGGTGCCAAAGATTTTTAAGGCACCACGCTGTCCCGTGGCAGCAAAGATGGCCAAGGGGATGAGGTGTGATTCGGGGCTGTGATCTTCACCAATGGTGCCATCTGCTGCGGCTCCCGAGGCGTTAAAGTAGCGGAATACGGCTGAGGAGATCTCACCCGAGCGGGCGAGGTCCTTGAGGATGTGCTCAACGTGCAGCTTGGTAGCTCCGTAGGGATTGATCGGTTCCTGGGGCAGGTCTTCGACGAGTGGCAGGGTGTCGGGCTCGCCGTAGGTGGCGCAGGTGGATGAGAACACGAATTTTTTCACTCCGGCGTCGGTCATGGCGAGCAGCAGCTGGATGGTATTGCCGACGTTGTTTTCGTAGTACTTGAGTGGCACGTTAACGGATTCGCCGACATTGATGAAGGCGGCAAAGTGCATGACGACCTCGATGCTATTGTCCTCGAGTATTTTTTTGACCGCGCTGCGGTTGCCGAGGTCTGCATCAAAGAAAGGGATGTCATCGGCGACAGCGGCACGGTGTCCGTATACTAGATTATCGAGTACGAAGGGCGTGTGGCCAGCAGCTTGGAGTTGTCTAACGCAGTGACTACCGATGTAACCTGCACCTCCGACGACGAGAACGTTCATGGTTGGGAACGTATGATTCAGGTTTCAATTTTCAAGTTTCAAGTTTGCCTATTATGATGGGAGTGTGGATGATGAGGACGTGGTTTTTGATGTGCATGATTATCTCGCTAGGTTCTCCGGTGTTGCCGGTGAGTGTGGATTTTCCCGTCAAGTGATTGCCGAAGTCGACGGTTATGAAATCCCAGCCTTTGTGCGGCGCGCAGAGGCTGCGCCCAGAGTGTATGTGTCCTCCGGTATGCATGGTGATGAGCCGGCGGGACCCTTGGCTCTTCTGGAGCTGCTCAAGGAGGGTTTGTTTGAGTCTGAAGTCGAGTGGATGTTATGCCCCATGATGAATCCGACGGGGGTGTCGAGGGGCTGTCGTGAAAACCATCAGGGACTTGATTTGAACCGAGACTATTTTCGCCGAGCGAGCCCTGAGGTGGCGGGGCATGTGGCTTGGCTTGAACAACAGCCAGTGCCGGATGTGTTTTTATCGCTGCATGAGGACTGGGAGAGCACGGGTTTTTATCTCTATGAAATTCAGAAGTGCGCCTTTGCCAGTGTGGCGCACGCTATTTTGCAGTCGGCCGCAGGGGAGATTGCGCCTGAGCCAAGTTCGCTGATTGATGATCATGCTGTGCGCGAACCAGGCTGGATTTTTCACAAACCAGAGGCTGATTTCCCCGAGGACTGGCCGGAAGCGATCTATATGGCAAACATGGGCACGCAGGTGTCATATACCTTTGAGACACCGAGCTCGCTGGAGCTTGAAAAGCGTATCAGCTGTCACAAACTCGCATTAAATAAGGCGGTAGAGGAGTTTTTGGCAAAATGGTGATTCGAATTGACTGGAGCCCGATTGGCGACAAAAGTCGGAATTGGAAAAATTGAATTTCAGGAGGAACCCCATATGAGTATTGCAGAATTTATCGCAGGTGGTGCCGTCGTTATCGCTATCAGTTACATCATCATTATTTACAATGGCCTGATCCGACTGAAAAACAACGTTGAGCGAGCTTTCGCAAACATCGATGTCCTACTTAAGCAAAGGCACACCGAACTGCCCCAACTTGTTGAGATCTGTAAAGGGTATATGAAACACGAGCATAATCTCCTGCTGGCGGTTACTGAGGCCCGCTCACATGTGCAGGACGCCAGAGAGGGACGCGACATTTCGGGACTTGGTCACGCGGAAACAGAGATGCGCCAATCTTTGCAGAATCTGTTCATCAAAGTTGAGGCCTACCCAGAGCTTAAAGCAAACGAGAATTTTCTTGCGCTACAGGAGCGAATTAGCGTGCTTGAGGATACCATTGCTGACCGACGAGAAATTTATAACGAGTCTGTGCGCCTTAATAACACGCGCATTCAACAGTTCCCTGATATGCTAGTTGCCAGATCATTCAATTTCGTAGAGCTGAAATATCTCCGGTTTAAAGAGTCAGACCTTCAACCAGTTACAACAAGTGGTCTTTATGATTGAATCGATGATGGATGGCATACGAGCATTCCTGGTCGATCTTGAACCAGGCACATTTGATTTATACCACATCGCATCAATCGTCCTTCTACTGGGATCAATCCCTTTCGGTTTCCACTTCATCAGGCATGGGCGCATCATGCAGGATACGCCTACCTCAAAGATTCGCAGTGTCAGCCAGGGTTTTGTTGAACTGCAGGGCAAAGCCAGGTCAATTGGTGGTAAGCCATTGCGTTCGCCGGGAAAATCCCAGGATTGTGTCTGGTATGACTACAAGGTTGAGGAGCGAGAGCGCAGTGGATCAAGAGATAGCTGGAAGACTATCATAGAAGACCGCAGCGATAATAGTTTTTACGTTGACGATGGCTCCGGTGTCTGTGCCATCGACCCCAACGAAGCCAAGCTGAAGCCAAAAACAATCGAGACCTGGAAGCACGATCGGTATAGGTGTACGGAGTTCCGAATTGACGAAAATGAAGAGATCTATTGCCTTGGCCAATTCGAAACAGAACAGGGTCCTTCACGCGACAAGGTCACCAAGGAGAGCACCCAAGCGCAGCTCGATAGTTTAAAGCAAAACCAGCAAGAGCTGTTGCGCCAGTTTGACGCCGATGGCGATGGCGAAATTGATATAGATGAATGGAATAAAGCCCGCGAAGCTGCCAAGGCCAAGGCCCAGAAGATGGTGGGCGACTATTATGAACCGACCCAGCACCATTTCCTGCTCAAACCGTTCAACAATAAGTATCCTTTCATCGTCTCATCCTACGGTCAGGATGAGCTAACATCACGCTACCGATTCTACTCGATAGGTTCATTTATCGTCTTTTTTCTCTCTGGGGCCCTCGCAATTACTATGACCCTTATTAAATTGGGCAATTAGCCCTGTCATATTAATGATGCGAACGCGATCAGGTTCATCGAGACTTTCTAGACCATGTCTCGATTTTGCAATAATCTCTGCACCCTCTCTGGATGAGAGAACGTTGGTTGTCAGTTCTCAGCAAACTCCAGCAGTCCAAGCCGCACCTCTAGGATTCATCAGACAGTGATGACATCCCGTTCTTCGAAAAGGGGTCAAAAGAGCTGTGTTGAAATTGAAAAGGATGCGTCATTTCTCTGCCTGACCCCTTTTTGGCGGTTGACGTGTGGGGTGTGAGGCGGGTCTAATGGTGGCGTGATCGCAAGACTTCGTGGTAAAGTGTTAGAGGCCCTGCCGGGTAGGCTGGTCATTGATGTGAATGGGGTAGGCTACCTTGTCAGTGTGTCGCTGAGCACCTATGATTTGATCAACCCTGTGGAGGGCAAGGAGGTGGAGCTGCGCACGCATCTGCATATTCGGGAGACCGCGCACACGCTTTATGGTTTTGCCACGGACGCTGAGCGTGATTTGTTTTTATTGTTGATTGAGCGTGTCAGCGGCATCGGGCCGTCCATCGGGATGTCGGTGCTCAGTGGCATGCCAGTGGAGCATTTCAAGGCCTGTGTGGTCAATGGCGATGCGGCGGCACTCTCCCAGATCAAGGGCTTGGGCAAAAAGACGGCAGAGCGCATTATTTTAGAACTCAAAGACAAGGTGGGTGTCGCGGAGGCTTGGCAGGCTGCCGCTGGTGAGGCAACTCCTAGCGCCTCGATTGATGCCGAGTCCGCCTTGATTGGTCTTGGCTATAAGCAGGTAGATGCAAAAAAGGCAGTGGCTGCGGTAGCGAAGCTGAAGGCTGGGGCGACTACGGAAGACCTGGTCCGAGATGCTCTCAGAATGTTGAATTCTTGAGGGTGCCGCTTGAGGGTGTCGTTGCTTGTTGTTGGCGCATGCTTGAATTGTTCTGGTCAAAGACAGCGTGCACGATTAGCGTATTGCGCGGCTGCTACGTGGGTCTCGTTAACGACTATTCAGTTACTATTTTAGCTTGAATCACCTGCTGCCAGTCACTACAGCAACTTGCACATCCTCTCCAGAATTCCATGATTGAGAACACTCCCACAACACTCGACTTTTCCGAATCTAAGATCAATCAGGATCTGACACCTGCAGATAAGATTCAATTTTTCCGGGACATGGCTCGCATCCGTCGTTTTGAGCAGACGGCACTTAAATTCTACAACAAAGGCATGATGGGGGGCTTTTTACACCTCTACATAGGTCAAGAGTCTATTGCCGCTGGCACGCTCGGATTATGTAAGGAAAATGACCATGCCATTACCGCTTACCGTTGTCATGGGCATGCACTCTCCATGGGTATGGATATGAATAGCTGCATGGCTGAGCTCTACGGTAAAGCTACCGGTGCCGCTAAAGGCAAGGGTGGCTCCATGCATTTGTTTGACCCATCGAAAAACTTCTGGGGTGGACACGGTATTGTGGCAGGACAAACACCACTTGGCTTGGGTCTTGCCTACGGAGTGAAGTATCAAGAGCTGGAAGGTTGCTGCCTTTGTTACTTGGGAGATGGTGCCATCAACCAGGGTGCTTTTCACGAGTCACTCAACATTGCGGCTCTTTTTGAACTGCCCGTTATTTATATTATTGAGAATAATGGTTACTCGATGGGAACAAGCCAGAACCGTTCCAGCGCCTACAAAAACTGCCTCGCCCAACGTGCTGAAGCCTACGACATGGACTGGGACTTGGTGAATGGTGAAGATCTTTATGAGGTTCGTGCCAAAACACACATTGCCATGGAGCGCGCACGTAAGGAGTCCAAGCCCACCGTGCTTGAGATTGCAACGTATCGCTATTACGGGCACTCCGTTGCTGATGCGAACGCTAAAAAATACCGCACACCGGAGGAAATCGAGGAGTATAAGACCTATCACGATCCCATTCGTCTATGGCGCCGCCGTTTGATCGAGGAGGCTGTATTCACTGATGCCGAAGCCGACGCCATCGATAAAGAAGCAAAAGCTGAAGCTGATCAGTCAGCTGTTTTTGCAGAACAATCACCACCGCCCACGGTAGAGTCAATTTTTGAGGACGTTTACTGGGAGGTTGATAACAACACTGAATCGGGTAATACCGGCCGACATTTTTTCAACGACTGATTTTAAACCTGTTAAATAACGTCCAACACATTTTTCTATGAGAGAGTTACTCTACCGTCACGCAATACGTGAAGCCCTTGATGAAGAACTAGCCCGCGATGACAAAGTCGTCGTTATGGGAGAGGAAGTCGCCCAGTACAATGGTGCTTATAAAGTGACCGAAGGACTGTGGGACAAGTGGGGCAGTAAGCGCATCGTTGATACCCCAATCTCTGAAGCCGGATTCATCGGCATGGGCATCGGTGCTTCTATGCTGGGTGTTCGCCCTGTGATGGAGTTGATGTTTTGGAGTTTCCACTCGGTAGCCTTTGACCAGCTGGTGAACAACGCGGCATGTGTACGCTACATGTCAGGCGGATTATGTAATGTGCCTATCGTCATGCGAGGCCCTGCGAATGGAGGAACAGCGGTTGGGGCAACTCACTCGCATTGCCCTGAAGGTCTTTTTGCTGCTTTTCCTGGTTTGAAAGTCTGTGCTCCTGCAACTCCCGCCGATGCCAAGGGGCTGATGAAGACGGCGATCAGGGATAATGATCCAGTTTACATCATGGAGAACACCTTGTTGTATGGTACCAAAGGTCCTGTGCCCGATCCTGCAGACGGTGATCACCTTGTGCCTTTGGGCAAGGCGGACATCAAACGTGAAGGCACTGATGTTTCTCTGATTGCTCATGGTCGCAGTGTGATTCGTTCTCTTGAAGCAGCCGAGACACTTCAAGCCGAACACGGTATCAACTGTGAGGTTCTCGACCTGCGTTCTATACGTCCACTCGATCAGCAAGCGATCCTCGATACGGTGATGAAGACCAACCGAGTGGTTTTGGTTGATGAGAGTAAGCCGTTTTCAGGAGTGAGTGCTACGATTGCCACGCTTATCCAGGAGCATGCTTTTGATTACCTTGATGCCCCAGTAAAACGCGTTTGTGCGCTTGATGCCCCTGCGATTTACTCCCCATACGTTGAGGATGAGCAGCTTCCCAACCCGCGTCGTATTATTGAGCAGGTATTGACACTGGCTTAGTTGGCCGGCTGATTTGAGTGAAAAGTATTTTTTTAGTTTTTTGTTGTAATAAGCGCTATTTTTTTATAAAGTATTACTTACTATGAAATTCACCTTACATTTAATAATCCTAACAATCTGTTCTCTCGTGATGTCATCATGTTGTAGCATGGGCAGCTCTAAAGTGCTCGCTCGTGCATCTGCCCAAGCTTCAGGAGAGCCCAATATCGGGCTGATTCCTACTATGGAAGAGCTCGCTATTAGCGATTAATCAGCCTCTTTTAGCTGATATCTCTCAAGGCTATGCCCTCTAGGTCATAGCCTTTTACTTGCCTGCGTTTCGGCAGATCTGTCATTTTTTTTAGGATCTTTATAAACAGTCGCGGATTTTGGTATAATCAGCTTGCCCCCAAGCCATGTTTGGAAGAAAAGTCCTCTGCACACAGCTTGATTAACTGATTTAACTTATGCCTACAAATATTGAAATGCCCAAGCTTTCCGACACAATGACGGAAGGTACCCTTGTAAAGTGGAACAAACAAGTGGGTGACACCATTGAAATTGGTGATGTGATCGCTGAAGTAGAGACCGACAAGGCGACTATGGAGATGGAGGCGTTTGATGAAGGAACACTGTCTGATATTCTTGTTCAAGCTGGGGAGAAAGCCGCCGTGGGCGCGACCTTGGGCGTGCTACTCGAAGACGGGGAAGAAGCGCCTGCGCCTGGATCGGCACCGGCTGCGATCAGCGCTCCAGAGTCACAGCCTTTTGCTGAAGGGGCTGAAGGGGCTGAAGGGACCGAAGCTCCTGAAGTTAGCCAGCCAGCCGCCGAGCTTGTTGCTCCCACTTCAACTCCTGCGCTACATCAGGCTGGTCCTGGTGAGCGCATTAAAGCGTCACCTCTTGCACGAAAAATTGCAGATTCCAAGGGTGTGGACATCGCTGCGATTCAAGGATCTGGTCCTGGTGGAAGGATCGTCAAGGCTGATGTTGAGGCTGCTGCTGAGGGTGGTAGCGCACCTTCACGCTTGGCGAGTGCTGCAACTGCGCTTGCTGCTTCCGCAAAAGCCCAGGTCGTTCAATCAACACCAGCACCAGTAGCGGCTGCTGCGATTAACCCTGTTGTTGCTGCCGGTGATCAAACCATCGAGCTGAGCTCCATGCGTCGCATCATCGCGGATCGTCTGTTGACGTCCAAGACAACGATTCCTCATTTTTATCTACATGTTGAGTGTGACACAGCGCCGTTGATGACCTTGCGGAAGCAGATCAATGCGCAGGCAGAGCAAACACACGGCAATAAATACAGCATTAATGATTTTGTATTGAAGTCTGTGATCAACGCAGCGCAGGCAGTTCCCGAAATCAATGCCTCCTTCAACGGTGATAGCGTTGTGCAATTTGCCAAGGTGGGTGTTTCCATCGCCGTTGCAGTCGATGATGGTTTGGTAACTCCTGTCATCAAGGATGCGGCGAGTAAGTCGATGCTACAGATTTCCCAAGAGGTCAAAGATCTCGCCGTGCGCGCTCGAGACAAAAAGCTCATGCCTAATGAATTTGATGGCGGCACGGTGACCGTTTCTAATCTCGGTGCATGGGGTATTGAAAGTTTCGACGCTATTATCAACCCACCGCAGGCCGCGATTTTGAGTGTGGGTGCGATTATTGAAAAGCCTGTGGTGAAAGACGGCCAGATCGTTGCCGGTATGCGCATGAACATTGGCTTGAGTTGTGATCACCGCGTGGTGGACGGCGCTGTGGGTGCTAGGTTCCTCAACGAGGTCAAAAAGCTTATCGAGAATCCAGCTCTGATGCTGGTGTAATGAAGGCTATCGTCACAGGGGCCGCGGGTGGTTTGGGCCAAGCCATTTCCAAGACCTTGCGTGGCGCTGAAATGGAAGTTTTTGCTCCTGGGAAAGATGAGCTTGATGTGACTTCGGCTGATTGCGTAAAGGTTTTTTTTGAGTCTATCGAAGACACTGATCTTCTTGTCTGCAATGCCGGTATGACGATCGATAAGACCATCGCACGGATGAGTGAGCAGGATTGGTCACGTGTAATTGATGTAAATCTAAAGGG
>DBBL01000131.1:0-21815 GCA_002292185.1 Akkermansiaceae bacterium UBA985 | reverse complement strand
CAGGCTAATTATAGCGCTGCGAAGTCGGCGTTGCTGGGAATGATGAAGTCGATGGCGCAGGAGCTTGGCCGCCGTAATGTGCGTGTGAATGCAGTGATTCCTGGGTTCATGGAGACCAAAATGACGGCGGGGTTGGATGACGATGTGAAGAGGCTCATTCGTGATCGGCATGTTTTGGGCAGGTATAACACACCCGAGGCGGTGGCTGGGTTTGTCACCTATTTGCATCAGCACTTGCCGCATACATCGGGCCAGGTATTCAATTTGGATAGCCGGCTTATCTAAGGCACTTGAGCACGCATTTATCTGCGAGATTGACCTATCAGCTTCGGCGACTTAGAATAAGGTATTATGCCTAAGGTTTTTGATTTCGATGTCTATCAGCCGAAGGAGATCGCCAATCGGGTGGAGACGATCGGAGTTGCAAAGGCTCGGCTGTCTTTGCTGTCCATGGCTGTTCTTGGAGTTTTAGCGGGTGCGTTTATTGGCTTAGGCGCTCTTTATTTTGTAATCATTAAGTCTGACCAAAGCCTAGGTTTTGCTCTTTCTCAGGTGCTAGGTGGGGTGGCCTTCTCTCTGGGCCTGATCATGGTTGTCATTGCCGGAGCTGAGTTGTTCACCGGCAATAATTTGATCGTGATGGCGTGGGCGGACCGCAAGGTTTCCACGGCGAATCTATTGAGAAATTGGGTGGTGGTTTTCTTGTCTAATTTTGTCGGTGCCTTTGGCTTGGCGTATCTGGTATTTCGATCCGGGCATTGGGAAATGAACGACGGAGCGATCAAGGATCAGTATCTCAAGATCGCTGCGGCTAAGTGCGCGCTGCCGTTCGGGGAGGCTTTTTTCAGGGGGGTTCTCTGCAATATTCTTGTTTGCCTGGCGATCTGGATGGCCATTGCTGGACGCAGTGTCTCAGGTAAGGTCTTGGCCATCGTTTTTCCGATTTCGGCATTTGTCGCTGCTGGATTTGAGCACAGCATCGCCAACATGTATTTCATCCCGATGGGCATGTTGCTGAAGTCGGCAGGTCACACGGTGGCGAACGTAGACGTAATCGGCTGGGCAGGATTCGCTCGAAATATGATACCGGTGATCCTTGGCAATATGGTGGGCGGCAGTGTGCTCGTAGGGCTAGTCTACTATGTGATCTATCTCAGGAAGAATCCTGAGGACTAACAGGCCTCGTTGCTGCTTTCCTCCAGTGTTCTTCTGACAAGGTTGAGCGCGTCTTGACTAGTGGCTTGCTTGAAGATTTCTCGGCCGTAGGGAGTGAATTTTTTGATCGCCTTGCTACTTGTTGCTGTGGCGATGCCTATCCAGACCGTTCCCACAGGCTTATCTTCACTGCCTCCGCCGGGGCCTGCAATGCCGGTGACTGAGACGGCGATGTCCGCTTGTGCTTTGGCAAGTGCGCCCTCAGCCATCTGCATGGCGACCGCTTCACTGACCGCTCCGTGTTGTTCCAAGGTGGTGGCGCTAACGCCTAAAAGCTGCTGCTTGGCTGGATTGGAATAAGTGACAAAACCATGAGTGAAAACCTCTGAAGCACCCGGGACATTGGTGATACGATGAGCGATGAGGCCGCCCGTGCAGCTCTCGGCCATGCTTATTGTTTTGCCCTGCTGGTCGAGCAGTTTGACGACTATTTCCTCCAGAGACTCTCCGTTTTGACTAAAACACATGCCCGGGAAAGTGCTTAAGGCGAGCTGGCTTGCCTGCTCGGTGCTTTTTTTCGAGCCAATTAATCTCAGGTCTACCTCACGAGTACGCGCACAGTAACCGACTTCTAGATCGGCAATGGTCATCAGTTCTTTATCGAGCTTGGCATGAAAATCACTTTCGCCGACACCCGTAAAGCGAAGCACTTGCACATGATGATCTTCATGGGCTCCGGCAAGGGAGCGCAGCCTCGGCTCAACCTCGTTTTCAAACATGGGTCTCATTTCACTCGGAGGCCCAGGAAGTAGGAACAGAGCACATAGCCTGTCTCCGCTCATGCGCGGCGGCGTGTAGATGCCCGGGGCGGTTCCGTTGGGATTGGGTAAAATATCGCCGCCAACCGGATTGAGTGCCTGCTTTTTATTGTCCTCAGCCATCTCTCGATCACGATGGGCAAAGAAGGCTTCGATCGATCTGAGTGCCGCTTCGTCGGTGATCAGCTCAACGCCGAGAACTTCAGCCGCAGCTTCGCGGGTAATATCATCGCTGGTAGGGCCGAGGCCGCCGGTGACGATGACCACATCACTGCGCTCCATCGCCTCACTCATGGCGAGGTTAATGGCCTCGCCGTCAGGGACGGTGGTTTGGCGTTGTACGCGCAGGCCCAGCTTAAAGAGCTCGATACCCATCCACTGAGCGTGGGTATTGACGGTGGTGCCCAGCAGTAGCTCGCTGCCAGTGTTGATGATTTCTATGCGCAAGACGGGTTCTGGAGGGCAGAGGTTGAGGGATGTTAGTCAAGTAGCGTTGAGCGAGAGAATAGCGAGACCACGGGAACGCCACGCGCTTCGATGGCTGCGCGGCCGCCTTCCTCGCGATCGACAAGCACGAGGGCAAAGGCGACTTTTCCTCCAGCAGCTTCGATGACATCCATGGCCTTGATGGTGGAGCCTCCTGTGGTGATGACGTCATCGACGATGACGATGGTGTCGCCTTCTGAAAAATTGCCTTCGATTTGTTTGCCCTTGCCGTGGCCTTTGGGTTCCTTGCGCACGGTGAACACCTGTAGGGGCTTCTCCTCCGATGCTGAGGTCATGCCGACCGCAAGTGAGATGGGGTCAGCGCCGAGGGTCATGCCGCCGATAGCCTGCACGTCGAGACCGCGCGTGGCGATTTCTTGTTTGACCGTTTCCCAGCCTAGTTTGCCAATCAAGTTGGCGCCGTGGGGGTCCATGGCAGTGACGCGGCAGTCAATATAGAGGTCGGATGTTTTTCCTGAGGCGAGGGTGAACTCACCGGTGCGGACTGATTTTTCAAGTAAGAGAGCTCGCAGAGAGGAGCGGGTGTCATCGTTGGCCATGCACTCGTTTAAGCACTGATTGGGTAAAACTTCCAAGCGAATACTCTGCCCACCGTAAAAAAGAGCANNAAAAGAGCAAAAAAGAGCAAAAAAATACTGCCAGGAACTGCGGCAATGACGGACAAACTGTGGCTGCTACCTTTCGGTCCTGACCAAATTCATCTGCCGACACTCCACAGCCCTGACAGCGCAGGTTTCATAATCTCTGATGATGAGATTGCAAGGGGATTTATGAACTGTGGAGATTTTAGAATGTGATCGACTCACACAATCAACATGCAATCGCCATAGGAGAAAAAGCGGTAGCGTTCTTCGACGGCTTTGGCGTAGGCCTCCATAATGAGTTCACGGCTGGCTAAGGCGGAGACCAGCATCATCAAGGTCGATTGGGGTAGGTGGAAATTGGTGAGTAGGGCGTCGACGGCTTTGAAGGTGTGAGGAGGGTTGATGAAAATATCGGTTTCGCCGGAGATGGCAGGAATCTGTAGTGGGTTGTTGGGGCCTTTGTCTGTCTCTTTGGCCAGGCTTTCTAGAACACGGGTGACGGTGGTTCCGGTGGCGATGATGCGGCCACCGAGGGCGCGGGTGCTGTTGATGCGCTTGGCGGTGTGCTCGCTGATGTGATAGCGCTCGGCATGCATGTCGTGATCCTTGATGTATTCGGCTTTAACGGGGCGGAAGGTGCCGACGCCGACGTGCAGGGTGAGAAAGGTGTGCTCAATCGTGGCAAGAATTTCGGGGGTGAAATGTAGGCCGGCGGTGGGCGCGGCAATGGCACCTTCCTCGCGCGCAAAGGTTGTTTGGTAGCGATCTCTGTCCTCTGGATCACTCTCGCGGTTCATGTAATGGGGTAGGGCTAGGCGGCCATGGGTTTGCTCATCAACGGGCCGATCCCAGCGGATGATGCGGTTGCCGTTTTCGAGGATGGAGTGAACGGTTCCAGTCGATTGTCCAATTTCAACGCAGCGTCCGGGTTTCATTTTTTTGCCGGGGCGCACGAGGCATTCCCACTCGAGCTCTGAGAGTTTGTTGGTGCAAACAATTTCAATGTTACCGTCATTGGAGAAAAAGCGAGCTGGGGTGACCTTGGTGTCATTAAGAACAAGGAGGTCCTCGGGCCGCAGATAACTTGAAAAATCAATGAACTTACGATGCTCAATAAGACCGGTGTCCCGGTGGATCACCATCATGCGAGAGGCAGAGCGATCCTCGAGGGGACGGCTGGCGATGAGTTCCTCGGGGAGCTTATAGTCGAAATCAGTAGTCTTGAGCACGGGGCAGAGTCTCATGCGAGAAGTTTTCAGTTTCAAGTCTCGAGTAAGTCGATGTAGAGTGAGCTGTGCCAACAGGTGAGGAATGGAATCAGGGATTGCGTTTGCAGTTACGTTTACAAGTGGACGGGAAGTTTTTCCGTGCCGGAGCTGAGCGCGTGTTTCTGAAGATGGTGACCTACGGCCCGTTTCCTAGACCGACACCAGCGGTTTTAGCGGATCATGACGAGCAGATGGCGCGCATTGCTGATGCCGGATTCAATGCCATACGGGTCTACGAAGAGCCAGAGAGTATCTTATTAGATGCAGCGCAGAAAGCTGGATTGTGGGTATTTGTCGGTTTGAACTGGGAGTATCATTGCGACTTCGTCACTCACACGGCGATTTACAGCGCAGCCCAGGTGAGGATGAAAGAAGGTCTCAATTCATGGGGGACACATCCTGTGCTTGCAGGGGTATTTGTAGCCAACGAGATTCCCTGCGACATGGTTAGGTGGATGGGGGTGACCCGAGTTAAGCAGGCACTTGAGGAGCTCATTAATCTAGGCCGCAGCATTTGTCCTGATCTGCTCTTTGCCTATGCCAATTATCCGACCACGGAATACGAGGAGCCGGATAATGCCGACTTCACGGCAATGAATGTTTATCTCGAAAATCGGGATGACTTCGCTCGTTATTTACCGCGTCTGCACAATGTTGCTGGGGATCGTCCGGTTTTGCTTAGCGAGTTTGGTATGGATACTTTTCGCCAAGGTGAGCAGGCACAGAGTGATGCCTTGCTTTGGTATGTTGATGAGTCATTGCGCGCCGGAATGGCAGGGGTAACGATCTATTCGTGGAGTGATCATTGGTCAAGGGGAGGGCTTGTGATCGATGGGTGGAGTTTTGGTCTATTCGATAGGCGAGGGCAGGCTAAACTTTCGCTGCTGCCATTGCGTGAAAAGCTCAAGAGCATCGACTCACCTGGTGATGGGCTTGAGCTGAGTGAATTGCCTGCATTTTCTGTGGTAGTATGCACCCATAACGGCGGAGCTAGGATCGAGGCGTGTTTGAGGGCACTTCAGAATCTTGACTACCCCGACTTTGAGATTTTGGTGGTGGATGATGGCTCCTTTGACGATACGGCAGAAATCGTTCGTGGTTTTGCTGGTGTGCGCCTGATTCAATCGGAACATCGTGGATTAAGTGCAGCTAGAAATAGAGGCGCCCGTGAGGCTCAGGGAGAGATCATTGCCTACACAGATGACGACTGCCAACCGGATAGGCAGTGGCTGTGGTGGCTGGCTCAGGCATTTAATCGGAGGGGCTGGGATGCCTGCGGAGGACCTAATTTGCCTCCGCGCCCTCTGCCTTCACATGATGGTGGTGCCAGTGTTATCGATGAGGTGGTGGTGGCCTCGGCGCAAGGAGCACCTTCTCATGTTTTGTTCGATGATGATGAGGCCGAGCATTTGCCTGGATGTAACCTTGCGGTTAGAAAAGAGGTATTGGAGGCGATTGGTGGTTTTAGTGAACGTTATTTGATCGCTGGTGACGATGTCGATTTCTGCTGGCGCTTGCAGCAGGCTGGCTTCCGCATGGGGTTCTCGGCAGCCGCTTTTGTGTGGCACAGGAGACGTGCAACGCTGTGGCGTTATTTCACGCAGCAATATCAATATGGCAAGGCAGAGGCATTGTTGATGCAGGATCACCCTGAAAGGTTTCGCCGGGGTGGTGGGGCCATATGGAAGGGTTGTGTTTATACAGGTCAAGCGATGAGCGCGAGTGATGGAAGTTTCATCTATCATGGCGCGATGGGCATGGCGCCTTATCAGCAACTGGTGACGACGATGCAGCCACAGCGATCTATTCCTGAGGAGTTTTTCTGCACCGAGTCACGTGTTAAGCTAGCTTTTGCGAACACAGTGCAGCCGCGCATAAGAGCATGGGCAAGGTGGTGGCATAGTCTGAGTTGGCGAGACAAAGTGGAGCGAGCGCCGGGCGAGCGTGAGTTCGTTCTCGTGGATATGACGCGTCAGTATGATGACTACGAAGCCAAGTGGTGGAGTGATTGTAGTATCACGCGTGAGCAGGTTTTAGATGCCATGATGGCAGATGATTGGCAGCCATTGGAAAATGATAGTGATTGGGACTGCCAGCGCGGTGAGTTGCGCGCGATCATTGCCGTCGAGGCCTTTGCCTCGGGCTCTCAAGTGCTGACAAGAATAGAGATGGATACAAGAAGTCGGGGCAGCCTGCCGACTGATTTCACCAATCGACTGGAGTCCATGGGCCTCGTTAGAGTTGAGTAACCCGGCGGGGTGAGGCTGACGGGGTGAGGCTGATGCGGCGAGACTAATGCCGTGACGTTAATCCTGTGAGATTAATCCTTGCGCGTGAGTTCGACAAAAACATCTTCAAGGGTGGACCTGTGGCGATGAAGAGTGCGGATGGGCCATTGCTTGGCAGCCGTGAGCGCTGATATGCGCTCTCGAGTATCTGTGCCATGATCTACGAGGATGGAGAATTTTGTCCAGTTGTCTTCTTTTCCTTCGCAGATGACTTTTTTAACGTGTTTGAGCTCATTGAAGGCAGCCGCCGCCTCCTCCTCGTCAGCCTGTATTTCTACTGTGATTTTTCCAGCAGCACGCATTTCATTGACTAATTCAGAGGGGGATCCCGTGGCTTTAATTTTGCCCTCGTCAATGATGATGACATGATCACAGGTCATTTCCACTTCGTGGAGAATGTGGGTGGAGAGCATGACGGTGTGAGTTTCCCCGAGTCGTTTGATCAGGTTTCTGATAGAACGGATTTGATTGGGGTCCAGGCCATTGGTCGGTTCATCTAAAATGAGAAGATCCGGCTTGTGGACAAGGGCGTCAGCAAGGCCGACCCTTTGGCGGTAGCCCTTGGAGAGAGTTTTGATCATTTTGCGCCTAACGTGGGTGAGTCCGCAAAGCTCCATGGCTTCGCCGATGTGTTGGCGGCCATTTCTGCCTTTGAGCCCCTTGAGGTGTGCTCGGTAGCGCAGATACTCACGAACGCGCATTTCATCGTAGAGGGGGACATTTTCGGGCATGTAGCCAATCTTGCGGCGAGCGCTCACAGAATCGCGGAAGATATCATAGCCTGCGACCTCCGCGCTCCCTGAGCTTGGCGGCAGATAACCGGTGAGCATACGCAATGTGGTCGTCTTGCCTGCTCCGTTGGGGCCGAGGAAGCCGATGATTTTTCCTTTGCCTACCTTGAAACTGATATCATTGACGGCAGTATGCCTGCCATATCGTTTGCTGAGATTGTTGACGTCAATCATTGATGGGTGGACACGGTTGAAGGAGTTTGAAAAATGTCGTAAAAGAGACGCCTTGCGCGTTGACTCTGAGGGGCTGTGACAGTAATTACAACTAAGTTCTACTTAGCTCCAAGAAAGAAAAGCAGATTGCGGCTATAAATTCACCTTTTTTCTGTCAATGAAATCATCAATATCAGCGCGCTTTAATGCCGACCTTCTTGATCAAAAGTATGATCAGTGGTGTGAAGACCCCCAGTCTGTTGAGGCTGATTGGTGTGCTTTTTTTGAAGGTTTCGAACTTGGTAATGCGCAGCTCAAACAGCGCCAAGATACGGCAGCTCCGGCAACTACGGCGGCAGCAAAGCCCGCGGACACTGCAGCCTTGCCCAGTGCTAATATGGAGGTGCAATCTTCTGATGAGCATTATTTGAATTTCCGGGGCAGGGTAGTGAGCCTGCTCTACAATTATCGCACCCTCGGGCACACTCAAGCTCACCTTAATCCACTTGATGATGAGGGCGTGCCTAATCCTCGATTGCAGCTCGATCAGTTTGGGCTCAGTGAATCCGATCTAGATCGGGAGGTCTCGACACAGTTCTATCGCCGTGGGCAGAAGATGACGCTGCGTGAGTTGATCGCCTCTCTCGAAGAAACTTATTGTGGTAACGTGGGCACTGAGTTCATGCACATTTTCAATACGGAGATTCGGAACTGGATCCGTGAACGTGTTGAGCATCGTGATGAGCATCAGCATTTAATCAATTACGAGGAGGGAAAAGTCCTGAAGTGGTTACTTGAGTCTCAGCTTTTTGAGTCCTTCCTTGCTAAGAAGTTCCTTGGTGAAAAAAGGTTTTCGCTCGAGGGCGGTGAGGGCACCATGGTCCTGCTCAATACGATTCTAGAAAAATGCCCCAGTTATGATGTCAAGGCCATCGAGATGGGTATGGCACACCGGGGCCGTCTCAATGTGCTTCGTAATTTCTTGCGCAAGTCACTGACTACGCTGCTGTATGAATTTACGCCCAACTACGTTCCTGATCTTGTCGCGGGTGATGGTGATGTGAAATACCACCTAGGCTATGAGGGCGAACGCATGCTGCTGGATGGAGAGGTGCACGTATCGCTTGCCGCAAATCCAAGCCATTTGGAAGCTGTTAATGCGGTGGTTGAAGGCAAGGCCAGGGCGCGCCAGCGTCTGATGGGTGGCGATAATCTCAAAGAGTCTGAGCGCAATGTGACCGGAGCGCACCGAGGCAGGGTGATGCCTATTTTATTGCATGGTGATGCGGCATTTGCCGGTCAGGGATCAGTGGCTGAAGTCCTGAACCTTTCCCAGCTGCCCGGCTATCATACCGGAGGAACGATTCACATTGTGATCAATAATCAGATTGGTTTCACCACCATGCCCGAGGACGCGCGATCATCACATTACGCGACAGATATTGCCAAGATGATTGAAGCTCCAGTTATCCACGTCAACGGGGAGCAGCCTCAAGATTTGGTCTGGGCCGCTGTCCTCGCCCTGGAATACAGGCAAACATTTGGCCGCGACATCGTCATCGATATGTATTGTTACCGTCGACATGGTCACAACGAGGCAGATCAAGCTGCATTCACTCAGCCGCATATTTATAAGAAAGTCGATGCGCGCAAACCGATTGGGGATCTCTTTAAGGATAGAGCTGTTGCAGCAGGGGCGTTGAGCCAGCAGGAGGCGGATGCTATAGAGAAGCAGGTTCAAGATGATTTGGACGAGGGTTATCACACCATGGTGCACCACATGGAAAAGGGTGACCGCACTATTTTCAGCGGATCCACCGCGGAGTCCCAGCCCAGCTATTCACATGCTCCTGTGCCCACCGGCATCTCGGGAGAAGCCATGCAGCATATAGGTAAGGTGCTCACTGACATGCCAGAGGGTTTCAACCTGCATGCCACCCTTGCGAAGCGCTTTATCCCGAGGCGGCAAGAAGCTCTGAAGACTGGGCAGGAATATGACTGGGCGTTTGCTGAGTCATTGGCATGGGGTTCATTACTGATGGAGGGAAACCCTGTGCGCTTGTCGGGTCAGGATGTGCGCCGTGGTACTTTCAGTCACCGCCACGCCGTATTTTATGATTCAGAAACAAGGGAGCGTTACATTCCCCTGAAGAACCTTTCTAAAGACCAAGCTAATTTTTGTGTCTATAACTCGCTTCTTTCGGAGGCTGCCGTTTTGGGTTTTGACTATGGATACTCTCTTGGAGCAACTAACATGCTGATCATGTGGGAGGCCCAGTTCGGAGATTTTTCCAATGGAGCACAGGTCATCATTGATCAGTTTATTGCCTCTGCTGAATCAAAGTGGCAAACGCCCAGCAGCTTGGTGATGCTGCTTCCTCATGGTTACGAGGGCATGGGCCCCGAGCACTCAAGTGCTCGTCTCGAGCGTTTTCTTCAACTCTGCGCAGAAAAGAATATCCAGGTGGCTAACCTTTCGACGCCCGCTCAATATTTTCATGCGCTGCGTAGGCAAAAGAAGCGTGCGTTCCGCAAGCCTTTGATCCTAATGACTCCTAAGAGCCTCTTGTCTCGCCCTGAGGCTGTATCGGATGAAGCGGACTTTCTTGAGGGTGCGTGCTTCCAGGAAATACTGCCTGATGTTATGGATTTTGAAAATCCAAGTGATGTAGAACGTGTCGTGTTCTGTAGTGGCAAGGTTTTCTATGACCTCGCAAAGTACCGTGACGAGAAAGAAATTAAAAATGCAGCCATCATACGCATTGAACAACTTTACCCCTTCAATGATGAGATGCTGGAACTTATTCTCAGCCAGTATCCGAAGGTCTCTCAATGGGTATGGGCTCAAGAGGAGCCTAGTAACATGGGAGCATACACCTACATAAGACCTAGGCTGGAAGCCGTTCTCGATACGCGCATCAGCTACTCAGGACGCAAGTCATCCTCAAGCCCCGCGGCGGGATCAAAAGCGCAGCACACCCACGAGCAGCAAACGCTTGTCGCAGGTGCCTTCGAAGTCTAAACTCACCCTCCCTTTTATTACCCACGATTATTCCTATGGCCACTGAAATTAAGATCCCGAACGTCGGCGAATCAATTACCTCTGCCAATGTTGCGCGCTGGCACAAGCAAAGCGGCGACGCCGTTTCGAAAGGAGAGACGGTTTTGACCATCGAGACGGACAAGGTTTCTAATGACCTTGATGCAGAAGTTGCGGGAATTCTTAATGTGCTTGTTCAGGAAGGCGAGGAGGTCGCTATCGGGACAGTCGTTGGCTTGATTGAAGAGGGCAATGCCGGGGATACTGCAGAGAAAGAGGCGAAGTCCGACGCTCCTGTTGAAGCTGATCCTGAGCCCCAAGCAGGTTCCGAACCGCAAGCGGACTCCGAANNGCGGACTCCGAACCGCAAGCGGACCCTAAGCCGCAAGCGGTTAAGGAAATTGAAATCAAAGTTCCAGCTGCTGGCGAGTCCATTACCTCAGCGAATATTGGTCGTTGGCACATGGCTGACAAATCTCAGGTCAATAAGGGGGATACCCTGGCTACGCTCGAGACAGATAAGGTTTCCAACGAGCTCGAGGCAGAGGAGGGGGGTGTGCTTAATATCCTCATCCCTGAGGGCGAAGAAGTAGATATAGGCACGGTGATTGCCACCATTAGCGTTGGAGCTAGTGGCGCACCAGGGCAGGCACCAGCGCAGGCTCAGGCAGCATCTGCACCTCAAGCCAAGTCTACCCCAGCAGCCCCGCCTGCGGTAAGTATTCCAGCGCCAGTAGCCCCTAATGTTTCAGCTGCCAGTTCACGGCCAGATTTGTCCGTTTCGCCCAGTAAGCCTGAGCCGGCCGGTCAATCTCAAAGCGAGGACAACGGGCGCACCACTCGGCGTAAAATGAGCATGCTGCGTAGGAAGGTTGCCAGCCACCTCGTCAATGCACAGCAAACCGCAGCTATCCTAACGACATTCAACGAAGTGGATATGACTGCCATTATGGAGTTGCGTAAGCAGGTGCAGGAAGAGTTCGTTGCAAAGCACGGCTGCAAGCTTGGATTCATGTCCTTTTTTGTCAAAGCCACTGTGCAAGCCTTGAAAGATGTTCCCAGTATCAACGGAAGAATCGATGGCACTGACATTATCGAAAACCATTTCTACGATGTCGGCGTTGCCATTGGCACGCAGAAAGGTCTGGTTGTGCCGGTGCTTCGGGATTGTGATAAAAAAGGTTTTGCTGATGTCGAAAAGGGCATTCTTGAATATGCGGCCAAAGCTAACGATGGCAGCATGGATCTCGCAGACCTGCAGGGTGGAGTCTTTACCATTTCCAATGGTGGTGTCTATGGCTCGCTGCTCAGCACGCCGATTTTGAACCCGCCACAGAGCGGCATCCTTGGCATGCACACCATCCAGCAGCGTCCAGTGGCGCTTAATGGTGAGGTCGTCATTCGCCCCATGATGTATTTAGCACTGAGCTATGACCACCGCCTTGTTGATGGCAAGGAGGCAGTCACTTTCCTCATACGCATCAAGGACTGTTTGGAAAATCCAAGCCGCTTGATGTTGGAAATGTGATTTCTTGTCATGGAATATTTCTTCATCTTCCTCAAAGGTTTCGCCATGGGTGCGGCCAACGTAATCCCCGGTGTATCTGGAGGAACCATTGCCTTTATTACTGGTGTTTATGAGCGCCTGATTGATGCGCTGAAATCGTTTGATTTCACGGCGCTTCGTTTGCTCTGCAAAGGTGACTTTGGTGGTTTTGCCAAGCAGGTTGACTTGGGTTTTCTCATGGCTCTCGGTTTGGGCGTCGTTGTTAGTATATTGACCTTGGCGAAGGTTCTCAAAACAGCCTATGCGGACCACCCTGTGTTCGTGAATGCCTTTTTCTTTGGTTTGATTCTGGCGTCCTTGTTTTATGTGGGGAAAATGGTTAGGCGGTGGGGCTTTGTGGAAATCATTTGTTTGCTTTTTGGGGTTGTTGTTGCCGGCCTACTCGCTTTTCAAAGTCCGGCCGGAGAAAACACCAATTTGCTTTATCTCGCTGGCTGTGGAGTTGCCGGCATGTGCAGCATGATTATCCCGGGCATTTCTGGATCTTTTATCCTGCTGCTGATGGGTAACTATCAATTGATCGTCCTGGATGCGGTGGACAACTTGCGGCAGCTTAAACTGGCGGAGGCTCTTCCGGTTCTTATTCCTGTGGCAATCGGGGCGGCGCTTGGCCTGTTCACCCTGTCCCATATTTTAAGCTGGATGTTTAGGAAATATCACAATGCAGCGGTGGCATTGATCACGGGTTTTGTCGCTGGATCTTTGTTGATTATTTGGCCTTGGAAAATCGCGGTGTACTCGCTGGTGATCACCGGCAAAGTCGTTGCGTGGAATCGTTATTTTCCCGACCTGAGTAAATCTGCCACATGGCTCGCAGTGGCGTGGTTGGTTGGAGGCATCGTCATTATTACGGTGACCGAAAAACTCGCTAGCAAGCCGCAAGCTTAATCCGAATCCGGAGCAAGCATTGCCTTCTCGGATGGATTGTGATCGACGATTTTGGCGATGCGTTTGGCAAAGTAGTACATCCTTTTAAGGTATTCGATCATTTCGGATTCGAGACGAAACGCTACCATGCGCTGTGGTTCGTCAGCGCTGAAACGTCGTGAGAGGTGTTTTTCTGCTTCTTTCGACAATTGGTTGATCGCAGGTTTGGCTCCAATTACTTTTTTGGCAGTGGTGTGGTCATTGGTAATCAATGCGTCGATCGATTGGCTGACTTGCAGGCTTACCTCCTGATGAAAATGATTCAGCACTTGCATGGTCGCATCACTGATCACCAGGCCGGTACGAAGTCGTTCACGTCCGATTTCCATCAGATTGGTTTCCACCATGTCAGCGATGTTTTCCATGTAATTGGAAGTGGCCAAGTAGCGGTGTAAAAGATCAGATTGTGATTTTTCTAGATTTCCTCGAGAGAGATCAGCGAGATAGGCTAAAATGAAACCATGAATTTCATCAACACGGCTATCCATTTTCCATAGGTTGCGCATGTCCTCAGCGGTGCCTGAGCTCACCGCTTCCAGTGAGCCATTGGTGATCTTTGTAACACGCGTGCCCATTCTGCTTAACTCCAGCCGGGCCGCATCAAGTGCGAGGGCAGGGGTGTTTAATAAGGCGGGGTCGAGATACTTGGGCTGAGATTTTTCCGCGTCGGTGGTGGGCCGCTCCGGTATGATTTTGATGACGATTTTGCTAATGGGTCCAACAAACCAAATAAAGAGGAAGGTATTGGTGATGTTGAAAATACTGTGCGCGTTTGCGATTTGTCGCGGAGTCTCTGCCGCTAATTGGGCAATGCCGCCGAGCTCGGGTGCTTGGGGAGAGATGTGTTTCACGCAAGCCGCCAGCTCAGGAATCAACATGAACCAGACCAATACGCCTGCTACATTAAACAAGATATGCACGGTCACTGCGCGCTTGGCATCGATGGATTTGCCAATAGAGGCTAGCCAGGCCGTGAAACAGGTGCCGATATTGGCTCCAAAAATGAGGGCGATACCGGCATCTAGGGGTAAAAGGCCCTGGCTGGCGAGCACGATGACAATCCCGGTGGTTGCTGAGGAGCTCTGAACCAGGGCGGTGAAGGCGGCGCCAAAAGCAATGCCCAACAGTGGGGCATTCATGTTTTTCATCAAATCGATGAAGGGTGCGTAGGATTGTAATGGTTTGGCGCCGTCGCTCATCAGCTGCATACCGTAAAAAACAAGTCCCAGCCCCATAATCATCTTGCCGTAGTGATGAGCACGCTCTTTTTTGATGAAAAAGGATAAGGCAAAGCCGACGGCGATGATGAGCAGGGCGTAGTGGGTGACTTTGAAGGCGATGATTTGAGCGGTCATCGTTGTGCCGATATTAGCGCCCATAATAATACCGATGGACTGGGACAGATTCATCAAGCCGGCGGAGATGAACCCAACAACGAGCACAGTGGTCACAGATGAGGACTGAATGATGGAGGTAACAGCAGCTCCCGCGGCGGCTCCCGTGAAGCGGTTGGTTGTCAGCTTAGAGAGGATTTGCCTAAGCCTGTCACCGGCAATGAGCTTCAGAGCCATCGACATGCGGTCTATGCCAAAGAGGAAAAGTGCCAGACCGCCAAGCATGCCCATCAACATGGGTCCCAGCTCTATACTGGAGGCTGCTGAGGTGAGGATAGGATCCGAAGCAAGGATAAGCACAAATGGAAGCATACAGAAAATAGCACATAGGGCAATAGATCAAAGGAAAGGAGGCTGATTGTGGCCAAATGGGCTGGCAGCCTTTATTCTTGCTGAATTCGGCTTCAAAACCTGCCAAATCAGCCGAAATTGCCCACATCAGTAAAAAAGATCAAAATAGGAGAGATTTTTTTTGACAGTAGACCACTCTCTGGTAGCTTGCCGCCCGCTTTCCAAAGATTGCTCGACCAGACGAGCCGCTCCATCGCCAGTAAATTAAGGCTTTGAATCGGCAAATCTCAAGAGAAATCAATGGAAGGTCCAGAGGGCAAATGCTCTTGTAGCTCAGGGGTAGAGCGCGTCCTTGGTAAGGACGAGGTCGGCGGTTCAAATCCGCTCAAGAGCTCCAGCCCAGGGCAACTAAACTATTAAGAAAAACCAGCAACCCTCACCGGGTAACCAACAAAACATAACACCATGGCTAAAGAAGCATTCGAAAGAAACAAGCCTCACGTTAACGTCGGCACAATTGGCCACGTTGACCACGGCAAAACAACTCTCACAGCAGCTATCACTACTATTCTCGCCGAAGCAGGCGGTGGTGAGGCAAAAGCATATGCTGACATCGACGCCGCTCCCGAGGAGCGTGAGCGCGGTATCACCATTTCTACTGCACACGTTGAGTATGAAACAGCAAACCGTCACTACGCACACGTTGACTGCCCAGGTCACGCGGACTATGTGAAAAACATGATTACCGGAGCTGCCCAGATGGACGGTGGTATTCTTGTGGTATCAGCAGCAGACGGCCCTATGCCTCAGACCCGTGAGCACATCCTGCTCGCCCGTCAGGTTGGCGTTCCTGCTCTTGTTGTATTCATGAACAAGACGGACCAAGTCGACGACGAGGAACTCCTCGAGCTCGTTGAAATGGAAATCCGCGAACTCCTCAGCGCCTACGAATTTCCCGGTGATGACATCCCAATTATCAAAGGTTCTGCCCTTAAGGCCCTTGAAGGTGATGCCGATCAAAAGGCAAACATCCTCAAGCTCATGGAAGCTGTTGACACATACATTCCTGAGCCAGAGCGCCCAGTTGACCTAGACTTCCTCATGCCTATCGAGGACGTGTTCTCTATTGAAGGTCGTGGCACCGTTGCTACTGGCCGTATCGAGCGTGGCATCGTCAAGAAGATGGAAGAAGTTGAGATCGTGGGTATCCGCGACACACAAATTACTACCGTCACTGACATCGAAATGTTCCGTAAGCTTCTCGACGAAGGTCGTGCAGGCGATAACGTCGGTCTCCTCATGCGTGGTCTTAAGAAAGACGATCTTGAGCGTGGTCAGGTTATCGCCAAGAAGGGCAGCGTGAAGCCACACACCAAGTTCAAGGGTGAGATTTATGTTCTCAGCAAGGACGAAGGTGGTCGCCACACTCCATTCTTCAGCAACTATCGTCCTCAGTTCTACTTCCGTACAACAGACGTTACCGGCAGCATCAAACTTCCTGACGGAGTTGAGATGGTTATGCCTGGTGACAACGTTGAACTTGAGGTTGACTTGATCACTCCTATTGCGATGGAGAAGACTATGCGCTTCGCTATCCGTGAAGGTGGTCGCACCGTTGGTGCTGGTCGCGTGGGTGAAATCCTCGACTAAGTTAATGCTTAGGTCTTGGTAGCCTTACCCACCCCGGGAAGCTACCTCCAAGGCTGGTTTTTAGGGGCACCTCGGTCATCTGATGCCGGGGTGCCCCTCAGTCGCCTAAAGACTAGGGCACCCAGAATAAAGCTAATACACATCACAGGGCAGTAGTTCAATTGGTAGAGCGTCGGTTTCCAAAACCGAAAGTTGCAGGTTCGAGTCCTGTCTGCCCTGCCAGCTTTTTTCAACAACACCAAAAACCTCCAAACATTTCATCTATCCCAACAGCCGTAAGAATTCATTTCGGCCGTTAACCATCCAAGCAGTATGTTCAGAAAAAGCGCAACCTTTATCCACGAAGTCAAAGCCGAGCTCCGCAAGGCATCATGGCCGTGGGATAATGACCCCAAAGTCAAAGGATTTCAGAAATACAAGGAGCTCGTAGACTCTACACTGGTTGTGCTAGTGGCGATGATCTTACTTGCCGGTTTTGTTTCTCTTTTTGATGTCATTGCCACCAAGGTTATCGGAATGCTTACGAGCCTCGGACAATAGTCAGACCCCCAGACCCCCAGACCCCCAGAGCCATGGCCAACAGGCTAAGCGAGATTTTTTTCGCTCATTGCTCTTACCTCCAACCACTTTACCAACACTTTTTACCACCAACCAGCCATGCCAGTAATTCCAGAAGCACGCAAGCAATGGTACGTCGTCCACGTTCTCTCCGGCCAGGAGCAGAAAGTCCGCGATCGTATTAAACGCCAAGTTGAAGCCGAGGAATTGGGTGACGTTGTCTTCGATGTTCTTGTCCCTCAAGAGCGCGTTGAAGAAAACCGCAAGGGCAAAAAAATAGAAACCAAGCGCAAGTTTTTCCCCGGATATATCATCGTTAACATGATGCTCTTTGATGGTGAGCAAAACCTTGTCGATAAAGTTTGGTATTTCATCAAAGAAATGGACGGCGTCATTGGCTTTGCAGGCACCAAAGGCAAGCCTATCCCTATGCGCCAGCGTGAGGTTGACGCTATGCTTGGTCAGATTAAAGAGCGCGAGGAAAGCGTTCGCCCTGCCATCACCTTTGAAACCGGAGACACCGTTAAGGTCGGTGACGGACCCTTTGAAGGGCAAAATGGCATTATCGAGCAAATTGACCACGAAACGGGCAAGCTTCTCGTTTCCGTTACTATTTTTGGACGTGCCACCCCTGTTGAGCTTGAATCTTGGCAGGTAGAAAACGCCTAAAGACCACCCACATATCATCTCCTAAAGAGTTATATATTTCATCTATTCCCATCAACTAATAACCATTATTCAACACCACCATGGCCAAGGAAGTTAAACAAATTCTCAAGCTGCAAATTCAAGCAGGACAAGCCAATCCGTCACCACCCGTGGGCCCAGCACTCGGACAGGCTGGCGTGAACATCATGCAGTTCTGCAAGGATTTCAACGCAGCTACCCAGAAGCAAGCGGGCGATCTTCTGCCTACCGTGATTACGGTCTTCAAGGATGCATCCTTTACGTTTGTCACCAAGCAGCCACCAGCCGCAGTTCTTCTTAAGAAGGCAGCAAAAATTGCTTCCGGATCAGGTGAGCCAAACAAGGAGTCATGCGGAAGCATCACGAAGGCTCAACTCATGGAAGTAGTCAGCGCTAAGATTGTCGATCTCAATACGAACGATCCAGAGCAGGCAGCCAAGATCCTTGCGGGCACCGCCCGTCAGATGGGTCTCGAGATCAAGGGCATGTAAAGTGCCTCTGAGAAAACCTCGCCACTACAATTTTCGATACGAAAAATAAAACCGCAGGAGGAATAAAGCGCTCATTCATAAGCGCCAAACTCCGCCAGCACTGCAAACAAAACAATGAGCAAAAAAAGTAAACGCTACCAGCAAGCGGCCGAACTTGTCGAAGAAGACAAGCAGTATGCCCTTAAAGACGCGGTGGAACTCCTCAAGAAGTTCCCTGCACCTAAGTTTGACCCGACAGTCACACTATCATTTAAACTTGGAATCGATCCTCGCAAGAGTGAGCAAATGGTCCGCGGATCTGTTGCGCTTCCACACGGCACAGGTAAAAGCGTGCGCGTTGTCGTATTCGCCTCAGGTGATGCTGCCAAGGCTGCGGAAGCAGCAGGCGCCGATGAAGTCGGTATGGCAGACTTGATCAAGAAGGTCCAAGAAGGATACACAGATTTTGACGCTGCTATCGCAACTCCCGACGCCATGTTGGAGGTTCGTAAGATTGCCCGCGTGCTCGGACCACGTGGTCTTATGCCTAACCCAAAAACGGGTACCGTAACTGAAGATACAGCTGCTGCTGTTAACGCGGTTAAGGCTGGACGTATTGACTATAAGCTCGACAAAAACGGCAACGTTTCTGCTGCAATCGGCAAGACCTCTTTCAGTGATGATCAACTCACTGAAAACACCACAGCTCTTCTTGAGAGTGTGATCAAAGCCAAGCCAGCAACGGCGAAAGGCAACTATATCGAGAATGTTACCATCAGTGCCAGTATGTGCCCCGGTGTAGCCCTCGAATCATCCCTCTACGTCGTTAACCCATAATAACCAAGGAGAGACAAGACTATGAATCCTGATAAAAAATACATCATCGATGAGCTTTTCGAACGCGTCAACTCATCACCTTTTGTGCTGGTAGTTGATTACACTGGTATGACTGTGCCTGAATTCGACGAACTGCGCACCCGCCTCACGGAAAACGGTTCCGAGTGCCACGTTGCTAAGAACACCTACATGCGCAAGGCGATTGCCAATGCCGAGCTGCCTGACATCAGTGAGCACTTGCTTGGACAAACTGCATTCGTCACTGGCGAGTCAGATGTCTGCGGTGCCGCCAAGACGATCAAGAACTTCGTCAAGGAGTTCAAGAAGCCTGAAGTGAAAACGGGTATCCTCGATGGCGACATCCTTGATGCAGCGCAGATCGAGGCACTTGCCGACCTGCCATCACGCGAAGTGCTGCTTGCAACACTTCTTGGCACCATCAATGCACCTGCTTCACAGCTGGTCCGCACCCTCAACGAGCCCGCAGCATCGCTGGCACGTGTCATCAAAGCCAAACACGAAGGCTAATAACAATCTGAACGGATGGCGTATCCCTCTCCAGGGAAGCGCCTGATAAAAAAAAGGTTCCCACGTCGGATCTTAGGCATAAGAGCTGAAATGTCCGGAAGCTCCGGGCGCGACGTAACCAACAAAGGAGAAAAATAAAATGGCTGACTTAACAAAAATAGCTGAAGAACTGGGCAAACTCACCGTGCTTGAAGCCGCTGAGCTTGTAAAATCCCTCGAAGAAGAGTGGGGCGTTTCCGCCGCCGCTCCTGCTGCTGCCGCTGCTGCACCTGCTGCTGCTGCTGAAGCTGCTGAGGAAAAAACTGAATTCGACGTCGTGCTCGCTGAAGCCGGTGGTAACAAGATCGCTGTCATTAAGGCAGTGCGCGAAGTTGCTAGCGGACTCGGTCTTGCTGATGCCAAGAAACTGGTCGAGAGTGCTCCCACTCCCGTCCTCGAGGCAGCATCCAAGGATGACGCAGAAGCAGCCAAGGCCAAGCTTGAAGAAGCTGGTGCCAAGGTTGAGCTCAAGTAGTAATACTTGAGTTTTAGTAGAACATTCCAGTTCTGCGCAAAATAGACTTTCTTTGTGTGTGGTGCCCCTAGGCCACTACGGTCCAAGCACCACACACAAGTCAGTCATACTTACCCACAAGAAACTACGGTTTCTTTTAACATTACTACAATCACCGGGGAAGACGTTCCCAGGTAATTAATCCCATCCCATCCCAACCCAACTTGAGACGACAAGTGTATGCATCATCGCCCGGACTGGAAACAGTGCGGGCACATCTGCCTACAGTAGGACGCTTGAAATACCGCATGCCCCAGCGTGATTTTAAGACCATTACAGCCGCCTCCATTTGAGTTAACAGCCCCAAAGCAATCAGCATTCAGCTTACCAAAGCTCACACCCACTAAATATTATGGCAGAACGACGCTACTACGGAACAATTGAGGAAGTCATCGAACCCCCAAACTTGATCGAGGTTCAAAGTAAATCCTATGAGGATTTTCTCCAGAGAGATATAGCTGCATCACAGCGTGATGACTCTGGCCTACAGGCAGTGTTTCGCGAGATTTTCCCCATCAAAAGTTATGATGAGGCAATCACCTTAGAATTTATTTCATACGATATCGAGGAGCCTAAAGCGACTGCCCTCGAGTCCCTCCAGACCGGCGAAACTTTCAGCGCTGGTCTCTATGTAACTTTCAAGCTTAAGGATGAAAGTGGCACCAAAAAAGAGCGTGTTTACATGGGCGAAATGCCAATGATGACTCGCCGTGGCACTTTTGTTATCAACGGCGCGGAGCGCGTGATTGTTTCTCAGCTTCACCGTTCCCCCGGCATCTGCTTTGAGACATCTACCCACCTCAACGGTAAGACTCTCAACTCCTTTAGAATTATTCCAGACCGCGGTTCATGGTTGGAAACCCAATTTGACACCAACGACCTGCTTTACGTCTACCTCGATAGACGCCGTCGCCGTCGTAAGTTCCTCGCTACCACCTTTCTACGCGCCATGGGCTGGCCTACGGATCGTGATCTCTGTGAGCACTTTTACAACATCGAGAAGCTCGACTTGAAGAAGATCGTTAAAGAAAACGACGAAGAAGAGCTCGCTCAGAAAGTAACTTTCGAAGACATTCTTGACGATGAAATCGTCATTGTGAAGGCCTACGAGCCTATGACGATTGGTAATGTGAACCAGCTCATCGAGCTTGGTTACAAGACCGTCGACGTTATTGATTCCCGTGAAGATGAAATTCTTCTGAAGTCTTTGAAGAAAGACCCTGCTCACGACGAAGAGTCCGCACTGAAGGACATCTACCGTAAGCTTCGCCCTGGTGATCCACCAACCGTTACCAACTCTAAGGCCTTGTTGGAGCGTCTTTTCTTTGACGAGAAGCGTTATGATTTGACCCGTGTAGGACGCTACAAAATCAACCAAAAGCTCAAGCTTGATGTTGATCCTAAAGTGCGAGTCATGGTGCCCGAGGATTTCCTTGGTGCTGTGAAGTATCTCCTCCGCCTGAAAAAAGGTGAGGGTGTACTTGATGATATTGACCACCTTGGTTCACGTCGTGTGCGCGCTGTTGGCGAACTACTCGGCAACCAGTGCCGCGTCGGACTTGCTCGCACAGAGCGTCTCGTCAAAGAGCGTATGACTCTCTTTGATGTGAACTTGGAGGGCATGACACCACAGAAGCTCATCAACCCGAAGGCACTCAGTGCTGTTATTCGTGACTTCTTTGGTCGTTCGCAGCTGTCTCAGTTCATGGACCAGACTAACCCTCTGGCGGAATTGACTCACAAGCGTCG